>PMNE01000030.1:225930-262015 GCA_003162635.1 Ignavibacteriota bacterium
GGGGTGAAGTGGAATTTTCAAAAGTACCTTGTGGACAAGCAAGGAAAGGTCATCGGCAGGTTCCTCCCGGATGTCGAGCCGGATGCGAAGGAACTGACCGATGCCATTGAGGCGGCACTTCGTTGACCCGTTCCGGCCTGCCCCTCGCGGAACGGGCCGGGGTCGGGACCTTTATTCGCCCGCAGGGGACTTTTTCTTTGAAAAGGAATGCGTTGCAGTGCCGTAGAATGCTTCAGCGCACTCCGACAGGGTTTCGGAAAGCGTCGGGTGGGGATGAACCGATTCCGCAAGATCCTGAGCTGTCGCCCCCATCTCGATTGCCACTACCCCCTCACCAATCAATTCCCCTGCTCCTGCACCGACGATCCCCACGCCGAGGATCCGCTCCGTGCCTGGGTCGATGATGAGTTTGGTCATTCCGTCGGTCCGGTCAAAACTGAGTGCCCGGCCTGAGGCCGACCACGGGAATTTGACAACTTCCACCGCGACCCCCTTCTGCCGCGCTTCGGCTTCCGTCAGGCCGCACCACGCCAGCTCGGGATCCGTAAAAACAACGGCCGGAATGATGATGTCCTCGAAGGCGCTCAACTCTCCCGTGATCACTTCGACGGCAATGCGTCCTTCCTTGGTCGCCTTGTGCGCCAGGAGCACACCCCCTGCAACGTCACCGATGGCGCAGATCGAGGGGTCATCCGTCTGCTGCCGGTCGTTCACCTTGATGTATCCCTTTTCGTCCTGCTGCACCTTCGTGTTTTCCAGCCCGAGATCACCGCAATTGGGAAGGCGGCCGACGGAAACGAGAACGCGGTCGTACTGTTCCTCCTTCTTCTCTCCATTCAACTCCATGTTCACCTTGATCCGCTTCCCCACGGTGGCCATTTTGGTCACCTTCGTCGAGACCCTGATTTCCTTGAACAGTTTCTCCGCCCTGCGTGCTACGGGGCGGGCAAGATCCAGGTCGGCCCCCGCAAGAATGTGATCGAACGCCTCCACCACCACCACCTCGCTTCCCAGCGTGGCGTAGACCGTCCCCAGCTCCATGCCGATGTAGCCGCCGCCGACGACCAGCATGGTCTTTGGTATCTCTTCGATCTCCAGCGCTTCCGTGGAGGTCATGATGCGCGGGTTCCCGAGGTCGAATGCCGCCGGCATGGCCGCCTTGGAGCCGACGGCGATGATGGCTTTGTCGTAGCTGACATACTTCTGGCCATCCTCCGTTTCCACCCGGAGTGTCGTCGAATTCTCGAAGTAGCCGCGACCCGTCAACACTTCGACGTTCCGCCTGCGGGCGAGATCCGCAATACCCCCTCCCAGTTTCTCGAGAATTGAATTCTTCCACAAACGCATTTCGTTCAGGTCGATGCGAGGCTTTGGAAAGTGAATGCCGCGGAACCCCGACTCTTCCGCCTCCGTGATCAACTTCGCGGCGTGCAAGAGCGCCTTTGAGGGAATGCACCCGCGATTAAGACATACACCGCCGAGCCGTTTCTCCTGCTCAACGAGCACAACCTTCTTCCCTTTGTCTGCGGCATAAAATGCGGCAGCGTACCCGCCGGGTCCTGCTCCAAGCACAACGATATCCGTCTTGATGGAATTCATGTTCAAATCATTCTCCACATATGTCTAGTCATGTTCATCATCGGCAGATCTTAGAGGGCGACGTCGGATTCCTTGAAGCCCTCAAGGAGTTTCACCAGATCCGTCACGAAGCGGGCGGCGCTCGCGCCATCGACCACCCGGTGGTCGTACGAAAGGGTGATGGGAAGCATCGTGCGGGGGACGATCTTTCCGTCCTTCACGACCGGTTTCACCACACCGCGCCCTATCCCGAGGATTGCCACTTCCGGCGTGTTCACGACGGGCGTGAAGTGTCCGCCGCCGATCCCTCCCTGGTTGGAAATTGTAAATGTTCCTCCTTGCATCTCGTCGAGCGACACTTTTCGCTCGCGTGTCCGCTCCGCGAGTTCGTTGACACCCACTGCGAGCTCGAGCATGCTTTTCTTGTCGGCGTCACGGAGCACGGGAACGATAAGGCCTTGTTCCGTATCCACCGCAATGCCGATGTGGTAGTACTGCTTTAACACCACCGTCCCCGCGCCCTCATCGATGCTGGCGTTGAAATCGGGATATTTCTTCAACATCGCCACCACCGCCTTCAGGGCAAATGTCGTCAGCGTAAGATGTCCCCCCTTCTGCTCATACGCCCCGGCATGTTTCTTCCTCAGCGCCATGAGATCGGTGATATCCGCTTCGTCAAACTGCGTGACACGCGGCACGGCCGCCCACGACTCCGACATTTTTGCACTAATTGCCTTTCGGAGTTGGGACATTTTCTTGACGGATACCGGGCCCCATTTCGAAAAGTCGACGCTGACCGGCGCCGGCCGCGCAGCAAGACCCTGACCGGCAGCGGGAGCACCCGCGCGCGCAGAAAGAGCAACCTCCTGAATCTTCTGTGCGTACGCCCGCAGATCGGCCATGACGATTCGTCCGCCGTGTTCGCTTCCACGCACGCGGTGGAGATCAAGTCCCAGTTCCCGGGCGATCTTGCGGATCGACGGAGATGCAGGCGGCGGCACGCCTGCTGGATGCGCGACCGGGAAGTCTGCGGAGAGCGGGGCCACGGGACCCGGCGCAGGGGGAGGTGCCACATCGATCGCGGCCTCTTCTTCATCACCCACGCGCGCGTCGATGACAGGAGGAGCGGCAGAAGCCGGCTGCACCACGGGGGATTCGCCGTTGCCGGATTCGGCAAGCGAAACGATCAGCGCTCCCACCTTGATTTCATCCCCCTCCTTGACAAAGATCTTCGTCACGGTACCGGCGGAAGGCGAAGGAATGCTTGCCACCGCCTTTTCGCTCTCTAATTCGAGTATCGGTTGATCTTTCTTGAGAGTGTCACCGAGTTTCACAAACAGCGTCGAGATGACACCTGAATCCGCGCCTTCTCCGAGTCGCGGAAGTCGTACATCCATGACATGTTCTCCTTCCAGGTAAGCCCGGAGGCCGTTACACCAATGACGGGAACGGCTTCTCCGGATCGATGTCCAAATCTTTGATCGCCTTCTGCACATCCGCCATGGGGATATCCCCCTCCAATGCTATCGCGTAAAGAGTCGCGACAACAGTCGATTCCGCGTCGATTTCGAAGAACCGCCTTAGGGCGGGGCGGGTGTCGCTCCGCCCGAACCCGTCGGTTCCCAGCGTCATCAATCCCCCGGGAACCCATGGAGCGATCTGATCGGGGACAATTTTCATGTAATCCGACACCGCCACAAAAACGCCTTCTTCGTGCTCAAGAACTGACTCAAGATAGGAAACACGGGGAGTCTCCATTGGATGGAGCATATTCCAGCGTTTTGCCCGCAGGGCGTCGTTGCGAAGCAGTTTGTAGCTCGTCGCGCTCCATACGTCGGCCGCAACATTATATCGTTCCGCAAGAATCTCCTGCGCCCGGAGCGCGTGCCGGAGAATTGGACCGCTACCGAAGATGTGCGCCTTATGCTTTTTCTGCGGGTCTCCCTTGCGGAAACGGTACAGCCCTTTGCGGATTCCTTCCTCCACCCCGTCGGGCATGGGAGGCATCGCATAATTTTCGTTATACAGGGTCAGATAGTAGAAGACATCCTCCCCTTCCCTGTACATCCGCCGCAGCCCGTCTTCGATGATCACGGCAATTTCGTACGCAAAGGCCGGATCGTATGAGACGAGCGAGGGGATGGTGCTTGCGAGAATGTGGCTGTGCCCATCTTCATGCTGGAGGCCTTCGCCATTCAGGGTCGTTCTTCCCGCAGTGGCGCCGAGCATGAAGCCCCTGGCGCGGATATCCCCTGCCGCCCATGCAAGGTCTCCGATCCTTTGGAACCCAAACATGGAGTAGTACACGTAGAACGGGATCGTGGTGAGGCCGTGCGAGGCATACGAGGTCCCTGAGGCAATGAACGACGACATCGCCCCCTCTTCCGTGATTCCTTCCTCCAGGATCTGGCCGTCGGCCGCTTCGTGATAGTAGAGGAGTGACTCGCTGTCCACAGGTTCGTACAGTTGCCCCTTCGGCGAGTAGATGCCTATCTCGCGGAAGAGCGGATCCATGCCGAACGTGCGCGCCTCATCCGGGATGATGGGCACGATGCGACGGCCGACGTTCTTGTTCCGGAGCAGCATGCTCAACATGCGAACGAAGGCCATGGTCGTAGAGACTTCGAAGCGTTCGGACCCCTTCAGAAATTCTCCGAACTTGTCGAGGGTGGGTGTTTCAAGATGTTCCGTCGTGACGTGCCGGGCCGGGACATATCCATGCAGTATCTTTCGCCGTTCATGGAGATACTTCATCTCTTCGCTGTCCGCCGGCGGGCGGTAGAACGGCGTTTCGGCAATCTCTTCGTCCCTGATGGGAATACCGAATCGTGTCCGGAATTCCCGAAGCTCCTTTTCATTCAGCTTCTTCTGCTGATGGGTGATGTTCCTTCCTTCTCCTGCTTCACCCAATCCATACCCTTTGACCGTCTTGGCGAGGATCACCGTCGGCTGCCCTTTCTGTTCCACCGCCCGTCGGTACGCCGCGTACACTTTCTTCGGGTCATGGCCGCCGCGCAAAAGCCTGTGGATCTGGTCATCGGTCAGGTGGTTTACGCTCTCGAGCAACTCCGGATATTTGCCGAAGAAATGCTTGCGGGTATAGCTGCCCGGTTCGACGATGTACTTCTGGAAATCGCCATCGACGACCTCCTCCATGCGTTTGAGAAGAAGACCCCCTTCATCTTTTGCAATGAGTGGATCCCAGTCGGTTCCCCAGATCACCTTGATCACATTCCAGCCGGCACCGCGGAAAGCTTTTTCGAGTTCCTGGATGATCTTCCCGTTTCCCCGAACCGGTCCGTCGAGCCGCTGGAGGTTGCAGTTCACCACCCACGTCAGATTATCGAGATTCTCCCGCGATGCGAGTGTCAGCGCTCCCAGCGTCTCCGGTTCATCAGTTTCGCCGTCGCCGAGAAATGCCCAGACGCGGGACTCTTCCCCTTTGAGAAGACCGCGTGCCTTGAGATAGCGGTTGAAGCGGGCCTGGTAGATCGACATGATCGGAGCCAGCCCCATCGACACGGTCGGGAACTGCCAGAATTCCGGCATGAGGTAGGGATGCGGGTAGGACGAGAGGCCGCCTCCCGGTGCAAGCTCGCGCCGGAAGTTATGCAGATGGGACACATCGAGGCGTCCCTCCAGGAACGCACGCGCATACATGCCCGGGGCGGTATGTCCCTGGAAATAGATCATGTCCGCCGGCCGGTCCCCCTCGCCTCCCCGGAAGAAGTGATTGAACCCCACCTCATACAACGTTGCCGAAGAAGCGTACGAAGAGATGTGGCCGCCGAGGCCCGCAAAGCTCCTGTTGGCCTTCACCACCATGGCCATGGCATTCCAGCGGATGTAGCTCTTGATTCGTCTTTCGATGTCGCGATCGCCAGGGTATGCGGGCTCTTCTTCTGGGGGGATGGTGTTCACGTACGGCGTGCTGACAAGGTTGGGAATGGTGATACCGGCCTCCCGGAGACGGGCATGCACCTTTTCCAGCGCCAGGTTGACCTTTTCCGGCTCCCGGTCTTTCAGCACCGACTGCAGGATGAATTCAAGGGATTCAAGCCATTGGTCCTTGTCCTGACCGTTCGTCCCTTGCGTCAGTGGACCATGTTCCTTATTTTTCGTTTCCACAGATCCTCGCGTCGTGATACCGATCGGCGGGCAAGCCAGGAATGTCCGCGTTGCCGCCTAATGTACAGCATTCGGAGTATTCTATCAAATCCGGCATTGCCCTGCAGTACTTGGACACCGTCTTCACCTCGCCCGCGCATCAACTTGCCGCCGACGAAGCTCTTCTCCTCCAGCGGGAGCGCGAAGGAGGCGAACCGGTCCTTCGTTTCTGGGAGCCGGCGGCCCCTTTCGTCGTGCTGGGCAATTCCGACGATCCCGGGCGCAATGTCAACATCGAAGAATGCCGCAAGCGCCGCATCCCCGTGTTTCGCCGGTCAAGCGGAGGTGGAACTGTCGTCCAGGGACCCGGATGTCTGAACATCTCGCTGATTCTCCGGACGGCCGACGATCCGGTCCTTGCCACGGCCGGCGATTCCAACACATTCATCATGAACCGCCACGCCTCAGCATTGCGCCCCCTCGTTGAGGGGGAAATTGCGGTCCAGGGATTCAGCGACCTGACTCTCGGACAGCGAAAGTTCTCCGGGAATGCGCAACGACGACTCCAGCACTATTTCCTTTTCCACGGATGCTTTCTTCTCGCCATGCAGCTCTCGCTGATCGAGGAACTGCTTCTCCCGCCGCCGAAACAGCCGACGTACCGGCAGCAGCGCAGCCATCGGGACTTCTTGTGCAATCTTCCCGCCCCCGCCGCAACAGTCCGCGCCGCACTTCAATCCGCCTGGAATGCACACCACCGCACAACAGTCGATCCTGGCGACGACATTGAGCGGCTCGTTCGCGAGAAGTATCTGAATCCCGCGTGGACGTTCAAGTAAAAAAAAAGGCCCCCGCACCACACGGAGGCCGCTTTTCCGGCGCTGCACGGTACTACCGCAAAGAACAAGATTTCCTGGGCATTGGTTCATTCCGTCGCTCGCACCACCATGACGCCGCGGCGATTGTTCGTTCATCCTGCCGCAAACGCGCCGGCAGAAAGATGCGTCAGATAACTTCTGCGGCGCCCCCATCCATCCAGCCAACCTTCCCATCGGCAAGACGGATCTTCATCCATGTCGTAAACCGATCCGTGATCTGCACCTTAACCCCCCCGTGGAGGACAAACGCATCGGAGCTCATCGGGTCGGGGGAGTTCTTGACTGTGACGATCTGCGACACAACGATCGCGAGATCGCTGCGCACAAGGTCGGACTTCTTGTCGAAGAGGACCACCGTGAAGAAGAGGCAGACGACGAACGTTCCGGCCGCGGTCAAGAAAGCGATCTTGCGGAGGGCATAGGTCCGCGCCAGGGCAACAACGGCAAGCGATGCGGCGAACAGGACGAACCATGCATAGACAACGAGCGTGACGCCCGTCATGGTGAACCAATTCTTGACGCCATCCCAGTACTCCCAGATGAAAATCCGGGGCGTAGGTTCGATCTTGTCAATGATCATGAGATTCGCAATCTGCAGATTGTGCCGGACGTCGTCGTCGCCTGAGATCCGCCGGAGGGCTCTTTCGTAGTTGAGGATCGCGTGCGGGATATCCCCCTCTTTGTAGCATGCGTTGCCGAGGTTGTAGGAGAGCTCTCCGGCCGCGTAGCCCGAGGAGAGAATACGTTCATAGGACGCGCGTGCTTCCGGAAATTTCCCCTGCTGGTAGAGCTGGTTTGCATCCGCAAAGAGCTGCTCAGGCGTTTGCGCGCGGGCAACCGCAATCGCAGCACAGGAGATGACGATGACGAGGATTCGATGCATGGCTATTTCAGTGTCCGCTCAAGTTCCACAATGATACGCTGCGCTTCGTCATAGGTCTTTTGCATGACGGACGCTTCGAGACTTGTCGGTGCAAAACGGGCAAGGTCACAAGTCTCGAGGAGCGAACGCAGCGCCGCAAGGAGACCGGGATCGATCCCCCGATCGGTCAACACCTTTGCCGCCCCCTCCACAGAGAAGTCTGCTTGCGGGATGGCGAGCTTGTCCCCAAAATATTTCCACAACGCTTTCGACACCTCCCCGTAAAACCTAAGACGTTGATTGGCCGCCGGCTTCCCCGATTTTTCTTTCAGAAGGTATTCCGCCTGTTTCAAGCCCTTCCGCGCCACCTTCATTGCCTTTCTGTTCCTGTATCCTGCCTGGTCGAGCATGACAGCCGCCCGCCGGCGGGCATAGACAAATGCACCGGCGAGTCCTGCAACGGGGATCAGGAGCATGGCCATGAAGAGGCCGCTGCTGTAGAACGCCTCGCCCGGACGCGCAAACCCCGGCGAAGCGAGTTTGATGAATCTGACGTCCTGGCTGAGCAACTGCACATCTTCCCGCGATCCCCCGGCAATCATCGGCGCGACGGGGGCGGTTCCCTGTTCGACATTCAGCTCGATCTGGGGCGAGTGAAGCTTGACATACGATCGTTTTGCAGGATCATAGTATGAGAAGCTGACCGGTTTGACAGTCTTCACGCCGGGGTACCGGGGGATGAGCAGATACTCGAAGGTCTTGCTCCCCGAAATCCTGTTCCCGGTCCGGTTGATGTTGTCCGATACTTTCGGGCTATATTGCTCGAAATCGGTGGGGAGTTCCACGAGGGGAGACTCGATCAGTTTGATATTCCCCGTCCCCGAAATCGTGACTTTCAAACTCACCGGTTCGTTCGTCCTCGTCGTCTTCTTGTCGACCGCCGTGCTCATCGCAAACTGGCCGACTGCACCCTTGAAATCGGGGGGAGGATCGGAAGGAAGGGGATCCACCTTGATCTTGATCGGTTCACTCTTGATCTCGTAGTTGATGGAACGTCCGAACGGATCGCGAAAGAACGAATCAAAAGGATCGACCGAACGCCGGTCCTGCACCACGACGGTCGTCTGAACTTCCATGGGACTGATCTCGAGCGTCCCCGCCTGCGTCGGGAACAACGCCATCCGTTTGACAATCCCCACTTTGTATTGCTTCCCGTTGACTGTCTCGGTGGAGAGCGGAACATTTTTCGGAAGCTCTATATCTTCCCCCCAGAACCCCGTCATGTTCGGCGTCTTCTCCACGGCATAATTGTTCACCGAAACGCGCGTATAGAGTTTGAAGACGAGATTGATCTGTTCGCCCTGGATGACGTGTGCACGATCCACGGTCGCCTTAAGAAACAGATTGTCGCCGACCTGCGCGGAAAGGTCGGCCGCCTCCGTGCCTTGCTGTTTCGCCTTCGTCGACCCCTTGACAACCTCGATGGTCAGCGGAGCGCTTCGATACGTTTTCCCCCCGCTCTCTATCGACGCCGGGCCGATGGTGAACTTGCCGATCTCTATTGCCTCCACGACGTAGCTGTACACGAACGACGAGGAGACCGAGCCGTTGCTGATCTGGACATTTGACGACTGGTTGGGACCTCCCATGATCCGAAACTTGTTGAGGTCGGGTGGTTGCAGGTTCTTGCCGCCACCCATACCGCCGTTCGACAGGGTGAACGACAGCGTAAAGGGTTCCCCCACGCCAACCGGATTCCGGTCGACATTCGCCTGAAATTCGGTCCCCTGCGAAAGCCCCACCCCAGCCCACAAGATCAGGCACAGGAAGACCGAAAGCATCCTCTGGAACGCGGTCCGATCCATGTTACCAGTCCTTATCCGTCTTGACCCTCACACCCTGGCGCACGCGCAATTTCTTCTGTACTTCCTTCTCATTGTCTTTCAGGACGTCCAGGATGCGCTGAGCGTCCGCCTTGGACATCTGCTTCTGTTGCTGTTGTCGCTGCTGTTGTTGTTGCTGCTGTTGCTGATTCTGCTTCTCCTGTTGCTGCTTTTGCTGGTCCTGCTTCTGCTGATCCTGTTTGTTCTGTTGGTTTTGGTCGTTCTTTTTCTCCTGGTTCTTGTCCTGGTTCTTCTTCTGGTCCTTGTTTTGTTGCTGTTGTTGCTTCAGCTTCTCCAGAGCATAGGACAGGTTGTACCGCGTATCCTCGTCATGTGGATCGACCTTCAGCGCATTGACGTACGACTGCACGGCGTCCTGGTAGCGCTGTCCCTTCATAAGGGAGTTGCCGATATTGTAATGCCCAAACGCTTTCGTCTCTTTCTGTTCCGCTTTACCGATCGCCTCCTCGTATTCCTTGATTGCCTCGTCATATTTCCCTTGCTTGTGCAGGGCGTCTCCGAGATTAAAGTGCCCCTGAACGGATTCCTTCTCTTTTTCCAGCGCTTTCCGATAATTCACTTCCGCGTCGCTGTATTTCTGATCCTTGTAAAAATCGTTCCCGCCGTTGACGAGCGAACGGACTGATTGGGCCTCTGCGCGGCCAGCAAGGAGAAAGAGCATTGTGGCAGCAAACCCAAGCCACAGCAACGGGAGCGGCCGGCCGGCGAGTCTCTTCATGCCTCCACCTCCCCCGGCTTCCGTAACGGGTTCCACTTCGTCAGCCACGCAACCTTGTTCTCTGTCAAGAGAAGTTCGGCAATCAGGAGGAGAATCGCGGGGAAAAGGAAAAACTGGTAGCGCTCCTCGTAGTCCGTGAATTGCTTGACGCCGAACTCCCTTTTCTGGAGAGAATTGATGTTCTTGTAGATTTCGTCCAACTCGTCCTGCGCGTTGGTTCCCCGGAAGTACTTCCCGTTGCCGATGGTAGCGATCTTTTCCAGTCCCGGTTCATCAAGTTTCGTCACGACGACATTCCCCTCCCGGTCGCGTTTGAAATCTGTCTGTCGCCCGGACGCGTCGTACACGGGAATCGGGGCGCCGGCAGGTGAACCGAGTCCGATGGTGTAGATCAGCACCCCCTGCTTCGCCGCATCGGCGGCCGACTCAAATGCATCCCCCTCTGTTTCCTCGCCGTCGCTGATGATGACGAGCACCTTCGTCGTCGTTTCCTTGAGATCGAACGATTCGACGGCCCGCTGGATCGCCGCGCCGATGGACGTACCGGGAACCGGCGCGACATCGACGTCCACAACATCAAGGAACATGTTTGCGGCGCTGTAGTCCGTCGTCAGCGGGAACTGTGTGTAGGCCTCCCCTGCAAAAACAACCAGCCCCAGCCGATCGCCTGCAAGACGTCCGACAAGGTTGCGGATTTCAAACTTCGCCTTTTCCAGGCGGTTCGGCTTGATGTCTTCGGCCTTCATGCTCAGGGATACGTCAAGAGCGATGAAGATATCCACTCCCTCCTGTTTCACCTCTTCAAGCCGCGTGCCGATCTGCGGCTGCGCAAGTGCCACGAGGAGAAGTGCGGTACTACAGAGGAGAAGAATAAACTTCACATTCCGTTTCGTGCGGCTGGCCTGTTCCGCCATTCGCTCAAGGATCGCATCCTGTCCAAACCGGGACCGCGCGCGTGCTCTCGCCCGTCCAAACGCCCAGAAGAGCGCAATCATCACCGGAAGGAAGACGAGCGCATAGAGGTACTCGATATGGAGGAATCGGATCATCTCAAGGAAGCTTCCTCAATACCGTGCCGCCCAGGCCAAATTCCAGCAGCACGCAGGCCAAACCGATCAACGCCCAGACGGGGAAGAGTTCGGCGTAGGACCGGTACGACTTGACCTCAATGCGCGTCTTCTCAAGTTTGTCGATGTCGTTGTAAATCTGCTTCAGCGTCCGGTTATTGGTGGCGCGGAAGTACTGTCCGTTGGTCATGTCCGCGATCTGTTGCAGGGTCTTCTCGTCGACATCGGCCGGTATATTCTGGTACCGTTTGCCGAACGGCGTCATGACAGGATAGGGAGCTTCCCCCTGCGTTCCGACACCGATCGTATAGATGCGGATTCCGAATGTCTGCGCGATCTGCGCCGCAGTCAGCGGATCAATCTCGCCGCGGTTGTTCATGCCGTCCGTCAGGAGAATCATCACCCTGCTTTTCGCCTTGCCGTCCTTCAGGCGGTTCACCCCCTGGGCAATTGCCATGCCGATCGCCGTCCCATCCTCCACCATCCCCTGCTTGACCTGCCGCAGGAGGTTCTTCAGAACGCGGTAGTCCATCGTCATCGGGCATTGGGTGAAGCTTTGGCCGGCAAAGATCACGAGACCGATCCTGTCGTTCGTCCGTCCGTCGATGAAGTTCTCTGCCACGGTTTTCGCGGCTTCAATCCGGTTCGGCTGGAAATCTTCCGCCAGCATGCTCCCCGAGATGTCGACCAGCATGGCAATGTCGATCCCCTCGGTGTAGATGTTCTCTCCGCGCGACGTTGTCTGCGGACGGGCGAGAGCAATCATGAGAACCGTGAGGGTGACCATGCGCAGTATGAACGGGACATGGCGCAGTCGCTCACGCAGTGTCGGTTTCAATCCCGCAAATGCCTTGAGCGTGGAGTACCGGTAATGGCTCGCGACCCTTTTTCTGTTACGGAGGTACCAGACCACCAGGAGCGGTAACGCCGCGAGGCCGGCAAGAAACCACGGATGCGCGAAGGTGACGTTAGTGCCCGGCATGTTCCGCCCCCTTTGGTTCCGGGGCATGAACCGGCGCCATCTGTGTGATCTTGGTTCTCTCAACGATGTCGTACACGACTGCGATCATTTCTTCGTGTTCGGGGACGAGGGGTTGATACTTCGCAAACTTGACAAGGTCGGCCCGGTGCAGGATCCGCCCGGCGTTCTCGCAAAGGGGATCGGGAAACCGGAGCCTCCGGAGCCCGTCCATGATCTCGTCTGTTGTCTCCTCCAGCGCCGTCATGGCATAGCGGTTTTCAAGATACTGGCGGAAGATACCGGTAACGTCAGAATAAAATTCCTTCACACGCCCCTGCTGCCAGAGTTTTTTCTCCTTGAGGATGGCGAGCTCTTCAAACGCGATAACATGTGCAGGGCGTTGGGAGGCAGGATCCACGGCCTTCCCAGACCGCTTCTCCTTCCGTTTCTTCCAATAGCGATACCCAAAGTACACCGCCGCTGCGATAGCCAGAACGATGCCGGAGAGAAGCATGATCTCCGCAGGCGTCAGCGGGATCCCCAGAGGCGGTTTCAGATCGCGTATGTCCTTCGTGGTGTCGACGGCAACTGCATGGATCGTGACGACAAGGGAGTTTGTGCTCACATGATGCGCGGAATCGCCCGGCACATTCACTGCAAACGGAAAGGGGGGGAGGATGGCCTCGCCGGTCTCGTACCTCGCAACAGTGACGGTCGCCGTGCTTGTCGTATCGGTCTGGGAGGATGGAGGGAGACGTTCCAGGACGGCGAATCCACCGAGGGTGTCGCCGAATTGCGCCTGGATGACGGATCCCTTCGGATGCTGGAAATTGATCCTGACGCGAATCCCGTCGCCGATGAGGAAATTCGTTGAGTCGACTGCGGCCTGGGCGACGATATGTTGATTCTGCGCCTGGGTATCCATGCAGCAGAAGCACAAGAGGAGAACGATGGACGTGACTCTCATTCCCTTCACCACCTGGTCGCCCTCTTCTGGAAAAAGTCGACAATCGGCTTCAGATAGGGCCGGTCCACCCGGATCGGAATGGCATCCACCTTGCTGCGGACAAACATCGAGCGTCGCGCCGCGCGGCGCATGCTCCAGTACTTTGCGAATTCACGGCGAACCGACGGGTCCGAGGTATCGATCCACCGCTCGGCCTCACCTTCCGCATCACGGAAATTGATCAACCCGACCGGCGGGATCTCTTCTTCCCGCGGGTCCGTCATTTCCACGGCGATCACATCGTGCCGTCGGCTCATGATCCGAAGGATGCGGTCGTAGCCATCGTCGATGAAATCGGAAATCAGAAATGCGATTGACCGTTTCTTCGTGACGTGGTTGAAGTACTCCAGGGCCTGGCGGATGTTCGTTCCCCGTCCCTCGGGATTAAACGAGAGCAGTTCGCGGATGATAAGGAGGATGTGGGCGCGCCCCTTTTTCGGGGGCACAAACTTCTCGATCCTGTCCGTAAACAGGATCAACCCCACTTTGTCGTTGTTCTTGATGGCCGAGAAGGCAAGAATGGCGCATATCTCGGCGGCGATTTCGTTTTTGGTCTGCTTGGCGGAACCGAAATCGCCGGACCGGCTCAGATCCACCATCAGCATGACGGTCAGTTCCCGCTCCTCTTCGAATATCTTGATAAAGGGGCGGTTGAATCGCGCCGACACATTCCAATCGATACTGCGAATATCATCCCCGAATTGATATTCGCGTACCTCGGAGAATTCCATCCCGCGTCCTTTGAAGACGCTGTGGTATTCCCCCGAAAAGATCTGGTTCACCATCCCACGGGTCTTGATCTCGATCTGGCGAACCTTTTTCAGCAGCTCACGCGTATCCACGTCGCACGCTCTCCGCTTCTACAAGCCAACCCGTCGGACGATCACGGTACTTCGATCTTGTTCAGTACTTCCTGCACCACTTGCTCGGGAGTGACCTCCTCCGCCTCGGCCTCGTACGTCACGGCTACACGGTGGCGAAGGACGTCGAGACTCACGGCCCTGACATCTTCCGGGATGACATAGCCACGGCGCTTGATAAAGGCGTACGCCTTGGCGCCGAGGGCGAGGTTGATGGAAGCGCGCGGCGAAGCCCCGTACGAGATCAGCTGCACCAGGTTTTGCAGGTTGTATTGCTTGGGATTCCGCGTAGCGAAAACGATGTCAAGGATATACCGCTCGATCTTTTCGTCCATATAGATCTCGCCGATCGCACTGCGCGCCTTCAGGATGTCCTCCGGCGTGACAACGGTGTTCACCTGTGCAGGGACGATATTCACGTTTGCCCGCATGATCAGCAGTTCCTCTTCCTTCGAGGGATATCCGATCTTCACCTTCAACATGAAACGATCGACCTGCGCTTCGGGGAGGGGGTACGTCCCTTCCTGCTCGATGGGATTCTCCGTTGCCAGGACCAGGAACGGTTCCGGGAGAGGGAACGTCTGCTCTCCGATCGTTACCTGCCGCTCCTGCATGGCTTCCAGCAGCGCACTCTGAACCTTCGCCGGGGATCGGTTGATTTCATCGGCGAGGATGAAATTGGCGAAGACCGGCCCCTTCTTGGTCTGGAATGATCCCTCTTTCTGGTTGTAGATCATCGTCCCGACGAGGTCCGCCGGGAGCAGATCGGGGGTAAATTGGATGCGCTGGAATTTTGCTTTGATGGCCGCAGCGAGGGTCTTCACACTGAGGGTCTTGGCAAGTCCAGGCACACCTTCGAGGAGAATGTGGCCGTTCGCCAGAAGGCCGATCAGCAGGCGTTCCACCATGTACTTCTGGCCGATGATGACCTTGCCGATCTCCATCTGCAGTATGTCGACGAAGGCGCTCTCGCGCTGAATCTTCTCATTGATCGCTTTGATATCGTACGCCATGGCTCCTCCTCAGTGCCTCCTTAGATCTTACCAATGCAAGAGTTAGACGATATACAAGGTAGAAAAGTTTCACGGGAAAATCAACGAACTCGCAGAAAGGGAGAACACAGGGGGAGGGAGAATTCACTCTTCGATCACGAGCTTCACATTGAAGATCTCTTCAAACATGGGCCCCTTTTTGAGGAGGGCCCATTTCTCCAGCAGCAAGTCGCCTTCTCCCTCCAGACGCAGGAGAAACTTCGGACGACGGAGTTCCACGGAGAAGCCGGAGACCTTCGCAGCGTGCTCATTGTCCATCGCGTCGGCAATCCGCAGGATCGAGGCAAGCTTTGCGACAACGACCCGGTCGCGCGAGGGGAGAACACGGTATGCATCGTGCTGCGGCTTCGGCTGCGACTTCCGATGGTAACGGGCGACGTTTGCGACGATCGCCATCTGCGCCTTCGTGAGACCGATAACCGGCGTCGCATTCAGGAGGTACAGAGTGTGCTTGTGGTGTTCTCCCATGTCGATAAATGTGCCGATATCGTGCAGCAGCGCTGCGACTTCCAGAAGCAGTCGGTCTTCCATCGTGAGGTTGTGAAGATTGCGCGTTTCATCGAAGAGCTCGCGCGCGAGCCGGGAAACGGTGGTGCCGTGTTGTTCGTCGAACATGTACTTCCGCCCAAGCTGCAGCGCAGACGCCATCACCTGGTCGCGCTGCGGCGACTTCCGCTCCCCGAACAACTCCTGCACCATATCCAGCAACAACCCGTCCTTCAATCCGACG
The DNA here is from genome assembly GCA_003162635.1 of Ignavibacteriota bacterium. Taxonomy (GTDB): domain Bacteria; phylum Bacteroidota; class Ignavibacteria; order UBA10030; family UBA6906; genus Fen-1260. The sequence goes on from PMNE01000030.1 coordinate 241,654, forward strand.
CGAGGGATCGCCACCTCCTTCACATCCGCCTGTTTCATGATGCGCTGCAGAACAATGGAAGCAGGGACGATCACATCGGCCCGATCCGGCCGGAGACGAAGCTGCGACACCCGTTCTTCAAAGGTCATCGCGAGGAGTTTCTTGATCAACGTATCGAGGTCTTCCATGGAGAGGGCCGAGTCCTTCTCCCTTCCCAGGACTTCGCGTCGCAGGTCGGCAAGCGTCTCAATGTTCCCTCCTGTCCCGACGCACAGGTCGATCTTCTCGTTGCCGATCTCTTTCTTCAGGCGCCGCTGCGTGGCATCGACGTATTCCCGGACAAGTTGGTTGAACTGCTTCTCTCCGTGCTTCTTTCCTTCCAGCAGCTGTAGGAGTCGAACAGCCCCCATCTTGAAACTTTCGGTCGAGATAATTTTCCCGTCTGACGAAAGAGTGATTTCCGTGCTTCCTCCACCGATATCAACAAGCATGGCGAGGGTATTTTTGAGGTTGATCCGTTCCTCGACGGCAAGCTGAATCAGGCGGGCTTCCTCGTCCGGACCGATCACCACGACCTCGATACCCGACTCCTGGACGATGCGATCGATGAAGAGATCGCGATTGAGCGCCTCCCGCGTAGCGCTCGTCGCCACCGCGCGCGTCCATTGAGCTCCGTGGAGATCGATAACCTGGCGAAACCGTTTGAACGCGTCGATCGCGTTCTCCATGGTCTCTTCGCTGATCGTACCGCTCGTAAAAACATCCATGCCGAGGCGGACGGATTCCCGCACATTCTCAAGGACGCTCATCTTCCGTGCGGCATTCACGCTCCCCACGGAGAGGCGCATGGCATTAGAACCGACATCGATGGCTGCAAAAACCGGCATGACAGTCCGCACAAGTGGAAGATGACTGTAATATACGCAATGCACCGTTGAGATTCACGTCACGCCACGGCGCGGGCGGGAACGGTTCGCCGCCGCCCGTCGTTATACTGATGCAGAGGATGCACGCTCATCATCAACCCAACGGAGGAAACGCTGTGGCAAACACCAAGATCCTTCCCGCTGAAGAGGTCACCCGACATCTCACCGCACTGCCTGGCTGGTCTGTCGCGGAGGGAGCGCTCCACAAGGAGTACGCCTTTAAGGATTTCGTCCACGCCTTCAGCTTCATGGCCGGCGTGGCACTGGTTGCGGAGCGGATGAACCATCATCCTGACTGGTCCAACGCCTATAACCGCGTGGCTGTGTCGCTCACGACACACAGCGAAGGAGGGATCACCGATCGGGATATGGAACTCGCGGAAAGCATGGAACATCTCTTCCGAGGGGAAGCGCGGGATTGAACACGAACGCCGCCCCAGGGGGGGGCGGCGCCGTGCGTTCACCTCATGCGCGCCGGAAGTCGGCCTCAGAGTTTCGCAAGCGATGCAATCATCGCATGAAACTCGCCTTCTGCAGCCGTTATGGTGCGGGCAGGACCGACCAACTTGAAGAACACCAAGCCTTCCGGGGCCTCGACGATTGCGCCAAGCAGGCGGTAGTTTTCCTTTTTCCCTGTCGATTGCATCATGGGGCCGGCAGGCGCAAGATAAGCGCCCGCAATCTGGACCAGCGTCAATTTCATGCCGGAGACTTCCCGCTCGGATTGTGCCGGCACGCCGGAGGTCTCAAATTGTCCGATCCAGCGGTTGATATTGGACTGCACGTCACCCCCCTGCCCCGACCCGAAATAAAACACCGCACACTCACCCTTCTCGGGATCGCCCTCCTCTTCGGGGATCGCATACGTTGCCGCCCGCATGGGCCGCTCCCCCTGGGGGACCCATCGTTTCGGCACAGCCCAACGGGTTCCAGCCGCGCTGCCAGTGCCCGAACCGAGAGACGCCATGTTTGCCCCCGATTCCCCCCCCTGTTTCTTGTTGCAGCCTGCCAGCACCAAAACGGCTATCATGATCGCCAGTCCGGCTCCTCTCGTCCATCCCTTCATGCGTTGAGTCCTTTCAAAGAGAATTGCGGGAAATGAATTGGAATGTGGTGATGATACTATGACCGGAAGAAAGATGCAACAGCCGGCGGCTCAGAAGGAGTAGGCCAGGACGAGCTGCGGACCCTGGCGGGCCACACCCGGCATGACGTGAAGGCCTGCCTCACTCCTCTGTTCCCCTGCGGCGGAGCCCCGTTCCGATCTGTCCGCCGCTATCGTACCGAACATGTATCCAAGCGCAACCGCCAGGGGAAAATCGCTGTACCAGTGCCATCCTGCATTGACCAGGCCGAAGCCTGTGGCGCCAACAAGAGCATAGCCGACCGGCCTGATCCACCGCTCGTCAGGATAATTCTCCGCAAGGACTGTCACCGTGGCCATAATCGTCGTGACATGACCGGAGGGGAAGGAATAGTACCTGGCCTGCTGTCTATTATACGCGCTCCAGCTAGGAAAAGGTCTCCATTTCCCCCTCGGGGTGCTGGCCGCCTGGGGGCTTTCCCTTCCGGCCACCCGCTTCAGGAGTTGTACGACAAACCCCGACGCAAGAAGCGCTTCCACTGTCTGCGAAGCCGTGCGTAAGGCCCGCCTGTCGCGCCCTATGAAACCATACACGGCGAATGCGCCGGCAACGCCGAGCGTCGCCCTCCCGTCACCCGCGCTTCTGCACACATCGCTGATCGTGTGGACCGGAGGAGATCCGCGGTACAGCGACTCGGACGCATCATATGTCGCCTGATCACCGAGGAGGAGAACACCGCTCAGGGTCGCAATGCCGAGGATGGCGGGGATGCTCTCCTCGCGAAAGATGGTCCGCCCCGAGGCCAACCAGTCGCCGGGGATATTGGTGATCATCGAATACCAGGCAAAGTCATCCGGAGGGAGAGGCGCAAGAACAGAGCCGAAGGAAGTATCGCGCGGGGAGGTCACCATTCCGGAGTCGATCTGCGGGGGCTGGTCGGCAGGCTGAGCAGCCGCAGTGCGAGAGGAGGCAACGATTCCCATCAGGAGAAGAATGCCTGAGAAGAACGATCGCACATCGAGTCCGGTGATCATGTGGTTGTCTTCGCAAAGATCACAACACATCCTGAACGGAGACCATCCTTAGAATGAGCAGCTTAATCCCAATCCTGCGCCATCCTGCAGGAGGACCGGTCCGAGAGACACATTCGTCTTCCCCACCGAGAACTCACCCTCAATCCCTCCCAACTCCTCCGGGTGGGCAGCCAGCATACCGAATGCATACCCCAGGGCGAGGCCGAGAGGATAGTCGCTGTACCAATGGATTCCCGTGTTCCCCATCGCGACACCGATGAGTCCCACAATCGTATAGCCCACCGGCCGCGCCCACCACCACTCAGGGTAGTTCTCGACAATAACGGTTACCGTGGTAAGCGCCGTGGCAATGTGACCCGACGGGTACGCATCATAGTGGGGGACATACTTGGCATACTTGATCTGGTTTGGAAACAGATCCCATCGGCCGCCGGGCTGTGTGGAGACAAACGGACTCTCGCGTCCCGTCAGGTGCTTCAGAACCTGAATGACGGTGCCGCAGGCAAGGATGGCTTCCACTGTCTGGCTTCCCGTCCGAAGTGCGCGTTTGTCTTTTGCGACAAAACCGTACGCCGCAAAGGCCGCAGCCAGACCGAACTGGGGACGTCCGTCCCCCATATCCTCAAATTTGTTGCTGATATTCTCCACCATGCGGGAACTCTCGCGCCATCGCTTCGATATCCGCCACGAGTCGTCATCCGTCGCCGCGAGACCCACGGTAAGGAATGTCATCCCCACCATGGCCGGAATCTTCTCCTGCGTGAAGCTGGTGCGCACGAAGCGGCCCCAGTCCTTTGGGATGTTCGTGATCATGCTGTACCACTCCGGGACATAGTCCTCTTTCGCCGAGAGGAGACTGTCGCTGGGGAATAGATTGACGGCGAGCGGCTGGGGAACAGGCCGCCGCAGAAGTTCCTGCGCATCCGTCGACCACGGAGCAAGAAGGAGCGTTGCGAATGAGAGGGAGCACCAGAGCCATCGGGGGATTCCACTCGCTGCACTTTGATACATGGTGATGGTACGTGATATTCCTGCCTCGGCAGTTCTCTGATCCATTTACCAGCAGAGGCACGTGGTAATGGCGGGTGTCCATAAACATCGTAATATCGGGAATTGACCCTCGAACAGCAAGCTCCGCTCAGGGCTCACCGTGTGCGCAGAAGCGGGGTCCGCGAGTGCCGATGCTGCGTGATGACAAGAAAAGATGATGGCAGTCGGATAAGGTTGGCCATCGTCTCCCGCATCCCGTTCCCATCCGGGCCGGGCACGGCCGTCTTCAAATCCTCTCCACTGTTCTGGCAACGATCAATCCCTCGCGGACCACTTCCTTGATATGCGGAAGCACCTCACGGACCCTGGTCTCCTCGTCGATGAAGAGAATCATCCTGGGCTTCTCATCCGCCGTTCCGAGCACATGAGGATGGTGCAGATGGTGACGGTGGCCGAATCCCATCGCGCCGGAAAAGACGGTTGCGCCCATGATGCCATGATGCATGAGATATCGCACGATGTATTCCTCCATGCGCATGCCCTGGTACCGGTCATCTTCGTCGAGGAACACAGAGATTTCAAGCATGGTTGTCTCCATCAATGTTGCGGACCAGGATGAGATACAATGCAGGCAGAGCAAGCAGCGCCAGGAGAAGCGCCGATGTCAGGCCGCCGACGATCACCGTGGCGAGCGGCCGTTGAACGTCGGAGCCGATCCCCGTCGCCAACGCCGCCGGAATCAGGCCGAGAAGCGCGAGGAGCATTGTCATGAGATTGGGACGTAATTGGACCAGTGCGGCCCGGCGCACCGCGTCACGGATGCCGAGCCCTTCATCATCACGCAGGCGGTTGGCCCGCGAGACGAACAGAACTCCTGCGATGATTGACACGCCGAAGAGAGAGATGAACCCAACTCCCGCTGAAACATTGAAACTGTATCCGCGGACGAACAATGCCACCATTCCCCCGGCCATGGCAAGGGGAATCGTCGACATGGCAATCAGCACATGGCGGAGATCCCGGTACAGGCCGAACAGGATCAGGAAGATGATCCCGATCGTCAACGGGATGACCACCGCCAGCCGGGCAGCCGCGCGGGAAAGGTTTTCGAATTGTCCCCCCCAGCTGAGAACATATCCCTTCGGCAGGGAAACATACTTCGCAACTCTCTGCTGTGCTTCGGCGACAAATCCTCCCTGATCGCGACCCCGGATATTCGTGCGGACCGATATCTGGCGTTTTCCTTCCTCCCGCTGAATGATCGTCGGCCCGTCAACGAGACTGATGCGCGCGAGCTGAAACATGGGAACCCGCGCACCCGAAGGAGAGGAGATCATCATCTGGCGGACGGCGTTGACCGATCCCCGCTCCGCCGCGGAATACCGGACCACGATGTCGAACCGCTTCTCCCCGTCATAGAATTTCCCGACGCTTCGCCCGCCAATGGCGGCTTCGATCATCTTTTGGATATCACTGACATTGACGCCGAACCGGGCTGCGGCGGTCCTGTCGATATCCACAGAGAGTTGGGCTTGATTCCCCTCCTGTTCGATCCCACACTCCGTCGCCCCGGGGATGGTCCGGATGACGGCAAGAATCGAATCGGCTTTCTGCCTCATGAGGTCAAGATCATCCCCGCTGATGATAATCGCCAGATCGGCCACGCTTCCCGTCACCGCCTCGGTGACATTGTCAAGAATCGGCTGCGAGAAGGAGAACAGAGCCCCCGGCACTCCCTGTTCGAGGTCACGCTTGACTCGTTGCAGGAGTTCCTGCTTTGACATGGTGCCGGTCCAGGCCGCATAGTCGCGCAATCCCACGTAGATCTCAAGCCGGTTGGGGCCATACGGATCCGTCCCGTCGTCGTTCCTTCCCAACTGAGTCAGAACCACATTCACCGGGGGGTAGGCAGTGATGATCCTTCTGATGACCGGCGTATATTTGTTCGCCTCGGCCAGCGAGATCCCGACAGGAAAGAAGCACCGAATATTCAGCGCTCCTTCGTCCAGTTCCGGGAGAAACTCCGTCCCAATCGTCGCATAACCGATCGCCACGATTGCGGCAACGATGCCAAACGCAGCAAGCACGATTCGCCATGGCCTGCGCAGGACCTCCTCGATTGTCGACGCGTACACGCGTTCCAGCCATGCGTAGGCCGGGTTGTGCCATTCCAACGCACGTGCGGTCCTGCCGCTGAACGAGCGGCGATAGAACGTCGCCATTAGCACCGGAATGACCGTCAGGGCAAGCAGGAGAGAGCCCGCAATCGCAAACGCCAGCGTGTATGCCATCGGCGCGAATAACTTTCCCTCAACGCGCTGGAACGTGAAGATAGGGAGATATGCGAGGATGATGATCATGATCGAAAAGAAGATCTCCCGCCCCACTTCCTGCGAGGACGCAAGCGTCAGGCGTATGATACCGGCCGCCTGTTCCTCCGGCGAAGCTTCACGATATCGACGCATGATGTTATCGACCATCACGACAGCGCCGTCAACGATGATGCCGAAATCGATGGCACCGAGGGAGAGCAGGTTTGCGGGTATCCCCGTGACGTTCATCATGAGGAATGCGATGAGCATGGAGACGGGAATCGTCGTGGCAACAACGAGCGCGGACCGGACGCTTCCCATAAAGAACACCAAAACGACCACGACGATCGTGATTCCCTCGCACAATGTTCTGGCAACCGTTTCGATGGTGTAAGCGACCAGTTGGCTCCGCTCGTAGGTAATGCGAAGATGGACGCCGGCCGGCAGGTCGTTCTCGTTGATCTCCTGCAGCTTCTCCTTCAGGGCCTGCACCACCTCGTTGGTATTTTCACCCCGCCGCATTGCCACCAGACCCTGGATGCCCGACCGGACATCGGTCAGTGTGGAATCATCGTTGCGGATCGTGTACCCGAGAATGCCCGTCGGCGGAAGCGGATATTCCTCGACCGAACCGATGTTCCTGATGTAGACAGGGACGCCATGCTGAACCGTAACGACAATATTCTCGATGTCTTCCTTGCTCCGGATGGCGCCGATACTCCGCACGGCGAACGACTGCCCGCCACGCTGGATGATGTTCCCCCCCGTGTTCAGGTTATTCGCAACAACCGCGTCGATAACGTTCTGCAATGTCAGATTGTAGCGGGGCAGGATTTCGGGCGATGTGATCACATGGTATTGCTTCACCAGTCCGCCGAAGTTGATGACATCCGCCACGCCGGGGACCTGCAGCATTTTCGGGATCACCACCCAGTCCTGGAGAGTCCGCAATTCCATGGGGGTGTGTTCGTCCGTCGCTTCGATCACGTAGCGAAAAATCTCGCCGACCGGGCCCGTGAGGGGGCCGAGCGCAGGGTTGACGCCGTCGGGGAGGATGGCGTCGCCGAGCTTCTCCAACACGCGTTGCCGCGCGAAGTAATCGTCGGTGCCGTCTTCGAATGTGAGCTGGATGACCGACAAACCGAAGATGGTTTTCGAGCGCCGTTCGATGACCCGTGGCACACCGTTGAGCGCCCGTTCGAGGGGCTGCGTCACCTGCTGTTCCACCTCCGCCGCAGCCCTGCCGGGGAATTGTGTGATGACCGTGACCTGCGTGTCACCCACATCGGGATATGCTTCCTTGCGCAGGACGGACCACGACCAGATGCCGGCAACAACCAGGCACGCCGTGAGACCGAGCGTCGCCGCGCGATGGTTCAAGGCAAAGATCAGAAGTTGACGAATCATGATTGTTCATTCCTCCGATCAATATCCGAAACTGAGTCCCTTTAGAAGCATCGTCCCATCGTTCACGACACGGTCGCCATCCTCAATTCCCTTCAGGACGACAATCGTCGTGTCCGGCGATGATGCAATCATAATTTGCCGCCGTTCGAACCGACCTTCGCCCGTCTGTACGAATGCGTAATCCGATCCTTCCACCGTGGTGACAGCCGACGAGGGAAGAACAACGACCCCGTCCCGGGGATCGCCGAAATCGACGCGGGCAAACATCCCGGGGAGAATGCGCCCCGTGGCATTGCGCGCAGAGACGCGGACTTTGACCGTCCGCGTGACCGGGTCCACCACTTCTCCGACTGCATCGGCATGGCCGGAGAAGACGACGTTCGGGAACGATGCGTACTTGATGGGAACCTCTTCTCCCTGCTGCACCTCGTCGAGAAGCGACTCCGAAATGTCGCAGATCAGCCAGACGGTCCCCGGCGAAACGGCATCGAGCTCCACGGGGTTGAATCCGAGCTCGCGAAGCTTCCCCTCCGATTCCGCCGCTGCCGCCCTGGTTGTTGCCGCTTCGGTTTCCGTGTCGTTCACATCCTTCCCGGTTGCTGCCCGGCTCTCATACATGTCTCTCACCCTGGCAAGGTTCTTCTCCGTCCTTTCTGCGTTGGCACGCGCCTGCCGGTACTGCGAGTAGAGAGAGGTCACCTCGGGGGATTCGAAGAGAACGATCTTGTCCTTGGTGACAAGACCGGACGTGATACTGGCAACGACGTGCGCGGGGGTGACAACGGGTATCGTCGCACTCCCCCTTTTCACCACAACCGTACGGATCCTCTGGAGACCCGGGCTCGCGGAAGGAAAGATGATCGTCCTTCCGTTGTCCGTGACGTCGGCGCGGAGCGTCCTCTCCACGGGGTCGGGATTGTCCCGCGTCTTGCTGCATCCGCCCAGCATCACCCCGAGGGCGGAAAGAACGATAGCGCTTGCTGTGATGGATCGCCTTCCCATGATAGTGCCTCCGTTAGGGAGCAATGAAAGTTGCACCGGCCGCATCATTGAGCGCTTCCAACGCATCGGCCCGATCATTTTCCAGTTCGTTCATCTGCCGCATGCTGCTCCGGTACGATTCGATAAAATCGGTGAATTCGACAACGCTCATGTTCCTTTTCGCGTAATTTGATACCATATCGGCCACGAGGGAACGATACTCTTCGGGAAAGGACCGATCGAACGAACGGAACAACTGGTCGGCTTCCATCGCCTTCGCCAGCGCGCTTTCCACCTCTCGTCGCACTTTTTCCCTTGCGCCACGGCGCTGTAAGGAGTCTGCCGCCACCACCACCTCCGCTGATTCGATGTTCCCCTGGTTCCGGTTGAAGATCGGCAGTTCGCATCCCAGCGTGATTCCGAAGTAGTTTGGCACGTAGCCGCCATTGCGCGACCAATGCCCTCCGAAGGTGAAGTCGGGCAAGGGCACGGTTTTCTGATACGACAGATTCACATCGTCGAGTGCCGCCTGTGCATCGACTTTACGAAGATCCGCGCGATGCGCAAGAGCGAAGGCTACCGCATTTTCACGATTGACCGTATCCAGCCGGACGGCCTCGAGGGCGTGGAGATCGATGAGGGGATCGTACGCCCTCGGCACGGCGGAAGAGTCACCGAGGAGAATGGAGAGCGTTTCTTGTGTCTCGGCAATCCGACCGACAATTCCGAGCCGTTCCTTCTGCAGGGAGAAGAGAAGCGACTTCAGGCGCAGGAGCTCCGCAAGCAGAACGGCCCTGTGTTCATACACCCTTTCCATCGCACTCACCGTGGGTCCCATTGCGGCAATACTCTCGTCGTAGAATGCCAGCGAGCGGCGCAGGAAGAAGAGGTCATACATTCCTGTGCGTAGAGCCAGTCTCAGCGCGCGAGACAGGTCGTCGGTTTCGTACGATGCCGCCTCGGCGTTCAACTCCGCCATTCGCACCTGGCTGCTCCGCTTCCCGGGAAAAGGGAACGATTGCTGAATCTGGATGTCGGTGTTCCCTCGCGGGCCCGTATCGAGCCAGCGATGGGTGTATTGGTTGTACACGTTCTGCTCCACGGCCAGGGAGGGATTCGTCCACGCGGCGGCTTGCCGCACCAGGGCCTGGGTTTCGGCAACAGCGAGCCGCTGGGCAAGAAGCTGCACATTGGCACGAAGCATCCGTGCCTCCGCCTCTCCCATGGCAATGCGCAGGGTATCCGCCTCTGCGTGGACATCGGAAAGGGAGAAGCAAAGCACGGCAGAAAGGAGAGCAAACGATCGCTTCATACGTCTCTCATGGAGAAGATGCACCAAGGAACCGGCCGGACATCCCGCGCCGGATGAATGCAATGGGCAACGATGAACGCGCGGGGGCCCATCGGGCCAACGCTCATTCACATGCCAGGACAGACAATGAAGGTTGGGCTAAATGAGAAGAGTGTGAAGCTTGATGTGAAGAGTTCCGGACGCGAAGGGAGAGGCGTAGGAGGCCTGCTGATCGTTTCCGGGCAGGATCTGTGAAACGAGTGCCAGCACATCGACATCGACGGGGAGCGATGGACTGTCCTGGTCGATGATGACCCGAAGCAGGCCGGGCGTTAGTGCGTCAAAGCGTGAGAGAAGAGGAGGATGGGTCCCCATGTGGGTGGGGGGAGGGGCCGCTCCTTCGGTCACTTCGCCGTCGTCGTGCAATACCGTGGGGCAAAAAATGTCATCAATGTTCGCTGCATCGGCAAAAACCGTTGTCACGAACATCCACATCACCACAAGGAACAAGCACGATCTGCGTTGGACGAACCGATTCATCAAAAAACCTCACCTCCATCACGTCGAGCGCTAAAGATATTGCCTGGCGGTCACAAAGTCAAGTGCAGCTTCAGCTCGCAACTTCCTTGTGTTTTGTGGAATCTTTGGTGATTTCGCCGTACGTTGGAGTATTACCACCCACGACAAGGAATGATTCCATGACACAGACCGCGGCACTTCTCGGCATGTACGCAGCAGCACTTGCACTGTCCTTCGCCGGATGCACTTCGCACACATCATCCGCTCCGGGAGGAAAAAAATCCTTCGGCACGGTAGACGGGAAAGAAGTCTTCCTCTATACATTGCGGAACGCGCACGGGATGGAGGCGCGGATCACCAACTACGGCGGCATCATCGTGTCGTTGATCGTTCCCGACAAGAATGGAAAGCCTGGCGACATCGTCCTGGGCTACGATTCATTGGCCGGCTATCTTCGCACAACGCCGTACTTCGGCGCCATTGTCGGCCGGTATGCAAACAGAATCGGCAAAGCCCGTTTTTCCCTCAACGGGAAGGAATATGCTCTGGCAGCAAATGACGGCACCAACACATTGCACGGAGGTCTCAAAGCATTTGACAAAGTGGTGTGGACTGTCGATGAGACGTACGCACCGGCAGAACCGTCGCTCGCGTTGACATATGTCAGCAAAGACGGGGAGGAAGGATTCCCCGGGACGCTCAAGGTGCGGGTTGTGTACACCGTGACCGACTCCAACGCATTGCGGATCGAATACTTTGCCACGAGTGACGCGCCGACGGTTTTGAACCTCACCAACCACTCGTACTTCAACCTTGCGGATTCCGGCAGGACCGCCGTCCTCGGCCACGAGTTGCTGCTGGACGCCGGCCGTTTCACGCCAATCGACGCCGGCCTTATTCCCACGGGAGAAATGCGGAGCGTTGCAGGGACCCCCCTGGACTTCCGCACCTCATCGCAGATCGGCGCACGGATCGAGGCGAAAGACGAACAGCTTCTGCTCGCACGGGGTTATGACCACAACTGGATCATTGACAGGACGGGAAATGGACTTGTCCGCGCCGCCCGCGTGGCAGAACCGAAGAGCGGACGCGTGATGGAAGTGTGGACAACCGAACCGGGCATCCAGTTCTACACGGGGAATTTCCTCGACGGGACCATCACAGGAAAAAACGGCGTCGCCTACCAACGTCGTGCCGCTTTCTGTCTCGAGACGCAGCACTTCCCGGATTCGCCCAACAGGCCGGAGTTCCCCACCACCGTGTTGAACCCGGGAGAAACCTTCACATCAACGACAGTCTACTCGTTTGCGACACAGTAGATGATGAGTTGCAAGGGATAGCGGTGACCCGCAGGGGAGCCATCCCCTGCGGACGCCCGCGGAGGGAATCACCCGAACTGCTTCTGGAACATCACCGCGGAGATGACCAATCCGATCGTCGTGATGAGAAGGCGGACTCTGGACTGAGGGATTTTCTGGGCGAACCGCGCACCGGCATATCCCCCCATGATTGTTCCCACCGCCATCGGGATCATCGCCCGCCACACAATAAGCCCGCTCGCAATAAAGTAGATTGCGGCCACGACATTGATGAGAAAGCCGAGCATCACTTTCAGCGCATTCATCTCGTGGATGTCGCCGAACCCCAGCATGCCGAGCGACGCGAGCATCAGGATGCCGATTCCCGCCCCGAAGTATCCGCCGTAGACGGCGACAGCACACTGGAACACTGCCGCCCCGGTGAGCCATGCCCCCGAGCGCCGCTGAACGCCCTTCCTCCCGCCGATCACCGCAGACAGTGTACTCTGCAGCATAAAGAGAACAGTGGCAAAGAAGATCAGGAAAGGGACCATCACGTCGAACGTCGCCGAAGGTGTTCGCACCAGCAAGATCCCCCCCACCAAACCTCCCAGCAGACTGACGGGACCGAACAGCGCAAGCCACCGTGAGACTGCTCCCACGTTGCTCCTGTATCCATAGACACCGCCAAGTGCGGCCGGAAGAAGAGCGATCGTGCTGGTCGCATTCGCCGCGATGGAGGGGAGACCCATGACGAGAAGAGCCGGAAACGTCACCAGCGTTCCGCCCCCGGCAACGGCATTCATCGCCCCCGCAAGGAGACCAGCACCCATGAGGATCAGATCATGCACGGAAATCCCGTCCCGCCGGCGCGGATGCGATGAAGAGAGGTTTTGTCGGCATCGTCAAATTTGCCCATAGGAGGTCGGCATATCCGCGCTCTTCCCTGGTGCCCCTTGCCACCTTTTCTGCCGGTTCGAAATTCCATGAATATCCATTCCATCTCCTGGATGGCGCTGCACCTGTTCAGTGCGCGAAGTATTGCACAACCTTCACCGCGGCAGGTCGTCCGCATCGAGCCCGACGCCCCACCGTGTGCGATCCGCCATCGCGGGCAATTTAACAGCGGAATTGCCTATCGGAGGGTCAGATTCAGGGACAATGGAATTGAACCTGCAGTGGCTTTCAAAACATAGGAACCCGCCGCGACCGGCATACCCGATGTATCCGCTATTGCCTCGCGTATGTCGTAAATCTCCAGCGACTGACCCGGGCGTACTGGCACAAGCGTCAACAACCAACTGGTAGCTCTCGGGCCGTACATGATCACCTTTCCAGAATCATTCTGCAATGACCACCTGAAGAGACTCGAACCCACCACGATGGTGTCCGCCACAGCACCTTGGTTGCGCACGGTGACCGAAGCCATCAAAGTGTCATGAATGCCAAATGATGCCTTCGCCGCGGCAAGGGTAAACCGCAGGCCGTTCGATAGCAATGTGCCTGCGCCGGGCGATAGCACCTCATTGCGTTGGTCACACCCGTTCACCAAGGTCAAGAGAACTGCCAAAACAATCCCGTGTCGCATATGTGTCCCCCTCCGCACCTTCATTGCCGCCCGATATTATGAGCTTTCCCGGTGAAGCAGTTGCAAGAGCGATACTTTGTCACATAGTAATGCGAACAAGCACAAAGGTCAAGACCATGGAGGTTCTTGCGCGATGGCTCAACGAACGAATGTCGATGATGATCCACCCTTCAGGGAATGCGCGCAAATATCAAGTTTTGTGCGCGTCCAGCGTCAAGAAGCGGACGCGATTCCGGCTTCGCACGGAGAGAAGAAGCGTGTCGGCAGGATTGGCATTCTTCCAAACAAATTTCTATCCTTCAACAGGGCGACCACTGAACAGGAGCGGCCACGCCTTCGACCCGAATGGCTCAGAAGATCCGGATGCTCCTCTTCATCGTCTGCGTCCGCATCTTGCTCATCAACAAGAGTTCACGACCAATGAACGTTCGAGCGGGAACGTCACAAACATCTGATGATCCGGCCAATCTCCGCGAGGCCGCCGTTGCGACAGCCGTCGCCGTCGTCATCATTTCCACGCTGTATCTCACCACACCGGTCATGACAGCGTTCGATGACGGTCTCCACTACCTGGACCTCGCAGAGAAAGGGCTTTGGAATAATGATGCTCTGACGGCACCGTATGCCTACCGTTTCGGAGCTCCGATGATCGTCCGCTTTCTGCATGGNNCTCGCGGCGCCCACCATGGTTGACGTCGAGGGATTCGCCCTGCTCGTCGTGGCGATCCTTCTTCTCCTCCGGAAAAAGACCGTCATGTGCCTTGTTGTGTCGTGCCTGGGGCTCCTCTTCAAGGAATTCCTCATCATACCCCCCGTACTGCTTATCGTCCAGCAAGCGATGGAGTATCGAAGGACGAAAGCGATCCTTCCTTTGCGGTGGATTCTGGCGACGCTGCTTGCAGTGATATTCTTTTTTGTTGCCCCGCGTGTCATCCTTCCCATCCGTGTCGGCTATGGGGCGAACTTCAGGTGGGATTTTGGGTCATCGCAGAGGATGGGATACTTCAAGAATTTGCGGGCTTTTCTTCCTGCTGTGCCGGATGCGGGCAGGATCGTCAATATCGTGCTCGCTTTTTTGTCCTACTGGCTTCCCGTGATCCTTCTCTCCACCCCGAAGAGACTTGTCCGCGTTTGGAGGGAATCGACCCTCTTTCGACCGGCGATTATTGTCTGCACGACAGCCACTGCGGCGCTCGCATTGATCGGCGGGACAAACATCATGATCTTTGCGGCNNCATCGAAACCGCTGCCATGCTGATTGCCGTCTGCTTGTTCAATCGTATTCCATGGACGTTGGGAAACGGAGGGATGAAGGAGATTGCAGGATTCTACGGAGCGTGGTGGTCGCTGGTGGACGGCGTGACCCTTGAACGCTTTCTTGAGATCCTGGGGTGGGTTCTTCTTCTGGCGTTGGTCCGATTCCTGGTCCAACGAGCTGCGCCCAAAGATTCGGGAGGGGTCGCAACGCAATGAGCGCCCGGTGATGGATTATTCTGTCTTCTGCGTGAGGGAGGGCAAGACGATCGCCATCATTCCATTGATGGTCTCCTATTCACCGTCCCGGTCGTCAGGCGTGGCGCTGCCTGCTGCTTCCACCCCCTCGGGAAGAAATCGCGCCGTCAGATACTCCGCGCATTCGAACCCCCAACCGACAGCAAGTCCGATCAGCGTGCCGATCTGCATGTTCCAAAAGACCGTGTCATGCAGGAACTGTCCCTTCAAGAGCAACGAGGGTACCGATACTGCTGCCAACACGACAACGATCAGGCCGTTCGCCAGAGCGATAAGCACCGCTGCTGCCGCAACGCGCTGCATCCACCCCCGCACCATGGAAGCGCGAACTGCATACAAGTACAGCCAGACTGCGCCCGCGATTCCTACGATATACGCCCCGTCCAGCACGGGAAGCCATGAGTTGAAATCCTCCACGAGAAACATCAGGACAAGATACCATAGGAACAGGGGAACGATCCCCTGGCGCAGACTCGTCCCGCGCCACGCCGCATACGCAATCCCCGCAGTCACGCCGCTGATCATAAACTGAGAGGCCTTCATGGTGGGGATGAAGATCAAGGAGCGGAAGAAGGCAAACCCTACAGCCATTGCCACAATTGTAACAACAGCAGCGCGGAGCAGTCCCCGTTTCCAGAAGACTTCCGTCATGTCCATCGCGTCAATCCTTTCCGTTGGAACAGCGGTCCTACCGGCCTCCTCGTGGCATCTCCATCCTACGGCAGAGTCACTTCCTCCGCAATCGGAGCATAAGGACATCATGCCCTGCAATGTCGGCCTTCAAAGACCGGCGCGTGGTGCCGATTTCTTTGTTCAACCAGAGATCGTGCAGCTCATACGTGAATGATCCGAACTTCGCGTCCCGGGCGGTGAGAGTGTCGACCACGGTCTCCTGTTTCCAATCGAAGGCGAACGTCTGCGGCTTTTGTCCCTTGTTCACCACGCACATGGCCCAATCGTCTCCGACGAGGGGCTTGAACCAGATTTCAAGACTGTCGCGCACCGCGTAGGAAAATCCCTGGATACCGAGCGAATCCTGGTCGATGGCAATGACTCGTTTGTTCGTCAGAATTTCCGCGGTCTCGCGGGTCATGCTTGCCACATCGTTCCCCGCAATCAACGGTGCTGCCACCATCGCCCACAGTGAGAAGTGTGCCCTGTCCTCCGTGACACTCATGCCATTCCCTACTTCCAGCATGTCGGGATCATTCCAATGTCCGGGGCCGGCATATTGCCGCAATCCCTTCTGCTGGTCAAGATTCCGCAGGACGCATTGCGAGGACCAAGTGCCGTGATTGACAACACCGTCCCAGCATCGATCGATATCGGTGGTTGTGCGCCAGAGATGGCCGACATCTTTTCCCCATTCCCACGGCTTATTGTTTCCCCATTCACAGAGACTGAAGACAATCGGCCGGCCGGCGGCATACAGGGCATCACGCATCGTCGTGTAGGCTCCCCGCGCGTTCAGTCCGTCCGTTTCGCACCAGTCGTACTTTAGGTAATCGATCCCCCATTGAGCATACGTCAGAGCATCCTGGTATTCATGTCCCCTGCTCCCGGGACGGCCGCCGCACGTTTTGTTTCCTGCATCGGAGTAGATGCCAAGCTTCAGTCCTTTGGAGTGGACATAGTCGGCAAGCGCCTTCATCCCGGAGGGAAAACGCGCGGGGTCGGGGTGAATGAATCCAAGACTGTCCCTCTGTCCGTGCCAGCAGTCGTCGATGTTGAGATACATGTAACCGGCGTCCCTCATGCCGGATGTCACGATCGCATCTGCCGTCGCCCGGATGAGTTGTTCATTCACATTGCACGCAAACCGGTTCCACGTGTTCCACCCCATGGGGGGGGTGAGTGCAAGCTGATCGAATTTCTGTCCGTAGGCAGAGACCGCCGCAAGGCAGGCGATGAGAAGAAAAGCACGTTTCATGGCTTTACCTGATGATGGTGGTTATATCCGTACGATGATTCGTCACAGTATCGCGGCTCTCCTGTTCAGTTAAACGGATTCGGGTAGTTCTGATAGAGCTTCCATCCCTGAGAGCGAACGGACGTTGTGAAAGTGAAACCTTCCGTCTTGAGCATGGTCCCCCCGGCCGGGCGAAGCGGAGGGAGCGAACCCGGCTGCGGGTCCCACGTGAGGTGAAGATCGTTCGAAGCTTTCCCCACAGTCCTGTAGAAGATCTGTGATTGATGCGTGAGCGTGTCGTCGAGGACAATCGCGACGCTGTCGGAGATCGTGAATGTGCCGAGCAATGTCGGACCGGTTGCGTCAGTTTCCACGAGCGGCGGCAGACTCAGGACATTCGGGAACAACAGGGAATCGCGCGTCTGGAACTTCCCCGTTGCCGACGTCACGCCGATCCTGCTGAGCGTGTAGTCGTATTGCCAGAGCACTGCATAGATGGAATCTTCAAAAAGCAGAGCCCCGGTGGAGGTGGTTGTGGCAACAAGACGGCATTTGAGCACGCGTGTTCCTGCATTGAGCTGAAGTGCAAGGTGGGCCACGTGCATACCCACCACTGCATTTTCAATGACGGCAATGGGCGCCACAAGCTGGTTGTCACAATCATATGCGGAAAGATCGATATGCGCGGGGGATGCAACGTCGAACGTGATACTGGACACCGCAGTGGTTTTCTGGAGCCGGGCTTTCCCCCCGCTGTTCGATCTCACGGGAAACCCCGATAGTTCATTCCATTCGCTGATGACCAGGCCGCCAACGGGGTTCCCGCCCGCGTTGACAACGCTGATCGTCAGGGAAAACCCTCCCTGGTTCTCGTCTGATGGCCCGACGGAATTGTTGTGGCAGGAAAGAGAGGCCGCCACCAACAGNNGAAGTCTGTCGTATGTGGACGTCAGCAAGGCGGGAGGCAATGAGATCGGCCGCCGATAGGGCGGCCCGTTCGCATGTGCCTGTGAGGGCGATAACCTTCATGCCCGCAGACTTGCCCGCTTCAATTCCGGCGGTCGTGTCTTCGACAACGACACACCGGGCCGGCGCAATGCCAAGTCGCGACGCAGCCATAAGGTAGCAGTCGGGCGCGGGTTTCCCCTCGCGAATATCATCTGCGGTCACAAAGACCGGAGGCGGTGTGATATCGCATAGCCGCAGACGCGCCCCGGCAACCAGCGCTGTTCCCGATGTCACGATTGCCCAGCGGCCTGGAGGGAGATTACCCACCAATTCCTTCGCACCAGGGACGCGGAAGAGGCCATCGGTCTCTTCCGCTTCCATTTTCTCAAGGGTTGCAACCTCTGTTGCAAGGTCAAGGTGCGGGGCATAGGCACGAATCGTCTCGCTGCTTTTCCTGCCGTGCAGCACCTTCATCAACGGAGCAATATCGATCCCCCGATCGGAAGCCCAGCGTTCCCACACCAGCTCCACACATCGGCACGAATCCACGAGTACACCGTCCAGATCAAACAGGACTGCGAGACATGTCAGTTCTTTGCGAATCTGGGTTTCTCCCCGGACCTGCGGCTCTCGCCGCGGCCCTCCTGTGGACGGTTCTTCTCATTCCTCTCTCCGTTCCCAACGATGCAACGGCCGTCTTCGGCCAACAGTTTTTCATTGTTCCTTCGACTGAGCGTCCGCTTCCGGTACGGAGAACTGGTCACGGACCTGCTGAGGCACTCTGAGCGGTCTGCCGGAACGGATGTCGACCGGACACCACAGTGTCCTTGCGCGGACCAGGACCTTCCCGTTCCGGAGTATTTCCGTATGGCGTTCAAACGTCTGCGCTGTCGCAGTCCCCACCCATGTGCGGGCAACGACGGTGTCTCCCGGCATAGCGGGCCGCTTGTAGTCAATCTCATGACGCACGACCACCCAGGCGATCGCGTTCTGCTGTTCTCTTGTGGCCCCGGCCCGCCAGTGCGCGACGGCAACATCCTGGACCCAGCGCACATAGACGACGTTGTTGACATGCCCCATCACATCGATATCCTCCGGCGCAACGGCAATGGCCATTTCAAAGGCTTCCGCAGGCGGTAGTATCTCCACATCCATTCCTTACGCTGCTTATGNNATGAAAGATACGAAGAAATCCGCCAAAACGGGCGGGGATGGAGGAATTTTACTTCGTTTGAGAAGGATCGGGATGCACAAGCGAAGCGACTATTGATGCGGCAAGCAGCACTGCAACAACGGACAAGGACACTCCTATCGAGATGGGAAACAGTTCGCCAAGCAGCATCTTGACACCGATAAACATCAGGACCACCGACAGCCCGCGGCCCAGATACCGAAAGGTCTTCATAATCCCGGCGAGCAGAAAATAGCTTGCGCGGAGACCCAGAATGGCAAGGATGTTCGACGTGAATGCTATGAAGGGATCGCGTGTGACACCGAATACGGCGGGGATGGAATCCACCGCAAACACGATATCCGTTGTTTCCACGGTTATGAGAACGAGCAGCAGGGGAGTGAGAAACAGCGCGCGATCCCGGATTTCGACAAACCTTCCGTCACCGAATCCCGACGTGACGGGGAAAAGCTTGCGTGCTCCCCGGATGATGATATTCTTGTCGGGGTGGACCTCAACGGTTTGGTCTTTCATCATCTTCCACCCGCTCCAAAGGAGCACCACGCCGAACACATACAAAATCCATGCAAAGTGCACAATCAGGGCAACGCCCGCAGCGATGAATATCGCCCGCATGACCATGGCGCCAACGACGCCCCAGAAAAGCACACGGTGCTGAAACCGCGCGGGAACGCCGAAGTAGGAGAAGACGATGACAAACACGAAGAGATTGTCAAACGACAGTGCCCGCTCTATCACGTAGGCGGTGAAGAATTCCAGACCCCGGGCGCTCCCCACGGAGACAAACACCGCGGCGTTAAACGACAAAGCCACAACTGTCCAGATGATGCTCCAGACAATCGCTTCCTTCAATCCGATTTCGTGGGCTCTTCTATTGAACACGCCGAGGTCGATCGCCATCATCAGCAGAACGACGGCAGCAAAGACCACCCAGAGAAGGTTTTCACCGGTCATGCGTTGATTTCCTGAATCATGCAGCAGTCTTGCAGACTGTGTCCAGCATGGCGTATGGTTTCATTCAAGCGCCGCTGCCAAAGCCTTGAGCAATGCCTCTGCTGTGTACGGCTTCGCCAGAAATCCCGGTGCGCCGGCATGAGGCGGAGTGACGATTTTCCTCTTGTCCGTCAATCCGCTGGTCGCGATGATTTTCACGCCCGGATCCCTCTTGTGCAGCGCGACAATCACGGCCTCGCCGCCCATGACAGGCATCATCATGTCCGTGATCACGACCCTGATATCCTTCGCGTTTTCAGCAAAAAGTGCGACTCCTTCGGCCCCGTTGCTTGCGGTTATGGTTTTGTAACCATAGACCTCCAGAGTTTCCTTGGTAATCTCCCGGACAGCGGCTTCATCATCGATGATGAGGATCAGCTCGCCATGTCCCATCGGGA
>PMNE01000073.1 GCA_003162635.1 Ignavibacteriota bacterium
AAGTCACCCCAGGCAGGAAAAGTCTCTTCCGTCGCCTTCAGTTCTTTGATCTTGGCACACTCCTGTCCTGGCGCCACGATCATCGGAGCAGCAAGCATCTTGTCGCCATTCAGGGCGGTCAATCGAATGCGCTCCATCACCGAGTATGTGTATTCAATCCCATACCCCATTGCCCCTGTCATAGGATCCATCACGATGCGTTCCGTCTTCACATCCATGTTCGTGAGGAGGATATTCAGTTGTTTGCCGATGTTGACGTCAATGGGACTCTGGGCCACAAGTGTGTGCCCATACGCAAGGGCAGATCCGGCAATGGTACGGTAGTTGTCCTGCTCCACCCAATTCAAAAGGAGGTTCTCTCCCGCAAACGCCCGGGCAACGGCCTTCATCACTTCGTTGTTCCTATCGAAGTGGCTATGACCGGTGATGATGAGCGGCACATCGACCGCCTCAAGGACGTCCCGAACCACCTTCACGGCGTCTTCGGGAGAACGATTGCCCTTCTCCGGATGCGTCCCTTCCAGGCGCACGCTGATCAGCTCGGCACCCAACTTCTCAACGCAGAAGGAAGCCATCTTCGCAGGATTTCCAAGAAGATCACCATAGATCGCCCGCAGGACGGGCGGGTATTTCTCACTAACGACATCAAAGACTTCCATCGCCACGAGGGGTCGGTGAGGCATTTCTCCCTCCCAGAGATGGAATGGCATGCACGTCTCGCCGCCGATGGAATACGACCTACCCCGCGTCCCACCTTCCTGCTTTGTCGCGCCGAGTTTGACGGTCCAGACAGGAACTTCACACTTCTCCTTTCGAACGGCGAAGGATGTCACCCGGCCGAACCGTTCTGCTGCCCCGGCGACTTTCACGCTTTCAACGATGTTCTTCTCTTCCGCCATCTGTGCCTTCGAAGCACCATGCGGCGTGCGGACATCTCCACCGTTGCCTCCACCCTTCAGCGCATGAAGGACATTGTCAACGACGTCGTTCGAGAGGGACCCCCGCAAATCCCCGAGAATCTCCTCGAGGATCTCATTCTTCAGTTGCGCGCGCGCCTCGGAGGAAAATCCTGTATCTTCTTTCTTTGCTCCTGGCTCTTGCGCGAGCGGTGGCGCAGCCGGCTTTGATGGACCCGGAGCTTCCTCTGTCTTCCTTTGAGCGGACTCGACCATCATGCTCATGTCAGCCATCGCAAGGGCCGGGTGTTTCACCTTCTCCATGAATGCACGAACAGCATGTGCATCTGTGGCTACGGTCTCGTCGGCGATTTGATCGAGAAGGTCGGGAACGCCTTGCTCCTGGAATCTCTTCCTGAGGTCCTCGCCCAGCACTTCCTTTAACCCCTTTGGCATCCACACGAGCCGCTTGTGTCCTCCTTCGGCGAGGAGGAATTTCTTCGATGTCAGGAAGATCTTGCCGATTCCCATGAATCCCGGCGTCTGCTGACCTCCGCCCACGCTTCCGGCCAGGCTTGAGAACGTCATGCCAACGGGGGTCTCCCCTTGAAACTCACGGCTGACGGCCATGACTCCGTTGGCCTCGGGCACGTAGGCGCAGATCACCTCGAAACAGCCGCAGCTTGTCATCGGGTGATCCATGATCGAATAGGCGCTGAAACTCGTTATAGTTTTGTGGCTGTGGATGTGCACGAAATCATCTATCCCTTTCCAGATTCCTCTGACGGGATCAAGGCACAATCCCTTCTTTACCGGCTGGTTGGGACCCGTTTCGTCGATTTCAAATGCGGCTTTGCCATCGAGCCAGTTATACGCACCGCACAGGCCGAGGCGTTCGGGCGTAATCATGCAGACGTGGTTGGGGGCGAACGATTGGCACAGGAGGCAGGAATAAAATGTTTCCACCGACTCGTCTGTCATTGTCTCAAGGCGCCGGTTTCGTTCGTCGTACGCCGCACGGGCGATCGCGAGTCGCTTTTCGACCTCCTGTTGTTCCGTAATGAGAGTGACTCTGACCTTGTCCACAATTGCAGGATAGTTCGACAGGAGTTTCGCGTGTAAAATCTCACCGTAGTGCTTCAATCGCAATCCCTTTGCGAAGCCGGCTTTCGAGACGCGTGTCCAGACGATGTCGCGCTGGCCCATGTGCCAGATACCTTCGGCGCCATTCACGAGATGATGAATCTGACGTTCGAGGATTGGCTCAAAATCAGTCTGCATCTTGCGTCCAGCCGCTTCAACCCAGATCGCCAGCGGAAGCGACTTCCCCGGTTCGACACTATCGATATCCGGACCGATGATGTTGATTTCCCCATCATTGATCTGGCCAAGATCCGCGGTCGTCACAAATTCAAAAGCGGTCGTAATATTCCCACCGAATTCAACATGCATATCCGCCTTGCGGATTCGCTCCCCTTCAAACGCCGGGCCATACGGGACAGGGATGGGCACCTTCGTGATCTTGACTTTGCAGCCGCGGACCTCAAGGGCCTTGTCAACCATGACATCGTACGAAACGGGGGAAACAACGTGTTCGTACATGCAGATGCCTGTCGGGAGGATCTGGTCGATATCGGTCTCCGAAATCGTAGGAAAGCCGAAATTGATCGCGCCTGCCGCCTGCGCATGCTTCTCGTCGTCCACAGGACCGAGCGCCAGGACGAATGCAAACACCCGGTTCTTGTTGTAACTCAGGATCTTTTGAAAATCGCCCGGTCTCCCTCCTCCGAACGAGAGCGCTGCTCTCGTTGCGAAACCCAAGGCATGAACGACAGCCGTGACGTCGTCGCCGAATGGAACGAGCCGGGTATCCCAGCCGAGTTGGATCCCTTCCTCATGAAGTTGCTGTGCCATGGACTTCCCGTCGGTGCCGGCAGCCATGAAGACGTACAGATTCTTCTCCTGTAGCTCGCGCGCGATCTTGACGGCAATCTCATTCGTAGGGCAATAGCCGACGCAGGCGGCGAACCCGGGGGCTGTGCCGTCCACGAATTCGATGCCGCGTTCCCTCATGATCACGTCGTTCGCGGCCCCGAGCCAGATGGAGCCATTTGTCGGGTTCGCCTCTGTCACATACGGAAGAGAGGGGCGGGCGTATTTGATGCCTTCAATGATCTCATCCGCGAAGAGGGACGCCATGCCGGCATCCAATGCGTGACCGAGGTAAGGAAGCCAGAGATTGTCTTGGGGAAGGGGAGGGAGCAATTTTTTCGCTTCGTCCAGCAATCCGACCAAGCCGCCCAGCGTATCAATCTTCAGGCCTAACATGCCATAGGAGATAGGCAGGTAGTAAGCCGTGTTCGGGAACTCCACTCTTGTCTCTGCACTCCTTTCCTCGAGCGCTTGTGTGAGTTCCCTCTCTGCGCGAGCGACCAACTGGTGTGCACCTCGAATCGCTCGCGTTACGATGACCTTGGACATACCGCCAACCTTTCCGTAACGGCTTGGTTATTCAGTGAGACATTTTCTCAGTTACCGCGGAGACAAAACCGAGGGTGAAGAGAGATACCTGTTTGTCTCTGCGCCCATCCGTTGTTCCTTTTCCTCACACTGCCAGGTCTCTTCTCATCTCCATGTCAAAGAGAACCCGTTCCTTGCCTTTGTCGATCCCCAATGCCTTCCGTTTCTTGTTGATGTGGTCGATGATGAGGGTGGCCATTTGATGAATGTCGGGTTCGACAGCCCACATCCCCCCCAGCATCGCTTCATGCTCCTCGGAGAGATGGCGATAAAATTCCTGGCTCCCGCGGACCGGGAGGCCGACGCCGAACACCGTGAAGACTCCTGAGGCGACAAAATACTGACCGATGGCAATGGCCTTTTCGCTCATCCACTCCGGAGCGGCCCCCGCGACGGGAAGATCCGAAATGTCTCTGCCCAAACCGCCGGTTCTGACCATTTCCGACAATGCAATGAGTATTCGGCTGTTGTCCACGCAAGAGCCGGAATGAAGCACCGGGGGCATGCCCACCGTCCGGCACACCTCCGCCAGACCTTTGCCCGCAAACTGCTCCGCCGACTCCGGGACCATCAGACCCGCCTTGGCGCAGGCGATGGCCGAGCATCCGGTCTGAACGACGAGTATATCGTTCGCAATCAATTCTTTCACCAGCTCTACGTGACCCTGATCGTGGACGACCTTGGGATTGCAGCATCCAACCACACCGGCAACTCCCCTGATCCGGCCGTTGATGATGTTGTCATTCAGGGGGAGATATGATCCACGGAATCTGCCGCCGAGCATGTAGAGAATGGCTTCGTGACTGAAGCCCGCAATGAGATCCATCCTCTCGTCGGGAATATCGACGTTCCCACGGTTTGAAAAGTTAAGGATGGCCTCCTGAACGATCTCCTTTGCCGTTTGGAGCGCGTTTTCCTCGGAGAAGGCATGATGGATTGCCCCCGGAATCCTCCCTTTGGGCGACGTGGTAATCAAATGTGTGTGCCGGCACTTGCAGAGCTCCGGCAAAGAGGGCATGATACACTGGACATCGACGATCATTGCCTCGACGGCCCCGGTAATAACTGCCAGTTCTTGCTGGAGCACATTCCCTGCGATGGGCAGTCCATGGCGGAGCAAGATCTCGTTGGCCGTGCAGCAGATCCCGACGAGATTGATTCCGTTCGCGCCTTTCGATCGTGCCAGGTTCAGCAGCTCCTGATCACGAACTGCGAGCACGAGCATTTCGGAAAGGACGGGCTCATGGCCATGGACCACAATATTGACATCGCGCTCGGAGAGGAGACCCAAATTGACCTGACCTCGAATGGGAGAGGGAGTCCCAAAGAGAATATCCTGCAATTCTGTGGCGATCATGGAGCCGCCCCAGCCGTCGGACAACGCGGCACGCGTTCCCTGGAGCATGATGTTGCTGTGATCCTGATCGGTACCCATGGTGGTGCGGTGCATCATTTCAACAATTTCCCGATCGATGCCGCGAGGAACAACGTTCAACCGTCGCCAGATGGCCTGCCTTGCCTCGGGCGCTCTCCGGATGAAGGGAATCTCCCCCTCCTGCTGCCCGAACACGGCAAGAGCCTTTTCCGCCACCTCAATCGCGATTTCTGTCGTTGATCTGTTATCGACGGTCACGCCCAGAGTACGAGCGACCGTCCTTAATTTGTTGACGTCCTTGACTGAATAGCCGGACTCCGGATGCCTGGCTGCCAGGAGAAGCGCATGAGCCACGTCGCGCCCGTGATCAGAATGGGCTGCGGCTCCGGCCGCGATCATCCTCCCGAAATTCCGGGCAACGATGACTTCCGCCGTCGCTCCACATACTCCCGTCCGTGCACCATCCCCGAACGGATCGATGCGGCACGGTCCCATGTTGCAGGTGCGGCAGCAAATGCCCAACTCCCCAAAACCGCATCTCGGATTCTGCTGGAGTGAACGGTCCCACACCGTTTCGATGTTCTGCCCTGCTACACCCGCCAGGATGTGATTGACGGACTCATCGACGCTGGCTCTCGGCATACCAATTCCCTCTTGTCAATTTCGAATTTTCGATCGGACCAAACATCCCTGATGCACGTTTTCGCCCCCTCGTGACAGCCCTAGTATTGCGCGATGACTGACGGATCACCATGACCAACCAACCTTCCAAAATCAAACTGGTCGTCCAACAACTCGTCCTCGAACGCCGACACATCCGCTTGTCGCCGGAGAAGCGACAGGAGGACCCCGGCATTGTCGATCCTGCCGATAAGGATGATCCCCTTGATCCGATGATCTTCGAGGATGATCTTCTTGTACACGTTGCTCCCGCGCCGGTCCCGAACCAACATCTGATACTGTGACGTCTCTTTGGGAGAGGTAATGCCGTAAGAAATCACGGGAGTGTTGCAGATGTCCAAAGAGTTCATCCCGACGGTCCCATCGTAGACCGTTGTCCTGCCAATCATATTCAGTCCCGCGATTTGCCCCTGTTGCACGGCGCAAGTCCACAAAGCATTGATCGCATATTCTCCGGTCGCAATATCGAACGTCTCAGCCACGTCGCCCGCAGCGAATATGTTTCCGCAACTGGTTTGCATGTGCGGATTTGTCTCTATTCCCCAGCGCTTCTTGATGTCCGTCCCCTGGATCAATTCTATATTCGGGTGAACCCCTTTTGCCACGATAAGGAGTTCACAGGGGAAGTCTTGTCCTTGATCGGTCCGCACACCCACCAGCGCGTTTTCCCGGGTTCGAATCCCGGCAACGTCGGTCTCCTTCAGGACATCGATGCCGTTCTGACGCAGTCTCTCGATGAGGATCTGCGAGGCCTCCTCGTCGATCATCTGCGACAACACGCGGTTTGATCGCACCACCACTTTTGTCTCGAGTCCGCATTCCCGCAGGGCGCAGGCGGCCTTCATGCCGATCAAACCGCCTCCAAGAACAACGGCATTCCTGGCGTGTTTGACCTTCTTCCGTATCATCTCGACATCGTCGATGGTGCGTAAGACGCAGATGCCTTCGATCCCTGTCGGAAGATTCTCCGGGAGCTTCGCGGACGATCCCGTGGCGATCAGGAGCTTATCGAACGGGTAAACCTTTCCGTCGTCACACCTGACTTCTTGCCGGGAGGGATCCAGCTCGACCGCGCGTTTGCCCGCATGCAACTGAACGCGCATTGTTGTATGAAAATCTCTTTCCCGATATTGGAGCGCATCCAGAGGAATCGTGCCGGCAAGGTAGTACGAGAGCAAGCACCGCGAGTAGAGGGAATGCGGTTCGTCCGAGATTTGAACGATCGAACTCTGTCCGTCATGCCGGCGGATGGCCTCGATCGCAGCGGTTCCCGCCGCGCTGTTTCCCACAATCAGAAGGTTCATAGAAGAAAACTCCCCGGCTCGGTTCCGTCACGCTCAGTGAAGACCAGGGCATGTGTGGGGCATGCTTCCACACACGCGGGCGTTTGCCGATCCGGACAGTGATCGCACTTCACAACGCGATGAATGCCCTCATGCCTGATGAGCCCACCAAACGGGCAGACCATGATGCAGGACCAACAGCCGACACACGTGTCCGCATTGATTCGAACCTCCCCCGTCTCTTCGTCTCTCCGAATCGCACCCGAAATGCACGCCTGAACGCACACCGGATTCTCGCAATATCTACACTGGAGCGCAAGCGTTCTGTGCCGGGTCAGCGCGCCTTTGTCATCAACGAGTTCGACACGGATCCGCCGGGTGGGTACCACGGACTCCTGCATTGCTTCCACCAGTCTCTTGGATTCTGAATGCTCGATCGCGCACGCGAGCTCGCACGTCTTGCATCCGAGGCATTTTTCTACCCGGCAGAAGATGCGTTTCATCGTTGCGATTCCCCTTTGAGCGGTGGTATGCCGGCATTCGTCAAAAACTGACTGAGACGTTCGGCGACAGGATTCGACGGGGAAAGAGGCCAAACACCCCGGCCGTTTCTTCCAAGTTCGGCGAGTTCAGCATTTTCCGGAAGACCAATCACCCAGTCGGCCCCAGTTGCGCTTTTTATCTCTTCACTATATAATGGAAGTTCTCCGTCGGAAAGACGATTGACAATGATCGCCAGTTGACGGTATTGAACCTTCATCTCCTGAGCCAAATCGTACAGGCGTTTCACCGTCGTCAATCCCTGATGCGAAGGGTCCGCCAGGAAGACCAGCAAATCAGCCTTTTGTATGATCCGGCGGGAGAGGTTTTCCAAGCCGGCTTCATTATCCAGGATCACGAACGGATACTGAGACGATTTTTGGGAGAGTACCTCCTTAAGGACGTTATTTGCATAACAATAGCAGCCCGGACCCTCCGGGCGCCCCATGGCGATCAGATCGAAATCATCGGCCTCCACCATACATTCTGCAATCTTCATTTCGAGCAACTCCTGTTTGGAGATGCCGGACACCAGACCTTTGGAAGCAAGTTCCCTTGTTTCTTCGCGTGCCTGACCCAACGTTTGATTGACTCTCACGCCGAGGGCGGCATCGAGACAAGTATTGGGATCAGCATCGACGGCGAAGACCGGCCTGCACCGCCGTCCAACGAGCAGCTTCACCAGCAACGCAGCCGTCGTCGTTTTGCCGGTCCCGCCTTTTCCTGTGATTGCTATGAAATAGCTCATACGCTCCGCAAAGACCTCAGTTATTCCAAACGACCGGCCCCGAGCAATCTCCACGCTACCGCCCCGTGATCTCCTTCACAATCATTCTAAAGAGAGATCGCACAATCCTCGATAGCCATGTGTGCCATATATCAACGTTCTGACTTCTCCAGGATGGCCGTGAAGGCTGAGCGCATCGTTTCGCTCAATCCATCCAAAACGGACGCTCCTGACTTGTCAGCTTGCCGAATTTCCTCCGAAAAGGGGATGATCCCCAACAAGTGATGTCCGGGAAACGCGTTGCGGACGAAGGCTTCATCGTCGGGGCCGGTGATCTTGTTGGCGACAAATTGAATGTTCTTCAGACCGATCTCGTCTGCCATGCGTATCACCCGTCGGGCCGTTTCGATCGACCGCAGGCCCGGCTCCAGGACGACGATCATGGTATCGACACCTTTCGCAGTGCCCCGGCCGAGATGTTCCACGCCTGCCTCCATGTCCATGACCATTGCTTCATTCTTCACCAGGATCAAATCAGTGACCAGTGCTTTGATGAGGACACTTTCCGGGCAGGCACATCCGGCTCCCCCCTTCTCGACGGCACCGAGCACCAGAAGTGCAACTCCATGATGCAGGAGGGCGTACCGATCCGCGATATCGGATACGTCCGGGTTGAGCCTGAATATTTGTCCATACTGCTTCACCTTGGCTCCCGTCCTCTCCTCGATGAGAGCCATCTGTTGCGAAATCGGGACGATCGCTTTCTGTTCTTCCTTTGATACTCCAAGACACGCGGCAAGATTGGCATCCGGGTCCGCATCGATGGCCAGAACTTTCTGTCCCCGCTCGGCCATGAGAAGGGCGAGCGCAGCGGCAAGTGTTGACTTACCGACGCCTCCTTTTCCTGAAATCGCGATCTTCACCTCCCACGTTCCTTTCCGCCATGCATTAATCAGAAGTTGAATTTCCCCCGCATCATCTTTGAGAGGGATTCCGTCATGGCAAAAACCTTCTCCGCATCCTCGGGCTCCATGGATCCCGTCCCGCATGAAGGAGTGATGACGGACTGCTCACAAACGAGCTGCTTGTCGATACCCCGGGACGCAAGATGATCAATCCTTTGTTCAAGAAGGGATCCGAGCTGCTCCACCGTGTGCCCGCGAATCGCCGTTGACGTAGGCACGATGCCCCAGGCGATCGCTCCTCCTCTCTGAAGGTGAGTTCGAACGGCGTCGGGATACATCGCGATCGTCTCACCGAAGCCGAAAGCGTCGCAGTTGACGATATCCGCGCCTGCATCGATCAGGATGCTCCACTCGGTGTTGCCGCAACAATGGACTCCGGCGAGGGCGTTGTCCGCATGAATGGCGTCAACCATCTCACGAAGATGAGCGACCACGTCCCCTCGTTTCACGGAAACGTACGTCGAGCTGCCGAAAGCGGAGAGGATTGGTTCATCAACAAAGCAGATTACTTTTTCAGCGTAGGGCTGAAACTTCTGGATCTGCCACCGGCACTTCATCGCCAGGGCCTTGATCACGACATCACGGAATTCCTCATTGTAGTAGATGGCCCTCTTGTTCTCGTCGACAATTGTCAACGCAAAGCTGCATGGGCCGGTTGTCTGCACTTTAACAAAGGGGAGTCTGCCGGATTTGGCCTGAAGCCTTCTCTCGAATGCATGGAGCCCCCGGGAGAACTCCGGGCTGATTGCCATTGCGGAACAATCTCCGTCTCCCTCGGCGGGGTCCATCGCCTTCATGTATTTCTCGTAGAAACCGGCAAATTCCTCGGAATAGTCTCCGGAAGTGTCAAAAGACATGCGTCCCTTGTCGCGATCGATTTTTGTACAAGGCATCCCTTCCGAGTATTGAATTTCCATCTGTTCATTCAGACCCAGCTTGGGGAGCTGAGGCCAGAACGGCGCCTCGGGGAATCTTGTGAGCGAAAGCTCCACGGCACGGTCAGGATCCGTGAAAGGCATGCTGCCGACGCCTGTAGCAAGAAACTTCGGCTTAAGCATCGTGAAAACTCCCACCTCCTTCTTGAAAAAAACTCAGAGTATCAATCCTCCACATGCATTTCAAGGTCGGCCCCACTGAGCAGGGTTGCACTGGCTCACAGATTCGCGGGCTTCCGTGGGCACCGTCGAGGCCCTCCCTCCAGTCACGAGACATTGCGCGACGACAGCGATGGACACGTCTTGCCCGCGACGTACGGCTGGAAAACAAACCGGCCCCTCCATCCTTTCGATCGGACCAGAGGGGCCTGTCAACGAACTCTCGTATCTTCAGTAAGATACCTCTGGCATA
>PMNE01000042.1 GCA_003162635.1 Ignavibacteriota bacterium
AGTCCACAGGTCGCGAACAACAGGGGAATGAGAAAGAGAATGATGAACGCGAAACGTCTCAACGCACCCCCGGGGTAATATCCTGCGATCCATTGCGCGCGGCAAACGGATGAGCTGGCAAACGGAAACAAAATGTAGGTATGATGCTTCACGCAACCCCCCCCTTAGTCACGGCATAGCAATACACCTATCCCATCATGCCGGGGTCCCTCATCATGAGGGACCCCGGCGCGGTTGGACATCATTTCGCATTGCGATGGGACACAAATCCGCTGTTTTCCGAAAGAACGAACGCTTTATGAATATATATAATTAATAAAGAAGAAAAAAACTGAAAAGCAGCCTATTTCTTTGACGAACCCCACAGACCGTCCCGGACAGATCCAAGGAGCTGGTCCTTCGCTCCCGCCCCTTCGCCGGGGAGGTAGCCGCTGCCGAGTTCATAAAGCATGACTCCTCCCAGCCCCAGCGCTTTGGCATACTCCGCTTTCCGCCTGCAACTCGCCGTGTCTTCGTACGAAATAAACGTCGAACCGGACCCCTGCCACGGAACCCCCGAGGTCTCATCCCAATGGCGTCCCGTCGGGGGGACGTTCTTGACGTACCCCCACCGGTGCCCGCCGAATGGGCGTCCGGGCTGCACAGGAGGCTGAACTCCCGTGAACTCCGTCGTCGTGAAAGATATTCCCAACCCTATCTTGGAAGCCGGATAACCCTTGGCGATCCATGCGCGCGGTCCCATTCCCTGTTGATCGATGGCGTAACCGGTGTAGTCGGGATAGCCGCTGGGAAGCTTCAAAGGAGAAGTATAGCCCGTCCGCACCTTTTCAAAACTCCCGGGATACATCTCATAGGTCATCAGGTTGATCTGGTCGAAGCAAGCGACAAGAGAATCCCTGTCGTATCCGAACATCGGCCACGGTGCCTGATGCACGGCGGCAAGAAGAAGGCCGTGCGGTGTCCACGTATCCAACTGCTTCCTGAACCGGTTGATCAAACGGTTGAATCCCGCGCGATCAGCGGCCTGGGGGAATTCCCAATCGATCTCGATCCCATCCAGATGTTTTCTTTGTACATACGCGCACGCTGCACGGACAAAGATATCCACCCGATTCGCATCCTGCGCCATCCATGACATCGTCTGCGCGCCTTCTCCCATGATTCCGCCGACAGATAAGACGACGCGCACGTTGTGCCGGTGTGCGTTCGCGACGGTTTGCTCAAGATACGGGGCGGGACGGCCGGTCAGTATGCCGTACTCGACCTGCGCCGAATCGTTCGGATTGACAAGCACATCGAGGTACGGCGGAGTACGTGACGGATTGGCCGAGAAGATAACAATGTGTGTGACCTTCGCATAATCCAGGTCCGTGACAGGGTTGACTTCCGCATACCACCAGTGGGGATAGTAGGCGGTGATCCACCCTTTGTGCTGTCCCTCAAGAATCCCGGGAAGGGAGAGGAACAGCATGGTGAGGAGAATGGCACAGACGGAGGAACGGCATGATGCATTCATGGGGTTCTCAATGGTGATGGAGTTCGGAAAGGATGCCTCCTCTATGATGCATTCTCCGGCCCGGATTCTGCCGCCGGGGGAAAGCCCGGTAACGCCTGAGCGGACGCGGCGGTCGTTTTGGAAACCGGGACGATCAACGATGCTGCGTGGACCTCGATCGGGAATTCTTCCAGCCGCATGCGGAACACGCGAAGAAGCGTGTTGCTTTCCTCCGCGTTCTGGAGGACCCGCCGGAGAGCCTCGGCAGGCATTCGGTGATTCACAAGGATGATCTGGTCAATGCTCATCGTCCGCATGACGTAAGGGAGCTTCCAGTGTCCTCCAAAGATGGGGAACCGGTTCAGGGTCTTTCCCTCCATCCTCGGATCTTCGTCGAGAAAACCGACCGGAACAAGATTCGGAAGTTCGCCGGAAAGGATCTTGTTGAGCACGAAGACCCCGTCGGCGTTTGCGCCGTAGAGAAGCACGCGCCTCCCGCCGCGGGTCTCGCGCACCCAGAAATGATCAAGGAGCTGAAACGAATACCTGGAGACAATCACCAGGAAAAGGAGGAAGAAGTAGTCGAGCACCATCGTCAGCANNGAAGATCGCCTGTGTGATCCCGGCCGCCAGTACCGCAAGCGTCACCGTCTTGCCGATACCGGCCATATCGCCGATCGAAAAGTGCCGCACGGTCCCCCGGTAGAAGCCGGAGATCCAGAAAACGGCGAATTGGATCCCGCTGGCAAGAGAGACCGTGATGATCATTTCGCGATTCACCGGACGGACTGCGTGGTGCCAGTCGGTGATGTACCAGGCCGCGATGTACGAGCCGATCATGAAACCGACGTCGAGAAAGACGCGGAAGCTGTCGCTCTTGACCAGTTCCCAATCGTAGATCGGGAGAAGAATGCCGCTTCGCAAGAGGGCCATTTCCTTATACCGCAGTTGGCGCACGCCGATGATGGTGGCAATGCCGACGACAGCCAGGACAAGCGATGTCCCCGTATCTCCCGCGATCGTGACGGCGAATGCGCCGATGCCAAGGACGGAGGAGACACCGTAGAGCACCAGCACGGCGGT
>PMNE01000008.1 GCA_003162635.1 Ignavibacteriota bacterium
ACCGCCGTGCTGGTGCTCTACGGCGTCTCCTCCGTCCTCGGCATCGGCGCGTTCGCCGTCACGATCGCGGGGGATACGGGGACTTCGCTTGTCCTGGCTGTCGTCGGCATTGCCACCGTCATCGGCGTGCGGCAACTGCGGTATAAGGAAATGGCCCTCTTGCGAAGCGGCATTCTTCTCCCGATCTACGATTGGGAACTGGTCAAGAGTGACAGCTTCCGCGTTTTTCTCGATGTCGGTTTCATGATCGGCTCGTACATCGCGGCCTGGTACATCACCGACTGGCACCATGCAGTACGCCCGGTGAATCGCGAACTGATCATCACCGTCTCTGTTGCCAGCGGGATCCAGTTCGCCGTGTTCTGGATCTCCGGCTTCTACAGGGGAACCATGCGGCACTTTTCGATCGGCGATGTGGCAGGTATCGGCAAGACGGTGACGCTGGCGGTACTGGCGGCCGGGATCACACAGGCGATCTTCCCCTTTCCGGAGCGCGAATCCCTCTTGCTGACGATGGTGCTCGACTACTTCTTCCTCCTTTTCCTGGTGATTGTCTCCAGGTATTCGTTTCAGCTCCTTGATCATTTCTGGGTACGCGAGACCCGCGGCGGGAGACGCGTTCTTCTCTACGGCGCGAATGCTGACGGGGTCATCGTGCTCAGCAAGATCCTTTCCGGCGAACTTCCGAATCTTGTTCCGGTCGGTTTTCTTGACGAAGATCCGAGGATGGAGGGAAANNATCACCGAATGCCTGCCGAGGCTCTCCGGCGGGTCCTCCAGAACGCGGAGGAAAGCAAAACGCGTCTTCGCGTGTTCCGCATGGGCTTGGAAAAGTTCACGGCCGAGGTGCGCACCGCACCGCCGAACACCCCGATGCCCAAAACACTCGACGCACCCGCTCACGCGTGACGAGCTTTCTCTCGTTAAGCGCGGCCGGTCGAAGAATGTCCCAAAGAGGATGACTTCACAGGTGACAATCCCATGGACGCATCATGCTGTTGTGCCTTCTTCCGTTCGCGCAGAAGAACAATCGGTTGCTTGTTGTCAGAAGTAGCGCTACAATAAGTAACATATTCATTCCACCTCGTCCTTGTCCTTGCAGAATGGGTTGCGAGAAACCTGCATTTCCCCCGTGATGAGACAGAGGGCATATCGAAAAAGAACAGGTGTTTTGTTCTCTTGGAGCCGCATAAAGCACTTTCATGGATGACATTCGTCCGGCATGGAACGAAAAAACTCCATTGCGGTTTGAAGAAAAAAAGCACATCCTTCGGCGAACTTTAGGAGGAAGGACTCACGTGACATTTCAACTGGCGATCAGATTCGGGTTGGCGGCTTTGTTTTTGTTGCTCTTCACCCCCTGGGTGACAGGGTTTGCACGCAGGGTCGGGGCGATCGATCAACCGGGAAAACGGACGGCGCATGCGCGGGATCGACATGCCAGCGATCGTCCTCGACGACATCTTCCAGCAGATCATCCTAGCGCACGGGAGAGTGGCCGGTTTATTGGAAGTCGAGCGACCACCGCCGGCCGATGAAAATCCTCATGCTGTTCCATCTTGCGCCGTATCCTCCGGATTTTGGTGCAGCGAAGCGGAATTACCATCTATTTACCGAGGCACTGAAGAAACACGAGGTGACGGTTCTGTCGCTCGGCACCCCCAGTGATGAAGCAAGGTTTCGGGCACACTTCGGCGCGAGATGCGATGACGTCACGTTCATCGATATCAGACGGAACAGATGGGTCAATGTTCTTCTCCGGATGCTGTATCTTCTTGCGGGAAGGAGCGAAACCTGGCTCTTTCATTCCCGAGCCTTTCAAGAGAGCTTAGAGCGCACCTGTGGCAGACATCGCTATGACCTGATCCAGTGCAGCATGTCCCTTCTTGGGATATATCGATTCCCATCGGGGATCCCTCTCATTGGGGACACGCATAACGTTGAATACGACACCCTCCGCCGGTCCTGCCGGCAGACACGCAACCTTTTCCGAAAATCATACTATTTCTTGCAATCTTTCGCCTTGAAGCGCGATGAGCTTGCGACGGCCCGCAAGTTCGATGTGCTCCTCGCGACCTCTACGCGGGATCGGGACCTCTTTCACGAAGACCTTCCCGATATGAGGATTGAGGTCATTCCCAATGGTGTCGATACAGGTTTCTTCGCTGCGCAGACGGACGAGCCGGAGCCACGAACAATGGTGTTCACCGGGCTGATGAACTACTACCCGAATAGTCACGGCATCACATTTTTTCTTGGCAGGATATTCCCGCTGATCCTTGAGAGTGTCCCCGACGCCAGAGTATACATCGTCGGAGCCAATCCTTCAAGAAGGCTCCGGGCGCTTGCCTCGGTGAACGTGGCGGTGGTCGGCCATGTGAAGGATGTCCGTCCGTACATTGCGCGGGGGGAAATCTCGATCATCCCGCTGCTTATCGGCGGTGGGACGCGTTTGAAAGTGCTCGAAGCCATGGCAATGCGAAAACCCATCGTCTCCACAACGCTCGGATGCGAAGGACTGGACATCGTCGATGGCCAATCGGCTGTCTTCGCGGATACACCCCAGGAGTTTGCGGCCGCCGTTGTGAGGCTCTTCTCCGACCGCGGGCTCCGCGAGCGGCTGGCCGCCAAGGCATATGAGAAAGCGTCTGACTACCGCTGGGAATCCATCGGCACGGCGCTGGAGGGTGTGTACCAATCGCTCCTCTCCGCCCGTCAACCATCTCACGTGTGACATCAGATCTTCTGACCGGTATTGCGTTTCCCCCACAACATAGGGAGTTCAATCATGTTGTACCGTTACGGGGTACGTGTAGGTGTTATGTCACTTTTGCGTGGCCGGATTACTCGCGAAGTGGCAAAGAACCTCATCGTGCCGACAAATTACTGGCGGAGTCTCGAGTTCCGTCTTGCGTTTGAAGAACTTCACGCGTCTGCGAACGACAGGATCCTGGATGTCGGCAGTCCGAAGCTTCTCTCACTTTATCTCGCCGACCGGATCGGCGCAGACGTATATTCCACAGATATCGAACCCTATTTTATCGACGACTACACCGCGTTCAGGAAATTTCTGAAGGTTCCTGAGAACAGATTCCATGCCATGGTGGCTGACGGACGTACGCTCCCATTTGATGACGGGTACTTTTCCCGCATCTTTTCCGTTTCCGTCGTCGAACATATTCCGGATCACGGCGACAGCGAATGTCTCCGGGAGTTGGCCCGAACCCTTTCGCGGGGGGGAATCTGTGTGCTCACCGTTCCCTTTGCTCCTGAGAGTCGCAACGAGTACAAGGACAAAGATTCATTCTATTGGTCGGCGAACGTGACGGCGGAAGAACCTAGTGAGGGGACATTTTTCCAGCGTCGATACAGCGAGCGGGATTTGCACACCCGCCTCATTGAACCCTCCGGACTTGAGGCAGTGAAGATACAATATCTCGGTGACCGCGTCTCGTTTTCGGATGGGAAAGAGTTCTCCGAGTACCTTCCCCTTCTTCTCGGTCCTTTGCATCCGTTGGCGTCGCGGCTGTTTCATGCCATTCCTTCTCTATCATGGCAGCACCTGAAGCACCCGCGCGGCGCCATGGTTGTTCTGAGGAAGACGTGATGGCATCGCCGACCAATGCCGTTCGGAGGACCTCGCTCCTTCTCCTTCTCACTTTTCCCCTCCTTTTCTGCCGGGGGGGTGTGCAAGATCGGGCTCTGTGGATCACCGCTTACTATCCGTGGTGGACATACTATACCATGAATCCGTCCGAACTCGATTACAGCGCGATGACGCACCTCGTGATCTTTTCGGCAAATCCGGTGAAGGAGCCGCCGTATCTTGACGTGTTGACAAACCCACACGACTCAGCGAATGTGGTGAACGGGCTTGACTGCGGCATCCCTTCAAACTACCTGGCGCAAACAATTGCAAAGGCCCATGCGAAACGCGTCAAAGTTCTCTTGTCGGTCGGGGGCATCTATGGCCCGGGCGCGAAGAACATGTCATTCATCGCTTCCGACAACGCGAGGATAGCAACGTTCGTGACCGGAGCGTGCGCCTTTGCGCGGCGACAGGGCTTCGACGGGATCGAACTTGACTGGGAACATCCATATGCGAGCGACCGCGAGGGTTACGTCGCCCTCATTTTCCGATTCCGACGGGAGCTTGACCAATGGTCGCCACACGGACTGTTTATCACGGCCGTGAACCACACTCCGTGGAAGAACTTGGGATATGACAAGGATGCAATGATCGCCGCCTTCGATCAGATCAATCCCATGACCTATGAGATGCACTTTGGCGACTATCAGCACCCGCGCACAGGATACAACAGTCCGATCGAACGGTCCACACAGTTCAGCGACTACGGCGGCTACGCTCTCAATCAGCCAGGCATCGGACCGAAGGCGTGGGAGGCGTTCGGCATCCCTGCCTCCAAACTAGGCTTGAGCATCTCCTTCACGACAACCGTCTTCAGCGACGTCGTGCCCCCTGTTCAACCCGGCAGACCGTACGGCAAGAGCGCGTGGGGAGCAATTCGTGAGATCCCTCGCAGGGGAAGGCGATGGGACTATTCATCCAAAGTGCCGTGGCAAGCTTCGGGGAATACCATGATTACCTACGACGACACTGCAAGCTGCAGGATCAAGGTTGAATACGCGAAATCTCTCGGTTTAGGCGGTGTGATGATCTATGAGCTGGGGAGCGGATATTTCCCGTCTGCACCGGCAGGACAACGGGATATTCTTCTCAGGTCTGTAGCCGCGTCCGTGCAATCAACTGCGCCTCTGCTTGGGGACATCACACCCCCTCCCGTGACCGACAAGATACCTCCAACGGTCTCGATTGTCACTCCGGCTGCGGGAGGCACTGTGTCAGGAACGGTGCAATTCGTTGCGAGGGCTGTCGACAACGTCGGCATAACCTTACTTCAGTTCATTGTGGACGGCAAGAACTTTGGCCGCGAGATTGTTGATCCCCCCTACACTTCCATGCCTCTCAACACCTGGTTGATCGGAAACGGCGAGCATACGCTTACCGTTGTCGCACAGGACGAGGCGGCAAACGTTGGAACAGCCAACATCTCGTTCACCGTGAGGAACACGGGACGGAAACCCCAATACAAGAACCTGGTAATCTACGACGATGAACTTCGCGCACCCTTCGTTAACATCTCCTGGGGGATCAAGGCGGACTTCGGCTCCACATCAATCGCACGCAACGGCTCCAAGTCGATCAAGGTCGAATACGAACCGTTCGGCGCTCTCTGGCTGCAAATGGGAAAGTACGGACAGGAGAGCAATATCGATCCACTCTCGTATGTTTCCCTCAACTTCGACGTCTATCCCTCATCAGATTTCCCCCTCAAGGTTGTCTTCTCGAACAACGTTACCATTGAGATTCCGATCAAAGCCAATCGATGGAACACTCTCCAGATTCCAATCACATTCAGCGATCCGTTCAAGAGCTTCTATCTTCGACGGGACCTCGAAGGAAAGGAAGTGGCTTATTTTGACAATATCAGATTGGTGGCTGCTGTCGCAAAGTAACCCATTTATGCTGAAAAATAAGCCAAGATAGACGGAGATTTGCAGAGCTTGATTTTTTGTTATTTTTGTAGCAAAATTGTCGTCGTACTTATAGGATTCGTTTGGGGGGCTCGAGAGCGGAACCATAATTCCAAGGGGGGGGATTGACATGAAGAGATTGCATCATTTGGCGACTTTTGTGCTCTTGGGGGGTCTTACACCGACCAGCCTGATCTTCGG
>PMNE01000059.1:0-6821 GCA_003162635.1 Ignavibacteriota bacterium
GTACCACTCCGGAGGAGCAGAGAATAAACAGTGTCTTTGGCCATGAAGCCCCCTTACGCGAAATCCCGCTATCGCAGCGGGATTCAAGAGCGGGAAAAGTGATCCCCCGGAGGGAGTACGAGTTATTTTGGGCAAGTCTGGAGTTGGGATAACAGAAAATTGCACTCATGAAATCCCAATGCTGATAGCAGACCGATGTGAGCGACCTCCCCCATCCTCGACCAACCCCCCGTGAGGCCGCCCACCATCCGTCTGTTCACTCCCGTCACTTTGCCTGCATATCGCCCGGCATGTCTCCGTGCGTCTCTCCCCCGGGTTCGGGGCGGGCTCCCATTTTTGGATGCCCGAAGTGACGACGCAAGGCGCCAACCCATCCGCGTTCTTCGGAGAGCCGCTCGATCATGTGCCGCCGGAAGGTCTTCTGCTGCTCCGGGGTGAGGAGCGAGTTACACTTGAAAAGGTGATCGAGCACCGCCGTTCTTGACGCGAGGCGAAGGTCGTTGATTTCCTTCAGCTTCCCCTCAATCGCGCTCCTGTCAAGCTTTTCCGCCGTCAGAAGCCCCTTGAGATCGATGCGCGCGAGCCGGATNNTCCGCCTTTTGTGCGT
Organism: Ignavibacteriota bacterium; assembly: GCA_003162635.1. GTDB lineage: Bacteria > Bacteroidota > Ignavibacteria > UBA10030 > UBA6906 > Fen-1260. The sequence continues at coordinate 608 of PMNE01000059.1, forward strand.
CCGTCAACTTCAGTCCCTTCAGCCCGTGAAACCTTTCGTGGCGTTCTCCGCGGCCGGCTTTCTCCGGCGCAGCTCCCGGCTGGGCGACTACGACGGACGTGAGCAAGGACAATCCCACGAATAGAGCAAGCACGTTCCTCATATCCCATCCCTCCATGGTGCGATGATAAATTCCTGCTTCCACGAGTTTGATAAGGATAAGGCGGGAAAGGTTTAACCTGCGTTTGACTTTCCCTCTTATTCAGGGTATCTTCCATTCGGTTGTCAGTGAGTGCGAACTGGAGCATGACCTTGCCCTTGTGTGCCGGATTGACCAAACAACGCTGCATTGTCGCTGCAACCGCTGTTCTGATTCTCCTCTCTTGCAGTTTCCTCCTTCCTTCGTGCGGTATTGTCGATACTGCCACGGCATATTTCAACACGTATTACAATGCGCGGCGGGTGTACGACGAGGCGGAGCTCGAAGTCCTCACGGCGCTTGATGCCCGTCCCGGAGGAAGGGACTATCTCATTCCGTGCGGCATTGCGGCGGGCACCAAAGCGAAATTCGCCTCGGTGATCGAAAAATGCTCGAAACTTCTGCAGTATCATCCCGAGTCGAGCCTTATGGACGCCTCTCTCCTGTTGATCGGGAAATCGTATTTCTACTCGGACGACGATCAGAAAGCGGAGAGGAAATTCCGGGAGCTCACTTCCAGCTATCCGGAAAGCAATCTGGTTCCGGAAGCGAATCTGTTTCTGGCCCGCTCCCTCTATCGAATGCGCAACAAAGAGGAAGCGCGGGCGGTTGCTGCCCGGCTTCGGGAAGAAGCGGAGAAGGCAGGGGACGACGGCATTCTCTCCGACGCGTGCCTCTTGCTGGCACAGATGGATAAAGAGTCGAACGAGTTCGACTCCGCGCGCGGCTTCTACGAACAGGCGGCGCAGCACGGCGAGACAGCCGAGCGGCGCTCCAGCGCATATCTGCAGGCCGCCGAGATGCTCGTCCAACAGAAGAAGTACGGCGAGGCGGAGATCGCCTACACGAAGGCGAGCGATGCAAGCAACAACTATGTCGGAGAGTATCGGGGCACCTTCGGGGCTCTTCGCATGCAGTTGAGACAGGGTGAGTACGATCCTGCCCTGCGGGGACTGCGGCGGTTGCGCGCGAACTCGAACAATCGGGAGTACTTTGGAGAGATCGATCTGGAGATAGCCCACGTTTTGCGCGACATGGGAAATCTCCAGGATGCGATGCAACAGTACACGTTGGTCGATACGCTCTATGGGAAGACGGAATTTGCGGCACGATCCTACTATGCCCTGGGGCGCCTCCTGGAGGATTCGTTCCTCCAGTACGATTCGGCGTTGGTCGCCTACAGCAGGGCCAGGAACGAATTTCCCGCCGCAACCATCACCGCGGATGCGGCGGCCCGCTCTGACTACCTTGCCAGATACCTGTTTTACCTGGGCGACATCCGCCGATGCGACAGCGTCGCCGCCTTCATGCTTCTTCCGGATTCCGTCAGGGCGGCGCAACACGAGGCCGATTCGCTCAGGGCTCTTCGCCCGCGCTACGACAGCATCAAAACGCAGCCGCCTCTTCCGCCGATCCCTCTCTCCAGCGACACGCTTGAAGCACGCCTGTCGCTCGACAAGAACGAGATTGCGGGGCTCTTCTATGTGACGATCGGTAAGCCGGATTCCGCGGAGCGATGGTATCGGAAAGTGGTCGACGAGCATCCGAAGAGTCCGTACGTGCCCCGCGCCTTTTTCACGCTTGCGCAGATCTACCGGCTCCATGGCGGCCAAGACAGCCTGAAATCGGATTCCCTCAACCGTCTGGTCATCGCACGTTATCCCTCAACCGATTTCGCCGCGGAGTCCCGCCGCCTGCTCGGTCTTCCTCCCGTCGCGGTGTCCAGGGACTCGGTATGGCTTCTCTACGAGGATGTGGAAAGAATGATGTTAGAGGGGAAGGACACGGCTGCCGTTGATTCCTTCCGGTCGCTTGCCCGTGACCATCCGCGATCGCCGGCGGCATCGAAGGCGCTTTACGCGGCGGGCTATCTCTATGAGCAGGAGCTCAATAACCCCGACAGCGCCGCGGCCGTCTACGAGCAGCTTGTCATAAAGTACCCCACCTCGCCCTTCGCGGTCCGCGTCCAGCCCAAGGTGCAGGCGATCCGTGATAAACGCAATGCGCCGCCGGTGGTGGCGCCTGCGCCCGGCCAGCCGGGACAAGGATTGCCCCCCGGGCTGGTAGGTCCGGGGCACGGGCAGGCCCCGTTCCATCAGGCGCAGCAGGATTCGCTGAAACCCCCGGTTATTGTCACGCCGCGTCCGGCGCAGCAGGATTCGTTGAAACCCCCGGTTGTTATCACGCCGCGTCCGGTGCAGCAGGATTCGCTGAAACCCCCGGTTGTTGTCCCGCCGGTCTCCGCGCCGACGGATTCTGTAAAAGTGCCTGCGGATGTTCCCACTCACGGGGGGCACCGACCCTGATGATGATTGAGGTCTGCCCGGTGGGGGAGGTGCGAACGGCCGGGGATGGGATATTCATTCTCCGATTCAGATCGCCGCGTATTGCAACGACCATTCGCGCCGGCCAATTCCTGAACATCAGAGCTTCGGAGGGGATCGACCCCCTGCTGCGCCGACCGTTCAGCGCCTATTGGACCGACAAGACCGATGTCGAGATCGTCTTCCATGTCGTCGGCCGCGGAACCGCGCTCCTGCAGGGGAAGAGACCGGGCGAGACGATCGACGTTCTTGGTCCCGCCGGGACGCCGTTCGGCAAGGACAATTCTCCTTTTGATACTGCAGTGCTGATCGGCGGCGGACTCGGCGTCGCACCCCTGCCGATTCTTACGCGGGAACTCGCCGTGGCAGGGACGCCCGTCGTCTCCTTCCTCGGAGGACGATCCCGTGGATACATCGTCCGAGATCATCTCGAAAACCTGCATGTCGCCACCGACGACGGAAGCGAGGGATTTCACGGCACAGTGGTCGCCCTTGCGGAAAGATCTCTTACGACGACCTCCTTCGGGCGGGTAAAGCTCTTTGCGTGCGGTCCCATGCCGATGCTCCGGGCTGTCGCTGTACTGGCGCGGAAAAATGGCATGCCGTGCGAGGTGTCGTTGGAAGGTCCGATGGGCTGCGGCATCGGGATCTGTCAGGGATGCCCGGTGGAACTCGCAGGAGAAGAAAAGAAATACGCCCTGATGTGCAAGGAAGGCCCCACGTTCGATATACGAACCATCCGGATCTGACCATGGCAACGACTTCGTTTCGCCTTCGGAACTGCGAATTCAAGAACCGCGTTTTCGCGGCCTCTGGAACGTACGGCTACGGCGATGAGATAGTGGATCTGGCCGACCCGTCGAGACTGGGGGCCATCGTGACGAAATCCCTCTCCCTGAAGCCGCGCGCGGGTAACCCGCCTGTGCGCATCGTCGAAACGACAGGCGGTGTCCTGAACTCCATCGGACTTGCCAATATCGGCGTCCATTCCTTCCTGGAAGAGAAACTCCCGCACCTGCGGAGCATGAACACGGCCGTCATCGCCAACATCGCGGCGGGCACGGTGGACGAATACTGTGAGGTCCTGCGCATCCTCGATGATCAGGAAGGGATCGATGGATTTGAAATCAACGTTTCCTGCCCGAACGTCAGAGAGGGGGGGCTCAGTTTCGGCACAGATCGCGCTGCCATCGCGGACATCACGCGCCGCCTCCGTCCCATGACAAAACGGCCGCTCATCATCAAGCTGACTCCCAACGTGTCCCACATCGCGGAATTTGCCCGCGCAGTCGAAGCCGAAGGGGCGGATGCGGTTTCTGTGATGAACACGCTTATCGGCATGGCGGTCGACGTCAACACCCGGAAGCCGATCCTCTCAACGATCACGGGGGGACTTTCGGGACCTGCCATCAAGCCGATTGCCATTGCCAAGGTGTACGAGACGGCGCGCGCAGTGAAGATACCCGTCATCGGCCTGGGAGGAATTGTCAATACCACCGATGCGCTGGAGTTCCTCATCGCCGGGGCCTCGGCCGTGCAGGTGGGGACGGTGAATTTTGTGGACCCGTCTGCGGGCATCAAGATCGCCGACGGGATCAACAGGTACTGCGATGAGCATGGGATCGACGACGTTGCCCGGCTCGTCGGATCTCTCGACGCCGGGACGGGCATATCGGTGGTCGATAGCTGGCTTTGAAATCTTATCCTCACACTCTTCATTTTCTCTATGCCCTCCAATACCGCGGGATGAAATTCGGGCTGCGGAACATCCGCAGACTCGTGGCGGCGGCAGGTCATCCCGAGCGGGCATTTCCTTCGATCCACGTTGCGGGGACAAACGGAAAGGGATCGACCTCGGCATTCCTCGCATCCATTTTCCGCGAAGCGGGCTGCCGGGTGGGTCTCTATACATCCCCCCATCTTGTCCGATTCACCGAACGAATCAGGATCAATGGCGTGGAGATGCCGGAGGAGCGTCTCGTCGCGTACGCGCGCCTCCTCCGTCCGGCAATTGAAGAATGCGGCGCAACGTTCTTCGAGGCAACCACCTGCATAGCGTTCTGCTATTTTGCCGATGAAGGGGTGGATATCGGGGTGATCGAAACCGGGTTGGGCGGCCGGCTGGATGCGACAAACGTTCTGACCCCTCTCGTGAGCGTTGTGACGAACATCGCGATGGAGCACACCGAGTATCTCGGGGCGACGATCGGAGCGATCACGCGTGAGAAGGGGGGGATCATCAAAAAGGGGATCCCCGTGGTCACCGGCTCGCGTGATGCCCGGGCGCTCAGTGTCTTGCGCCGCATTGCCTTCAGGCGGGGGTCGCACCTCCATCGGGCGGCAATGCTGGTGGACATTGTTCGGCGCAAGGATGACGATCGCGCTGTACGCGTGAGCACCTCCGGCATGAAGATTCCCCGGTGCGTTCCCGGTCTGCCGGGGAACTATCAACTGGAGAACGCGTCGCTTGCGGTGGCGACTGTTGAGGTGCTCCGCCGTTCTCCGGCGATGATGCGGATGTTCCCGGGCTTGAATGCCGCTGCGGTGCGGCGCGGCCTGGCACGGGTCCGCCGCCACACGGGGCTCCAGGGAAGGATGCAGGAGATCGCCCGGGGGACTCGCTTCCTGATGGATGTTGCCCACAATCCGCACGCCATGGAAGCGCTGGTCGGGGAAATTCGAGCGATGAAACGCCCCCCCCGGGCAGCCGTCTTCGGCGTCATGAAGGACAAGGACTACGGCCCCATGATCGATATGCTTGGAAGCGTCGTTCCGGAGATCATTGCGGTCGCCCCCCGGATGAAAAGGGCCCTCCCGGCACGGGAATTGGTCCGGGCAGGGCTGCAACGGGGGGCCAGGATAAGACTCGGGGGCCGGGTGGCCCGGGGGGTGGCGATTGCCCTCAAAACCGCCGGCAGCGGACCCATCCTGATCACGGGCTCGCATTATGTGGTGGGAGAGGCCCTTCACGCTGTTTTCGGTGAATCTGCTTGACAATAGTCGCCGAATGGAGTATATTCGACTGTCAAATGCGGAATTACCCGCATCTTCCTTGACGTCTCGTCGCCACCACCTGTTCGAAACTCATCAGTACACTCTACCTTTTTCACCTGTCTCCTTCCCATCGGCGCCGCTCTCCACAATGGTGCGTTTGTGCGCCGGGGGGAAATCGTGAGGCACAATACCGCCGTCTTCCCATTCCCTGAAAGGCTGCACCTCCATGGCTATGGACATATCGGAGCTCAAGTCCAAAAAGATTGCCGAGCTCAACCAGATTGCGAAAGACCTGAACATCTCGGGTTTTAGCGATCTCCGCAAGCAGGAACTCATTTTCAAGATCCTCGAAGCACAAACTGAGCAGGGTGGACTGACGTTCAGCAAGGGCGTCCTGGAAGTGCTTCCGGACGGCTACGGATTCCTCCGATCCGTTGACTACAACTACCTCCCCTCGCCGGACGACATCTACGTCTCCCCGTCGCAGATCAAGAAGTTCAACCTCCGCACGGGCGACACGGTCAGCGGACAGGTGCGCCCGCCGAAAGAAGGGGAGCGGTTCTTTGCNNATGAGGATCATGGATCTCATGACCCCGATCGGGAAGGGGCAGCGCGGCATGATCGTTTCTCCGCCGAAGGCGGGGAAGACGATCCTCCTGCAGAAGATCGCCAACAGCATCACGCGCAATCATCCGGAAGTGAAACTGATCGTCCTCCT
>PMNE01000059.1:6830-11475 GCA_003162635.1 Ignavibacteriota bacterium
CCGGAAGAGGTCACGGATATGGAACGTTCGGTCAATGCGGAGGTGGTCAGTTCGACGTTCGACGAACCGCCCGAGCGTCATGTCCAGGTCTCGGACATGGTCCTCGAGAAGGCGAAGCGCCTTGTCGAGGCCAAGAAGGATGTGGTCATCCTCCTCGACAGCATCACACGCCTCGCCAGGGCGCACAACACGGTTATCCCTCATTCGGGAAAAATCCTTTCCGGCGGCGTCGACGCGAACGCGCTCCACAAGCCGAAAAGGTTCTTCGGTGCCGCCCGGAACATCGAAGAGGGGGGAAGCCTGACCATCGTGGCGACCGCTCTCATCGAGACCGGCAGCCGCATGGACGAGGTCATCTTTGAAGAGTTCAAGGGGACGGGGAACATGGAAATCGTTCTCGACCGGAAGCTGAGCGACAAGCGCATCTTCCCGGCGATGGACGTCAACCGTTCCGGGACCCGGAAGGAAGAACTGCTCATCGATGCGGACGATCTCAACAGGATCTGGATTCTGAGAAAACTCCTCGCGGACTTCAATACCGTGGACGCGATGGAGTTCGTGCTCGAGAAGATGCGTGGGACGAAATCGAACAAGGATTTCCTGAGGTCCATGAGCAGCTGATGGCGAGATCAGACAGGGGCGCCGGCAACTGCGCCCCTGCGCCGTTTCAGGGAAGACGCAACGCTCCCTGTCGAAAGAGATGGAGGAACAAGTGAACGAAATGCGCCATGTGACGGTTATCGGCGCCGGAACGATGGGGAACGGCATCGCACACGTGTTCGCGCAGCAGGGGTTCCGGGTCGTTCTCACCGACATCAGGCAGGATTTCATCGACAGGGGAATGGGGGCGATTGCCGCCAACCTTGACCGTCAGGTCAGAAAAGGGGTCGTCACGGCGGAACAGAAGCAGTCGACGCTCGCCGCCATCAGCACGACGACCGACCTGACTTCCGCGGCCGCCTCCGCTGACCTTGTTATCGAGGCGGCGACGGAGAATCTCGCCGTCAAGAGCGGCATCTTTACCACCCTCGATGCTGCGGCCCCTCAGGGCGCAATCCTCGCCAGCAACACATCCTCACTTTCCATCACAGCTCTTGCCGCCGTCACACGCCGCCCCGACCGCGTCATCGGGATGCATTTTATGAACCCCGTCCCCGTGATGAAGCTCGTCGAGGTGGTGCGTGGGTTGGGAACGTCCGACGAAACAGCCGCCGCAATCTGCTCCCTTTGCACCGCCCTGGGAAAGACCCCCGTGGAAGTCAATGACTACCCGGGGTTTGTGGCCAACCGCATTCTCCTCCCTATGCTCAACGAAGCGATGTACTGCGTCATGGAAGGGGTCGCAACGCCGGAGTCGATCGACACCGTCATGAAGCTCGGTATGAATCATCCCATGGGCCCGCTGGCCCTGGCCGACCTCATCGGCCTTGACGTCTGTCTCTCCATTATGACCGTGCTGCAGGAGGGACTCGGCGATGCGAAGTACCGGCCGTGCCCGCTGCTGAAGAAAATGGTCGCTGCCGGCCGCCTGGGCCGGAAGACAGGCCAGGGGTTCTACCTTTACCCGAAGGCATGATCGATGGATTTTCAGTTCAGCGAAATTCATGAAATGATCCGGGAGACCGCCCGAAAATTCGCGAAGGAACGGGTTGCGCCCGGAACGATCGAACGGGACGAACGCGAAGAATTTCCCAAAGCGATCGTGAAGGAATTGGCGGAACTTGGGTTCATGGGCATGATGGTCCCCGAAGAGTGGGGAGGGGCGGGACTTGATGCGCTGAGCTATGCCCTGGCGGTGGAAGAGATCTCCAAGGTCGACGCTTCCGTCGGTGTCATCATGTCGGTCAACAATTCCCTTGTCTGCTTCGGCCTCAACAAAGAGGGGAGCCAGTTGCAGAAGGAACGCTTCCTGCGCGACCTTGCTTCGGGGCGGAAGTTAGGCGCGTTTGCCCTCTCTGAGCCGGAAGCCGGGAGCGATGCCTCGAACCAGCGGACGACAGCAGTGCGCGACGGCGATTCCTACATCCTCAACGGCGTGAAGAACTGGATCACCAACGGCTCGACGGCCGACATTGTCCTCGTGATGGCGGCGACCGACAAGGCGAAGGGAGCCAAGGGAATCAGCACGTTTATCCTGGAGAAAGGGACTCCGGGTTTCACGGTGGGAAAGAAGGAAAGGAAACTCGGGATCAGGAGTTCCGATACGGTGTCGCTGTCGCTGACCGACTGCAGGATCCCTGCTGCGAACAGGGTTGGGGAGGAAGGAGGCGGGTTCAAGTTCGCCATGAAGACGCTCGAAGGCGGAAGGATCGGCATCGCCGCCCAGGCCCTCGGGATCGCCCAGGCGTGCCTCGATGCGTCCACCCGCTATGCAAAGGAGCGGAAAGCGTTCGACCATCCGATCGCGGAATTGCAGGCAATACAGTTCAAAATCGCCGACATGGCAACGTCGGTCGAAGCGGCGCGGATGCTGGTGTACCGGGCCGCTTTCCTGAAGGATTCCGGCAGTCCTTTCGGCCCGGAAGCGGCCATGGCGAAGCTCTTCGCCTCTAAGATCGCCGTGCAAGCGGCCCTGGAAGCGATCCAGATCCATGGCGGGTACGGATATGTCCGCGAATATCTCGTCGAGAGATACTTGCGGGATGCGAAGATCACCGAAATCTACGAAGGAACGTCGGAGATACAGAAAATTGTGATAGCCAGGTCATTGCTAAAATGAAAATTGATCCCTATACTTGCAATAGCCACCCCGAGGATGTATTGCCATTGAGACAAATCACAGCTCTCTTCCAACAACGGAGGTACTTGAGATGAAACGTTCCTTCCTTCTCCTGGCAGTGCTCGTGTTCGTCGTAGCCATCCGCCCGGACACAGCTCCGGCCCAGGTGCGATGGCAGGTAGGCATGAGACTCGGACTTTCCATATTCACCGGCTATAACCTGGGTGGCGGTGCGGCCAACAACATTCTCAACTACTTCGGGGCTCCCGCCGCCAGCACGTCGAGCACCTCCGCCGGGCTCCAGATAGGACCCACGGCGGAAGTCATATTCGACAAGCGCTACGCCGTTGTCACCGCCTTTAATATCAATACAGAGGCGGGAACACCCATCGAGTGGCAGAACACGTTTAAATACTACTTCATCATTCCGGGCTCCCAGATACGGCCCTATGCCGACGCTGGATTCAGTTTGATATTTGCCACCGGCGGTCCGTACTTCGGCATCCCCTTCGGAGGGGGCGCGCTTTTCCCGATCGCAAAGAACCTGTACATACCTGCCGACCTCCAGTTCGGTCCCGTGTTCCTCCCAGGAAAGACGGCGTTTGCGATNNTAAGAGGGATCATCATGAAGAAAGCATTGATCACAGCTTGCGTGGCTCTTGTGTTCTGCGTTGCCTTTACCACCCATGCAGTCGCCCAGATGGAATTCGGAGTCGGCCCGCTTGTCGGCATAAATTTTGCCAGCACCTCCATCTCGCCTGATCCTACATATCCGGCGGGGTACACAAAGGGCGGACGCACGACGGTGATGTTCGGTGCTCAGGCAGAGATGGGATTCGCAAAGATGTTCTATATCGTTCTTCAGCCCACCTATGAGGGGAAAGGGTACCAAATTAGCGGCCCTGCCGGAAGTTCCACCATCGCCGTGAATGAACTTGATCTCCCGTTGTTGTTCAAAGTGAAATTCCTTCAGGGGGTGATCCGCCCGTATGCATTCGCGGGACCGAACATTGGTTTTGTTCTCACTGCGACACAGAGCTACTCTTTTGCCGGCGAGAATATTCCTGATGACGATCTAAAATCGAAGACTTCCTCAATAGATTTTGGGATTGATTTCGGGGCCGGGGCCGAATATAATGTCATGCCGAAGATGGGAATCACGTTGGACGTCCGTTATTCGTTGGGACTGAGCAACGTGGCAAATCCCCCTGCCGGAGCAGCGAGTCAGACAGATAAAGGAGCAGGCTTCCAGATTCTCGCAGGAGTGATGTTCCACATCTGACGCTCGTCAACGGAATTCGGAGAGAGGAATGTTGTTTGTGCCGCCGGATGCAGCCATGAAGGTTAGGTGGCTGCATTCGGCGGCATTGTTGTGTAGGACTACATCCTTTTACTTAATCCCGTCCTTTCTTTTCTTCTTCCCTCGTGGTCCGCGCTCGGCGGATCAGGTTCGTCAGGTCACGAGAGAGAGCNNGCCAAAACCCATTTACATTCAACGGGTTACGGGTTGTTCGTTCCGCAGAGCTTTACGCTGCAAACGTTATGATTTGTCTCTGCAAGTCTTGACAAATCAGCTCAATTTTCATATATTCATAAAACTCTTCCCCTTAACAAACACCACACACTCATCTAACGGAGTAATACAATGAAGAAATTACTACTGGCGATCGTTATCGTCGGATTGATTGTCGCAATCTCGGCCCCCTCCAGCGCCCAGAGCAAGATGTCGCTGAGCGTCGGCGGCGACGTCATGCTCCCCCTTGGTACGTTCGGGGACGTGTTTTCACTTGGGTTTGGCGGCACAGTCCGTGGTCAGTACGATTTCACACCAGTAATCAGCGGTGGGCTTGAAGTAGGGTATTTCTCGTGGTCATCGAAGAGCGTCACGGCCCCCGCTGTTGCACCCACGTTCCATGGCGTGCCGGT
>PMNE01000059.1:11533-12060 GCA_003162635.1 Ignavibacteriota bacterium
TCTACGGCATGGCGGAACTCGGCCTCTTCTTCGGATCGTCAAGCGTTACCGTCCCCAGCTTCACCTTTTTGGGCGTGACGTATGGCGGTACCACGTCAGCGTCGAGCACCGATTTCATGTATGCCCCTGTGGTCGGCGTAGAAATNNCGGGCTTCCTTTTTTTTTCTCCATGTCTTATGAACGCACATCCCCTTCTTGTTGTCGCTCTGCTTGCATGCAGCGTTCCGGCATCCGGTCAGGTTCGTGTGCCCGATACCGTCAGCGTTCCTCCCGTCGTTCTTCGGTTTGGGGGGGATGTTCTTCTTGGAGGGTACTATGAGATGGCGGCGGGGGACAGCGTCTCGCTGGCGTTCATGGATTTCGCTGCATTGCGCCAGGCCGATGTCTCCATGGTGAACCTCGAGAATCCGGTCACCACCCGGGGGAAAAAGGTCCCGAAACCCTATAACTTCAGAATGCACCCCCGCTTTCTCAAGGCGATCAAGGATGCCGGGATTAATGTCCTTTCCATTGCGAATAACCATATT
>PMNE01000072.1 GCA_003162635.1 Ignavibacteriota bacterium
TGAAAAATCATTTACCCTGAAACACGATGTAGGAATGGGGCTTGAGAGTGACGTCGAATGTCATGGTTTCTTCCTTTTCCCTGCCCCATATCTGATGAGATTGTTCACCCTTGCCGACAAATTCCTCATGGGTAAGGATATTCGTGAGTTTGCCAATCTGCTTGTCGGTGACAATCTTCACCTGGACAGTCTCCGGCAGGAACGACTCGACGATACATGTGCCATTATCATAAACAAACAGGCTCACCTGTGCCGGACCTTCCATGCGCACTTTGATGTCCTGGGACAACACGCTTCTGATCCTGTTCAAAACGTCGGGGGGCAGATTGTACAGATCGCCAAAATTGTCGGGAATGGTAAGCACAAAAAGGGACCCGTTCGCATACCGAGCTTGGTGGAGAAGTGGCCATCCGATGCCTGACGCAAGACATGATATATCTTCCCATGAATCGTTTGTGAGGTATTGTATCTGAGGAATCATCATCTCTGCTTTTGCCAGACAAGGAGCTTGCCAGCCAACCACAAATTCTCTCGTCAAGACTTTCCTGTCGGTGTATCGGAGTTCAACAATGTCCTCGATCCCTTTGCCCTGGAGGGCCCTGAGCAATCCCGATGTTATCACAAGGTTTTTGCCGTCTCGTAGCTGCTGTTTGATCTTCTCGACGATGAGAGGGTCGAACTTTGCCGATTCTGTAAGCAAGATCATTCTTGCTTCAGCGGGGAATTCCGGCACAAGATCCATCGGAATTCCCGCCATGCCAAGAAAATTCTGGAGAAAATCCTCTCCCAGCGAATTATAGGGTTTATAGCTCTTGACGCCTGTGGGATTTCCTAATTTTCCGAGAAATCCGTCAACGTGTTCGAAGGTATATCCGGCAGCGCGTGCAATTGTCGTCGGCGCTATCATTTCGCCATCTTCGCGTTGGAAGGGAGTGACCATCTCGTCAAAGTCGAAGCTGGTGTGCGACCCCTGCCATGCAGCACGATCACCTGGAAGGAGAGGCCGCTGCAACTGCCGGAAATCAAAAAGGGTGATTTCAGGGGCTTTCGCGAAGAGCGTCAACCACAGTTGTTCCGCGTAACGGTCCATGCAGGACAAGCCACCGGGGTCAACCCAACCGCCGCCATTGCCTCCCGGCTTGATGTTTTCGAAATAGCGAAAGATAAGATAGCTTTCATATTGCTGAAGATGTTGCCCGCTACGGACGGGGTCGCGCGTTTCCGTTCCGGTATAGATGCCGTCAAACAATCCCGGCTCCGTCTCGAGATCAAAACCCAATCCCTGGAAGTGTTCGTACCAGTTTGGGAATTTGATCACTATCTTCACATTGGGATTGATTGCTTTCGCCGGGTTGATCACCAATTCCTGTGCAGCTTCTCTCATGAGCTTCAAACGGTATTGGGTCCAGGTCAGATTCCCCTTGGCCTTGATGCACAATTCGCATTTGCAATTGGTGAAGAAAAAGTCATCGAGGATAATTTCGTCGAAATGTCTCGCCGTATACTCTGCGATTTCCTTCACCCGTTTCCGGTGTTCGGGGTTCGTGTAGCAGAATGTCTCATAACGGTTACCCTCGTTGACCGTATAGGTGATCCCTCCCGCAACTTTGACGCCTCTTGCCTCAAAAAATTTCTTGGCTGATTCAATCGTCTTCTCATCAACGAGTATCCGGTCGCGATGGGTTTCAAGATAGATCTTGTCGACCTTGACTTGCTGAGAGATTTGGTTCCAGAGCGGTTCGATCCATTGCAGGCTGTCCATATGCCGCACTTCATACGCGCGGGCATACACAGCGACCTGAAAATGTTGATAGCCGTTGCCTGGAAGCGCCGGCAGAGCGAAAGCGACGAGGAGCGCAATGAGCTGCAAGAGATTCTTCATGATTCTCCGTGATGATATGATTCTCCTTGGATGCAGGATATTCTCCTCCATCCGAAAGAGAGCACCTGGAGCGTTTCACACATGCCAACCCCCAGCGGAGCTATTCTGCGGGAACCGCTGAGCGCAACGTGACCGCATGAGTGTGAATGTTTATTGCCGCTTGTGGGAATCCTGCCGCCGACGCTCTGAGCGTCAGATCACCGGGTTGTTTTGTCGACTGCACGATGACTTGAGCGAGACCGTTAAACACGCTGCGCTGCCACTGGGGTGACGGAGAAATTGTCTGGACCAATCCCGGATCCGTGTTCGGTTCGTCCCATTGTTGTCTCTTCCTGAATCGCTGTCCCACGACGGCATATTCATTTCTTCCGCGTGCGATGATGGCGTGGTCGAGCCGGAACGACTGGTTTGGAGCATCCCGCTTGATATCCGATGCGAGCAAATGTCCATTGACATAGATCGACTGGTGTTCCACAATGCTCTTGGTATAGAGAGTTGCCGTGGTTTCGCTTGTGAGATCAGGCAACTCAAATGTTCCCCGAATCACGAGGAGCGTGTCGACATACGCGCGCCAATCGTCGCTTCGGTGACTTTGTAATGCCGGCTTCCATGTGGAATCGTCGAATCCTGCGGCGACCTCGGGCCGATCGGTGAGATCGGTCACGGCCAATTCCTTCAAATGCTCAATGTGCGAGGTCTTGACTGTTTCACCATACCTGTCAGGTTCATGGCTCGAGGGATCGCCATTGCCCACCCCGATGATTTTTCCCGGCCCCTCCAGCGAAAAGCTGATTGTGCTGCTGCCGTTTGGCACAACGACGCCATGGTTGTCCGTGACTTGTACGGTGATGACCGAGACGTCTTCGCCATCCGCCTTGATGCCATTGCGATCGGGGATCAACAGAAGAGCCGCCGCTTCTCCGGCCGAATCAATTCTACTTTCCGCAATTTGTTTGCCTGCTGTATAGCCGCGCGCAGCGAGCACGCCGGGCTGATACTCTGCAGTCCATTCCAGATGACCGTTGTGCGGCATCTCCTTTTTGCCAAGACTCTTCTCATTGAGCAGCAGTTCGACCTCTTCACAATTGCTGTACACAGTCACTTTCGTTTCCTGTCCTTCCTTGCCTACCCTATTCCAATCCGGAACAATGTGCACAACGGGGTCCTTGCCCCACCAGGATTTCAAGTAATAATAAATGTCCTTGGGAAAGCCGCACACGTCAAGGATTCCGTACTGTGAACTGATGGCAGGCCAATCATACGGATTCATTTCGCCCCGGTAATCGAAACCGGTCCAATAGAAGAGTCCGGACAGGAAAGGACGGGCAGAATAGAACTTCCAGCCGGCTTCCGTGCCGCGATTGTCGCGTGTATCGGGAGCCAAGTGAGCCATGGCATCGTCTGAGAGGTAGATGCCTCTTGTGCCGCCGGTATTACTTTCTTCCGTGCCAATCCCCGCCTGCCAGGGGAATTTCTTGTGGTGCCCGTCTATGGTCGCGTCCCCGTGAAGGATATAGTTGTATCCCATCACCTGCGTGATCATTCCGGTACCGCTATCCCATCCGCCGCTTATTGCAGTCGTTACTGCGCGTGATGAATCAAGACGCTGGGCAAATGCCTGCATCGTCGCCCCCACGCGTGCTCCTTTGATGTTGCTTTCTATGGCCCATTCTTCATTGCCGAGCGACCATAACACAACGCTCGGATGATTCCGGTCGCGCTTCATGAATCGTTCCAGGCAATCAAGATGTTCCCGGTTCGTTCCCATCAACCGGTTCTCGTCAAGCACAAGCATACCCAAGCGATCGCATGCATCGAGGAATTCCGGGGCCGGCGGATTGTGCGCAGTCCGGATTGCGTTACTCCCCATCTCCTTCAGTCGTTTGACACGAAATTCCTGCAATGCATCGGGGATTGCAACGCCCACCCCGGCATGATCCTGATGGTCGGCCGTGCCTGCCATGATCAGATGTTTGCCGTTGAGAAAGAATCCTTCGTTCGGATCAAAACGAACTGTGCGGATGCCGAAGCTTGTTTCATACGTATCCACGATCTTTCCCCGGGAACGAATGACTGTTCGTACCTTGTGCAGGTATGGCGTCTCTGTCGACCACAGTCTGGGATTCACAACGTTGATATGACTGATCTCCTCTTCTTGATCGCCTGCGCCAAGGATCAGACTCTTCCTGGCGCCGGAGGCAATCGTTTTCCCCGATGAATCGACGAGAGATTCGTCAAGGGTGAAGGCCGACCTTTCCGTTGATTCGTTGATGATCGTGGTTCGTACCGTCAGGATCGCCGTATTCCGTTTGAGCTGAGTTGTCACAAAGGTGCCGTCTTTGACGACATGCAGAGGAGACACTTTTGTGAGCCACACATGCCGGTACATGCCCGCCCCTTCATAGAACCAGCCTTCCTCCATTGTCGCGTCAACGCGCACGGCGACAACATTCGTACCACCGTAATTGAGATAATCGGAAATATCATAGCTGAACCCCGCGTACCCGCTGTGCTCGGTACCAAGGTAGAAGCCGTTGACCCAGACGATGGAATTACGAAATACCCCGTCGAATTCGATAGAGATTCGTTTACCCAAATCGGATGCCGGTATCATAAAGCTCTTGCGGTACCAGCCCACGCTGTTTTCGGGAAAGTTGCGGCCGATCGCCTTGTATCCATGACTGAAGCCACCGCGTTGATCAAAGGGAAGTTCAGCGCACCAATCGTGCGGGACGTCGAGTTGCCGCCAGCCACGGTCATCAAAGTCCGCTGATGCGGCTCCATCACCATACCCTGTCTTTGCAAAGTATGAGAAGTACCCGCTGCCGTTATTGAAGTCCCTCCTGGTATCGTAGGAGTGTCCGAGAGCAAAACGCCAGCCGAAATCCATCAACAGCCGCTCTCTCGGCGAGGACTGCTGTGGAATTTGTCCGCTGGTTGAAGAGGCCATGATGGTACAGAGCAGTGCAAACATCGCGTACACAGCATTCGGCTTCATTGCTTTGCCCTCGAATTGTTGATCGAGCAACAGATTGGCGGATCACCCGCCCCGCACTGACCCTACATCTTTAATGAATGTCCCGTTGCGAAGCTCCGCGTATGCCTGTCGGAGTTCTTCCTGTGTGTTCATGACGATGGGACCCTGCCAGGCAACGGGTTCCTCAAGTGGATGCCCCGAGACCATGAGGAACCTGATCCCCTCATCTCCGGCCTGGACAGTCACTTCATCCCCCGAATCAAAGAGGACGAGCGACCTGTTTCCTGTCTGCTCCAGCGCGGGTTCACGGCTCGATCCCACGCGATCAGTCCGGACAGGCCCCGGCTTGGATGCGTCGCGGAACGTGCCCGATCCTCCGAAGACATAGGCAAAGGCATGATTTCCCGTCTCGACCGGAAGCGTTTTGCGGCGGCCCGGAGGGATCCGGACATCGAGATAGCGCGGATCCGCGGCAATCCCGTCCACGGGACCTTTCTTCCCCCAAAACTCCCCGCACACGACGCGGACGACCGTTCCATCGTCGTCGGTGATATCGGGAATCTCCTGCGCAGGAACATCCTGGTACCTGGGAGCGGTCATCTTCAGCGACGAGGGGAGGTTCGCCCACAATTGGAACCCATGCATGCGGCCGCTTGGGTCTCCCTGCGGCATTTCCTGGTGGAGGATCCCGCTCCCCGCCGTCATCCACTGCACATCGCCCGAACCCAGCGTGCCGCTATTTCCGAGACTGTCCCCGTGTTCGACTGTTCCAGCCAGGACGTACGTGATGGTTTCGATTCCCCGGTGCGGGTGCCATGGAAATCCCGCAGCATAGGCAGCGGGATCATCATTCCGAAAATCGTCCAGCAGGAGGAATGGATCGAATTCGTCCGTCGTGCCAAAACCGAATGCGCGGCGCAGGCGGACCCCCGCCCCTTCAATGGTGGGCTGGGCCTGGGTGATTCGTTTGACGGGTCGTATGGACATTGTTCTCCCCTTTCGATTTGTGATCAATACGAGAAAAACATTCCCCGCCCGCCTCTCCGTTCCCCGGCGGAAGAAAGGGGCATTGAAACGCGCGCTGAGATGCATGATCGGAAAAACCGATTCCCTTGTCCACAGGCATTCACGCCCCGTCGCGCGGTGCTTCAGCGCCTAAGGAACATTGTAGGACGCGAGGATGCGTCCGGTCTTGCCGATCAGCATCAGCGCTCCCCGCCCGGGTGCGAGGTTCACGTGAAAATCTCCGCCGCTCCTTGTATCGTGAAATTCCACCGGCCCGGCCCCCGCACTCTCAGAGGTGAGAACATATAGAGTTGCGTCCGGCAGTTGTGTCGGACAGATCAGTATGCCCGGATCTTTGCAGGAGGTTGCATACGGGGCGGATACTCCCGCGCGCTGCATCGCATACGCATACATGCGCCCGACGGCATCCGTTTGATCCGCAAGTTCGAGCGGCAGCGCGAAGTACAGTATTCGTCCCTTGCCGAGCGGCTGATCAAGGAAGGTCCGTCCATCGCCGAGGACGCCCCGCTCCGCGTACGTGGTTCTGTCGCCGGAATAGCTCAGGCGCGCCGAGTCCCCCGGCCACTGCACTTCAGTTTCACGGGTCAACAGCGCCTGCCAATGGTACGGCACATCCCACGCGCCGGTCCTTTCAGGAACGGGCACCCAATGTTCGTCGGCATCGATTCTTCCTGAGAGAAGCAGTGTCGCGCCTGCGCGGACCTTGCCCATGAGCGTCTCCCATGCCTCCTGGCACAGCACCCAGGGCGCGGGCACGATGATAAGTTTGGCGTTCGGCATGCGCGAGAGCTGGTACTCGCCCGCCACAAATGCCGTCGCGCGTGCGTAGTGGTAGAGCGCACGGACTGCATTTTGCTGCACTGCAACCCCCCACGACCCAAAGACGGAAAGCTGGAGAGACTGCGGAAGGACCAGCGCAATGTCGGGCAGTTGTGCGTCACTCGCATGGGGCTGGGCATTGCGCGCAAACGTCGCAATGCCTCTCATGGCATCCATCCACTGCTTGTGCGACCCATCGCGGCGCAGAAGTCCAAACGTGTCGCTGTGCGTCCAGTCCCATTGAAGGACGCCCGTGTTCGCATTGGCGAAGCCGAGCACGAGTTTCCTCTCCAGGAGCGGCAATCCCTGCACGTCATCCAGGCGGTACGAGCCATCCATGGACCACACCGGTTGCGGACCGGTCTCGCCGATGAGGTTCGGTTTGTAAGTGGTTTTGGCCACCACGGAATTCCACAGGAGAGCATCATCGCGCCACCAGCTATGATTCACCGTGAAGCTCACAGGGGAATCCGCCCAGAACTGGGTCAGCACGCGATCGGCCACGCCTCCCTCGTCCTGTCCGACCGTTATTGCCTGGTGCGAACCTGCCTTGCGGATCACCTGGATCATCGTGTCGGCCCACTGACGGAAGGCGTCCTGCGCGAAGAGGTTATAGTCCACCGCACGCGCCAACCGCGGGTTATCCGAGCGGGCGAGTTCCAGATCGGCGAAACCCGGGAGCGGCACTTTTGCGAAAGAGCCCAGCCCTGATGCGGGCATCCGCCAGGCCCGCGCGAGCTCTTTGACCGTGACGTAGCGGCTTTCGAGCCAACGCTGCCATGCCGCCAGCTCCGTCGGATCTCCGTTCGGCGAGTTCCCCTTCCAGAGACGTTTGGGATTGGAGAAACTCGGCTCGTTGATAAGATCGTAGCTTACGAACGGAACATCACGGAAGCGGGAGACGATCGCGCGAACGTAGGCGGCTTCGGCCTCGATCGCCACCGGATCGATGTAGGGGTTTGCGCCGGGACCGAGGCGGTCTCCTTCCTGTCCGGGCCCCGGCTGGAGATCAGTTTGCGGCTCGAAGGCAAAGAACGTGAAGATGACCTGCATGCGATGACGCGCAGCAGCAGCGAGGTAGGCCTCCACGCCCCTCAACAGGCGCTCATTCGCCGCACCGCTCACCGGATCCAGATAGCGCGCGCGGTTGAGCCAGATGCCGGTGCGGACAGCCGTGAAACCCTGACGTTCCATGTCGGAAAAGTCCTGTTCCCAGCCCCATGCATTGCCGCCGAGACTACCGCCGAGGAAGAAGCCCGACGTGTAGGGATCGGTGGAGAAATAGTTCGTCCCCACCATGAGGTAGGGTTTCCCGCCAAGCGTGAAGTAATCCCGTCCGGTTCCCAGATGCTCCCCGGTTCGCAGCACTTCGGGATCGCGCACCCAGACGCCCGACGTGTACCGCTCACACAGCGTATCTCCCATGGAGAGTGTCGCACGCACACGGTAGAGTCCGGGTTCATCCAGCGGCACGTGGAGATCAATCGCTTCGTGCAGCGTTGAGCTGCAGGCGGTCGTTCTCCTGGCCAGGACCTTCGAGCCGGACATCACCTCGAGGAGGAGCTTTGCAGGGGCTCCGCCGCGCACCACATCGACGGCACCCGACACATGTCCTCCCGGATCCACGGTGAGCTGCTCCAGGTCGAGCCAAATCCTGACGCCGCCGCGGGAAGCATAGAGTGCAGCGTCCCGTATCAATACCATGGCTGCCTTCGAGTCCCAGGAGGCGGAGTCGGCGTCGAAGCTCAGATAGACGCGTCGTCGGGGCGGCATTCCGCGCCAGATCAGATCGTCGCCGACGACGGGAGCAGCGAGGCGATCGCCCCTCTCATTGACAAGAAATCCCAACCCCCGGTACCTTCCTCCGAATCCTGCGTTCACGAAAACCCGGCGGGGATTCAGGGAAACCTCGTGGAACAAAGGGGCGCTGTCATCCCATTGCAGGGTCCAGGGCCCCTTCTGCGGCACCTCATACGCATGCTGGATGCCCAGGGAGAGGGAGTACGTGTTCTGCGCCCCGTCCATGCGCCAGCCGGCACTATCGCGAAACACCGGCACAAAAAACGGTCTGCCTCCCAACACGAGAAGATTCCCCCGGTCGATGTGCCGGCGGATCGTTTCCCACGCATCAGCAGGGAAGGCCGACCCGTACGGCAGAATGAGCAGGTCGCCTTCCGCCAATGAGTCGCTTTTCTCCAGATCGGCGAGGCCTACAAAACGGGGGTTCAAGGGGGCAAGTGCGCTCTCGAGCGTCGTACGGCTGATCGATCCATTTTCGGCCGACGGGAACCCTTTCTCGTAGAAGACGACGGTTCCGCCGAAGCACGGCGCGAGGGTTGCCAAAGAAAGGCCGGCAAAGAGCAATAAGGCATGGGCAGGGTTTTTCCGCATCGTCATCACGGTTGTTAGGTTTGTCGGTGGGGAGCTTTCTTCCAGCAGCACGACACCGGGGGTTGCATCCGGCCATTGACTTCTCTGCCGGATCGGGGTTGGAAAAGAAAGATGCCCGGCGACGGCAGAGGCTTGATGTTCCTGGAGAAATATACATGTGGGGGCCGGGCTTGTCAACTTATTTGAAAGGGATCCTCCCCGCGAAAAGACTTCACGAACAGCGCAAATTAACAAGAAAAAGAGCAACTTTTCTGCCGGCCTGCGTATAATAGATGACTCGATGTCAAAACTGTAAGGAGGTCGTGATGGCGGCAGTGAGGCGAACGCTGGAGATTGAGGCAATCGTTGACCGTATCCGGATGAAAATGAAGCCTTGGGGAATTACACTCGCCCACCTTGCGCGGCAACTCGGTGTCTCCCGCCAATATGCCTGGCAGATCGTCCACGAGCGTACTCCCCTCTCCGTTGAAAGAGCACTCGCCATCGAGCAAACAGTCAACCGGATCATCGAAGAACAGTCACACATGCAAACTTTCGGCGACCGGCTCCGCGCAGCCAGGATCTCGGCCGGGCTCACTCTCAAACAGACCGCCGCAATGATCGGTTATACCTGGGTGGGGGTCCAACGATGGGAGAAAAACCTCTGCGTTCCGAAACCAGGCGTCGTCTGGCATCTCTGNNCCCGTACGATCCCCGATCCACGTCGTGACGGTCCCGAGGAAGCCGGGAGCAAATTCCTTCTTGAGCGATGAGTATTCCATCGGCGATCCTGTTCCCGCACTCTGGAACAGGTGATTCGCCCCCGGAACTACTGCGACATGCCAGTCTTTCGTCCCGCTCCGACGCAGCGCTTCCTCCATGGGAGCCTGGTTAAGACTCACCGGCACCTGCTCGTCCTTCTCTCCAAAGAGCGCCAGCACCGGACACGTCACTCCCTCCAGCGCAGGCACCGGATCATATTGCACGAATGACACGAACCACGGCGACTGTTCACTGCGCACTTCCTGTTCCGCCGTACTGTCGACGAACTCCGCCGAATCGATCGAAGCTCGCTGTACCGCACTCAACGCCCCAAGCGACGCCGCGCGTTCCTGTTTATTCTTCATCAGTATTGCGTCCCACCCCTTTCCCGAACGGACGGCAGCGAGCATTTCCTTCCGCGAAGCCAAGGCGGCGGCAATCTGGTCTTCGCTCGTTCCCGCTCCTTTCATCATCTCTTCGATCTGGTAGAGAATAAGCCGGTCCCCTCTCACCGCAGGTCCTGCCATAAGGACGATGAAGGCAACATCGTGCGATCGTGTTGCTGCCAGGGGTGCAATCAGCCCCCCCTCGCTATGACCAAAGAGCCCGATCCCCAGGGGATCGATGTCGCGCCGCCCCTTCAGGTACGACACTGCGGCCAGGGCATCTCCCGACAGATCCTCCTCGGTCGAGTTCCCCAGATTCCCCGTCGATCCTCCCACTCCCCTGTCGTCACACCGGAGTACTGCGATCCCGTTCCGTACCAGATGGTCGGCTATCGTGCGGAATACCTTGAAACCGAAAACCTCTTCATCCCTGTCCTGCGCTCCGCTTCCGGTGATCATGACGATGGCAGGATGCGGCTTGTCCCCAGGCGGCACGCTCAGCGTCCCCGCGAGCGTCACTCCCCCGTTCCTGATCGTTATGTTTTCTTCCGTGTACGGAGGCGGTGGCTCTTTCGTCACAACCGGCACCGGGACCAGTGCGGTCGCCAGCCGCCCGACATGAAACGTCCCCTTGATCCCGCTCTGGCGGAATGTGCCGGTGATACTATCCCCCTTGACAACGCCATCGAAGATGGCGAGACCGGGACCGGCCGGGAGCTCGAAATGGACTGCCGGAGGCGCCCAACGGACATTCGAGAGCGGCATACCCAGCGCCATCTGCTGCGGGATATCAATCGTCGCCGCCGTCGATGTCCCGCTCGTGGTAAACTTCACCATGATCCCCAAATCCTGGCCCATGACCGCGATTGCACCCGCCCAGACGCCGTCCGCCGTCTGCGCAAAGGCGGGGGCGGACGTGCCAAGAAGAGCAAGAATGATGATGAAGGAGCAGCGTTGCGCGATCATGGTCTTCCTTTCACGATTTTTGATGGTGTCAAGCGCTTTCCCTCGCATTCAATTCGTCGAGGAATGCCACCGCTCTTCTCAGATGGGGGATCACAATCGACCCTCCAACAACGAGGGCAACGGAGAACACGTCGTACATCTCCGCTTCCGTCACCCCTGCTTCCCTGCATTGCTGGATATGATAGGAGACGCAGTCGTCACAACGGAGGACCATCGACGAGACGAGCCCGAGCATCTCTTTCGTCTTCGCATCGAGCGCCCCCGGTTCATACGTGAGCGTGTCCACACCGAAGAAACGCTTGATCGGACGGTTGTCGATTTCCAGTATCCGCTCGTTCATCCTCGAGCGGAAGTCATTAAACTCTTCGACGCGGCCTGCCATGGTGTTGCTCCTTTCCTGAACGGTCACGCGATGATGAGCGATGATCCCCGGGAGCGCCCGGCGTGAGACGGTCGAGATCAATCTCCGCGATGACGGGAGAATGGTCCGAGCTCGCCTCCTCCTTGCAGATCCGGCACTCCCGTGAGAGGGCGGCTATCTCCTCGGGGACAAAGATGTAATCGATACGCCAACCCACGTTGCGGGCGCGAGCTCCCCCGTAGTATGGCCACCAGGAATACGCCTGGCGGTCACCGGGATGATGTCGGCGGAAGAGATCCACCAGGCCCATATCCCTGAGAGCGTCAATCTTCGCCCTTTCCTCGCTTCTCGTGCAGAGCATCCCCTCTTCGTACATTTCCGGATGGATATCCCGGTCTTCGTGCGCAATATTAAGGTCGCCGCAGAGGACTATCCGCTCTCCGTCCGCCTGGAGAACATCCACATACCGGACAAGCGATTCGAGAAAGCCGAGCTTTTGTTCGTAGCTCCGCTGGCCCAGGGGAGTGTACACGTTGATGATGGTCAGTCCTCCGGCGGAGACCTGCATGACGCGTGTCTCTTCGTCGAAGTGAGGAATGGTGAGCGACGACTCGCCCAGACTGGACGTGCGCACATGGATGCTCACGCCGCTGTACCCTCCCTTCGCACCATGCCAATAGGAGGAATACCCGTCAATCTCCCGAATGCCGGTGGGAATCTGGTCAGGGTGCGCTTTGATCTCCTGGAGGCAAAGCACGTCGGGATTGCTGCGCCGCAGCCAGGACTCGAAGGACGAAGCCCTGGCACGAATGCCGTTGACGTTCCAGGTGGCGATTTTCATGGAATCGTGGAATGCATGAGGAGGCAGATGCTTTCAGTTTCCGCGGGATCAATCAGACGGGCGACCTTTCGAGAAGCCGGCTCTTCTTTTCTTCGAGGTTCTTGTAGAGCCCGTCGAACGACTTTTCGAAGGCGGCCACGCCGTCTGCCTCGAGCTTTTCCATTACGGAAGGCATGACGACCCCGGCAGTGAACAAACCGCGCAGCGTTTCTCGCGCGCCCGCAAGATCGCTTTCCACGGTCAGGGCGGGCATGGAGCGTTCGATGATCGCATCGAGGGTCGCGGGCGGAACGGTGTTCACTGTCTGCGGGCCGATCAGGGTATCCACGTACAGGAGATCGCTGTATGCCGGGTTCTTCCGTCCGGTGCTTGCCCAGAGCGGGCGCTGCACGCGCGCGCCCCCGGCAGCCAGCGCCGCAAAGGCAGGCGTGCCGAATGTCTCTTTGAACGCCTGGTACACCATCTTCGCGTTCGCAACCGCGGCCTTCCCGAGCAAACCTTTGAGCCGGGCGGCGGCATCGGGATTCGACGCGCTTTCGATCTTCTTCTGCAGGATCTCATCCACGAGCGTGTCAACGCGGCTGACGAAAATGCTTGCCACAGAAGCAACTGTCCCCGCCGGCTTGTTGTCGGCCGCTCTCCGCTCCAGCCCGCGGATGTATGCTGCAGCAACTTCCCGATACCGTTCAACCGAAAAGATGAGCGTAACGTTCACGTTGAATCCCTCGGCAATCGCCTGCTCGATCGCGGGGAGTCCTTCCTTCGTCGCCGGGATCTTGATCATAATGTTCTTCCGGTTGACGAGCGACCAGAGTTCCCGCACTTCACGAATCGTTGCCTCCGTGTCACGGGCCTTGCTCGGGGTTACCTCAATGCTCACGTAGCCGTCGCGTCCCTGCGTCCGGGTGTGCACGGGCAGGAGGATATCCGCCGCCATCTGGATGTCGCGGATCATCAACACGCGGATCAACGCGGCACCGGAAGCAGCGGGCGTGTGCGCCAACGTCTCACGGAGCTGCTGGTCGTAGTCGGTGCTCCCCGAAATGGCCTTATCGAAAATGGTCGGGTTTGACGTGACNNCCCTGTTGTTGTTCAATGGCCAGAACCTTGTTCACGCGGCGCAGGTGACGCCCCTCGCGGGCGAACTGTGCGCCCAGAAACGCCTGTGCGATCTCCAGTGCGAGGGCAGGACCGATAATCCGTGCGCCAAGGCAGAGGACGTTCATGTCGTCATGCTCGACGCCCTGATGTGCCGAGTAGGTATCGTGGCAGACACTGGCGCGAATCCCTTTGATTTTGTTGGCTGCGACGCACGCCCCCACGCCGCTGCCGCACACCAGGATTCCCCGTTCCACTTCTCCCCCCGTAATTGCTTTCCCGACTGCAAGCGCAAAATCCGGGTAGTCCGATGGTGTGGTGTCGAAAGCACCGAGATCGAGAAGAGTGAACCCTTCGTGGCCGAGCTCCATCGCGAGCCGCTGCTTGAGCTCGTAGCCGGCATGGTCGCCGGCAATGGCAATTGTCATGCGAGGACCTTTCGTGCTGCTGCGATGACTGCTTCGACTGTAATGCCGAACTCTTTGTACAAGACCTCGTACGGCGCAGACGCGCCAAAGCTGCTCATGCCGATAAATATCCCGCGATCTCCAAGGTAGCGTTCCCATCCGTTCCTGACGCCGGCCTCTACGGCGACGCGTGCAGTCACGGCCGGCGGGAGAACGCTTTCCTTGTACGCCGCCGGCTGCCGTTCGAACAACTCCCAGGAGGGCATGCTCACCACCCGCCCCCGGATCCCCTCCGCCGCGAGCGCCTCGTAGGCCTTGAGGGCGATGCCCACTTCCGACCCGGTACCGATGAGGATCACGTCCGGCGCGGCCGCACCGGTCACCACGTAGGCCCCTTTCACCAGGTTTGCCGCGGATCCGAACTTTGTCTGGTCAAGCACAGGGACCTTCTGCCGTGTCAGGCCGAGGAGTGTCGGCCCCTTGCGGTTCTCAAGGGCGTACTTCCACGCATACATTGTCTCGTGTGGATCAGCGGGACGGAGAACGACGAGGCCCGGCATCGCCCGGAGCGAGGCGAAATGCTCCACCGGCTGGTGGGTGGGACCATCCTCTCCAAGGCCGATGCTTTCGTGCGTGAAGACAAAGATCGTCGGATACTCCGACAACGCCGCCAGGCGGATCGCCGGACGCATATAGTCACTAAACACAAAGAACGTCCCGCCGTACGGGATAAGCATACCGCTCACCGCGATCCCGTTCATGATGGCGCCCATCGCATGTTCCCGCACGCCGTAATGGATGTACCGGCCGGTCCGCTCCGTGGCGGAGAAATCGACCGCAGATTTCGGCCGCGTGTTATTCGATGGCGTGAGATCGGCAGAACCGCCGATCACCAGCGGGAGCTTCGGCATGAGTGCATCGAGCAGTTTCCCCTGGGCTTCCCGCGTCGCCATGCTGCTCGCCGGATCGAATGTCGGGAGGGACGATGCCCAAATTTTCTCCCAATCGGACGGCAATTGCCGTGCGGCGGCGCGGCGGAATTCTGCAGCTTCTGCCGGAAACGCCGCCGCGTAGCGGTCAAAGAGGGCCTGCCACCCGCGCTCCGCCTTCGCGCCGGCACTCCGTTGCTCCCTGAACTTTCCCAGCGCAGCATCCGGAATGAAGAACTTCTGTGCGGGGTCCCATCCGTACCGTATTTTTGTCAGCGCAATTTCCTCTTCTCCGAGCGGCGAACCGTGCGCCTCCGCCGTTCCTTCCTTGTGGGGACTCCCGTACCCGATAAGCGTCCGTATCTTGATAAGCGACGGGCGATTCGTTTCGCGCCGCGCTGCGTCCAACGCCTCCCGCATTGCACCCACATCGTTTCCGTCCCCTCCCACCGACTGGACGAACCACCCGAGGGCTGTGAACTTTGCAGGAATGTCCTCGCTGAAGGACATCGACGTGTCGCCGTCGATGGTGATGTGGTTGTCATCGTACAAAACGATGAGGTTGTTCAAGTGCAGATGGCCGGCGAGGGAGCACGCCTCGGTGGAGACTCCTTCTTCCAGGTCTCCGTCCCCGGCGATCACATAGACGGTGTAATCGAGAATCGGGAATTCGGGCTTATTGAACCGCTGCGCGAGGTATTTCTCCGCTATTGCCATCCCAACCGAGTTGGCAAGCCCCTGGCCGAGGGGACCGGTGGTCACCTCGACTCCGGGTGTCCGGCCGTACTCAGGATGCCCGGGAGCGCGGCTCCCCCATTGCCGGAAGTTCTTGATGTCCTCAAGCGGAAGATCGTACCCCGTGAGATGGAGGAGGGCATACTGGAGCATGCACCCGTGACCGGCGGAGAGGACAAACCTGTCGCGGTTCACCCAGGAAGGATTCGATGGGTTATGCTTCAGGTACTCGGTCCAGAGAATATACGCAGCCGGCGCCATTCCCATCGGCATCCCGGGATGACCGGATTTTGCTTTCTGCACCGCATCCATTGCGAGGCAGCGAATCGTGTTGATCGAGAGTTCATCAAGTTCCGTCATGCTGGGATGCCGCACCAGGCGCATCTCTGACGGCTGCACGGCATCAGGGGAGACAGGTGTCATTTGTCGGGTAGCAAGGAGGTTTGTGGGGACTCAGCGCTTCTTCGGAAAGTCACGGGAAAAAGATACGAAAAAAATTTCCCTTATTCATGCTTTGCCGCCGTTTGATCCCCCCGGGATTGTCAAGCACGCATTTCCTTGAATGCATCGATCAGACCCCTCGTGGAGGAATCGTGCGTCGTGAGAGGACCGGCCGGCTCCAGCTCGGGAAGGATGGCCTTGGCAAGTTGCTTGCCAAGTTCCACCCCCCACTGGTCAAACGAATTGATGTTCCAGATGATCCTCTGGACAAAGATCTTGTGCTCGTACATTGCGATCAGAGAGCCCAGCGTCTCCTCCCAGCGGAGAGAGAATCGTTCGAATCGCCCCGGGTCTTTTGCAAAGAGATCCCGCATGGAAAGCACCGCCACGGCGTCGTAATGTTCCCGCAGAGATTTCCACGCGGGGGATGATACGAGGGAGTCCGTACTCATGTCCTTGTCCGAATGAAGAGTGTGTGTGATGAAGTGTAATATACGACAGAATCGCGAAAAGTACCCTCTCCTCCTCCGTGTTGCAGATATCGTCCCGGTTGGCTACTTTGTCATTCGTTGCCGACGCACACTTGGGGTGGCTCATGAAACTGCAAATGGATCGTCCGCTCGTCTTCTTCGATTTGGAAACGACGGGGATCGATGTCATGCATGACAGGATCGTTCAGATTTCCGGGCTCCGTGTTGCTCCTGATGGAACTGAGGAAGTCAGGACACGACTGGTCAATCCGGGCATTCCCATTCCCGCCGGGGCGACGGCTGTCCACCACATCACCGATGCCGACGTGGCGGGTGAGCCGTTGTTCCGCGACCTCGCGAAAGGAATTCATGAGTTCTTCCGGGGAGCGGACGTCGCGGGTTTCAACTCCAACAGGTTCGACATCCCGATACTGTCGGAGGAATTCGCCCGGTGCGGGCTGACCTTCCCGGAAAGCGGGACGCGCCTGATCGACGTTCAGACGATCTATCACAGGAAGGAAGAGCGAACCCTCTCCGCTGCCTATCGTTTCTACTGCAACAAGTCGATGGAGAATGCGCACGATGCCGAGGCGGACGTCCGTGCAACGTTCGAGGTGTTTCAGCGGCAGCTTGAGGCGTACGATGACCTGGGGAAGACGGTGGAGGAAATCCACGCCTTCTGCGACAGCAATGCGATTGTGGACTGGGGCAGGAAACTTGCGAGGAACGCCGGCGGTGAGATCGTCTACGCGTTCGGGAAGCACAAAGGGAAACCCGTCATGTCGGATCCCGGCTACGCCGAATGGATGTTGACGGGTGACTTCCCCGAAAGCACCAAGAATGAGATCCGGCGGCTCTTGAAGAAGGGGGGGCGATAGATCCCTACGAACCCTCCGCCCTTCCCGGCGACGTGCTCTTCCCCGCCGCCTTCATGATGGCATCCAGCACGATCCCTTTCGTGATCACTTCGGGAAGGACAGCCGGCGCATCCGGTTTGCCAGGTGCAAAGACCACATAGAGCGGAACGCCCGATCGCCCGAACTTTGCAAGAAGGCGGGTCACATCAGGGTTCCGGTGGGTCCAGTCGGCCCGAATGGCCCGCACGTTGAATTCCCTGAATTTCTCCACCACATCCGGACTCTGCAGGACTGCTTTCTCATTCACTTTGCAGGTCAGGCACCATTCAGCGGTGAAGTCGATAAACACCGGCCTGTCCCCCTGAATGTCGCTCTCCACGCCGGCAAGTGAGAACGGCGTCCAGGCGATACCGGAAGCCGCCGGTTGTTCCGCAGACGGAGAGGTCCCGGCAACCGCTGCCTGGAGATCGAAAGCCCCCGAGAAGAAGAGCTGGAAGCCGGCAACGACAATAATGGCCGCCGCCGCCCAGGTTCCCCAAAACATTTTCCGCGAAGCAGTCAGCGTTGCGTAGCGTCCGACGAGCCAGCAGGCAAAACCGATGCTCAGCAGGAAAGCCCCCGTCCAGATCACCGCTTCCATCCCAAGCTGCTTCCCGAGAATGTACAGGAGCCACAGGAGCGTCGCCATCATCAGAAATCCCATGAATTGCTTTGCCGCCTCCATCCACTCTCCCGGTTTGGGAAGGTACCGAAGCCATGCGGGTCGCGCCGTCAGGATGAGGTAGGGAAGCGACATCCCGGCCGCCGTGGATGTAAAGATGATGATGATGACCCACCAGGGTTGCGAGAACGCGAAGCCAAGCGCACTTCCAAGGAATGGCGCGGTGCACGGCGTTGCCAGGACGGTGGCAAACACCCCCTCGCTGAACGACGCGCCGTACCCCTTCCCTTCATCGTCGCGGCGTGTCACTGCATTCCCGATGCCGCTGAGAGCCGCACTTGGCAGGCGGATCTCGAAGACGCCGAAAAGGCTCAGTCCGAACGCGAACACCACTCCCGCCATGGCAATGACAAACAGCGGCTCCTGAAACTGGAATCCCCACCCAACCTGTTGTCCCGCCGCCTGCAGGAGAATGACGATTGCCGCAAGGACCAGGAACGATGCAAGGATGCCGGAGGCAAAGGTCCAACCCAGCCGCCTGATCCGTGCGGGGTCGTCCCCTGCCATCTTGACGAGACCGAACACCTTTAACGCGATCACCGGCAGAACACACGGCATGATATTGAGAATCAATCCGCCCAGCAGGGCTGACAGGATAAAGAGAAGGAGCGAGTGTGTCCCTGTGCCGCCCTCCTGCGTGGTAAATGTCCTGTCCAGGAGCGCCAGTGGCGCAACTCCGCCTTCCGCGGAAAGGGCGGCACAGAATTTCGCGGGGAGGGGGATCGCCATCTCCACCGCGTGGTGTGCCTTCCCATAGACGACAATACCGTGGAGCGTCAGGGAATCAACGATCGGTTTCGACGCAGAGAGAGGCAAGCGCAGGACCACGCTGCTCCCCTCGATGGAAACGGCTGTCCGCCCGATCATCACATCCGCGAGCTGGCCCGGATAGAAGTCGGGAATCGACGCATTCATTGTGTCGGGTAGTCCCCCCGCCGGAGAAGTCACGCGGAGGACGACCATCCCCTTCTCCAGTGTCGGGAAGACGCGGATCTCCTGGGCGCTCCCGGCCGGGGCAGGGAGACGCTGGAGGGCGGAATGAAAAAGCGATTCGTTGTCGGGGGTGCGCGCGCCGGACACAACCGGGAGATCCAGCGTCACGACAGTGTCACCCGGAACGCAAATCTCTCTGCACTCGAGCCAGGCGATGTGCGCCCGGAGTGTTACGCGGCTCCCCGGCGCCGGCGATGCCGGGGCAGTGAACGGCACCAGGAATGTCGTCACGCCGGTGTATCCGTAGGTCAGGACATCGCCGCTCTCATTATGCTTCTCCGGGACAGGCCATTGCGTCTCCCCTGCAGTGAACCCTTCCGGCACCGTCCAGACGATCTGCGTGGCGAGCCCGGATTCACCCGGGTTCTGCCAGTACGTGTGCCACCCATCCTTCATCGACATGACGACGCCGACGGAAAAATGTCCGCCAGGGACAATCCCTTTGGCATCTGCAACGAGATGGACACGCGTGTGGAGTTCGGCCGGTGCGGGGAGCGGGAGGAAGAACAGGAAGAGGCCAACAACTGCCGCGATGCGGAGGAGAGTCCGTTGCATACATGCTGCCCCGTGTTGTACCGGAAACGATCCGTCAAGGAAAAAACAAAAGGTGGCCTGCGCCACCCTCTGGACTCTGTTGCGTGCACCACCGGTGATTACTTCTTCGCCTCTTCATCCACGTCGTGCAGGAAGTTCTTCTTCCACCGCTTCCTGATCAGGAGAACGAGATAGGCAAAAATAACGAGCGCGACCGCGCCGATGAGGATGAAATTCAGACCGAGGAAACTCACGCTTTGAGAGTCTTGTTGCATGATGACCTATGCTGCCTGCTTTTCGAGTCCTCTTCAGCATCGAGGCCGCGGCTGAGAGATTGTTTCGCGAATGCAATATACCGATTCACGTTTGACAAAGCAAGCAGCGCGTCTCAGCGCGCGATCCACTCGTCAAAGGTCCGTTCCAACACCTCCGCAGAGAGCGACGCCGTCCCGTAACGGCCCAGCCCGACGCGCTGGCGCAACGCCTCGTACAGAGAAACTGCGGCCGCCACGCTCACGTTAAGGCTCTGGATCATTCCCATCATCGGGACATGGAAGTTCCCGTCGGCTTTCTCTCCTGCTTCTTCCGACACGCCCCGATGTTCATTCCCGAAAACGAGGGCGACGGGGCGGGTGAGGTCGAGATCGTACAATGAGGAAGCGTGGTTCGTGAGACGTGTGGCATGGATCCGATACCCTTCTGCCCGCAGTGTGCCGTAGCACTCGTCCACCGACGTGAATTTGCGCCGTTCAATCCACTTGCTCGCGCTTGAGGAACTCTTCCTTCCGATGCGCGGAAACGCTTCGACGGTATAAAGAAGGTTTACACTCAGGACGCCGACGGCATCGCATGAGCGGAGCACGGCGCTGACATTGTGCGGGTCGTGGATATTTTCCATCACGACCGTCAGGTCCGGTTGTCGCTGCGCAAGAACCCGCCGGAACTTCTCCATACGACGCTGCGTCATTCCTGCAGAGGGGGAGATGCGGGACCTCCTTCCGCCTTCAGGCGGTAGAACTCGCTCTGCCGGGGGTCGCCGGCGTACGAGTAGAGTTCCGCCAGTCGCTGGTAGAGGGGGATGGGATCTGAGACGTTTGGGAGGCCGCGGAGGACGAACTCAAGAAGGCCTGTCAAAGGCGGGATGCTGAGGTCCGGATCGTAGCACTCGCAGGCCCTGATATACGGTTCCGCTTCGGAGGGTCTGGCGGCAGCGGCCTTCTGGTAATACGTGACCGCCAGCTCGTAGTTGTCGGTCGAGGAGTATGTGGCCTCGAACATTCCCGCGAGCCAGAGAAAGACGTCATACGCAAGGGAGGGGCACTCCCCCGCCAGCTTCTCCCCGAACAGTCTGACTTCATCCGGCGTCAGCGAATGGTTCCAGAAGAGGAGCCGGTACACGTCAAGGTCTTCGACCCGGAGGGCAAGGGCCGACTGGAACGCGTCGAAGATCTCATTGAAATCCGCCGAGGAGGAGAAGCACCGCCGTATGTCGTCAAGACTGAGATTGCGCATCACGCACAATGGCTTGTTCAACGCGGGATTGCAGGAACGCGGTCGTGCAATAGGATCGAACTTAGCAAACCAGGGTCTGAAAAGCAATACAGACAGCCGGACCCCACGGTGCGGGAAAGACCCACCCGGGGGCACAAAGGCAGGTTCACCCCTTGTGGAATCTCTTCCGGATGATTACATTCCTTCAAGCTGTTCTTCTCACATCTGCAGCATGAGAGGGTGCCTCGCCCGCATTTCCTCCCGATGGTTCCTGCACCCTGAACCGATGTGTGCGCCGAGAAGAGTCGCGTGTTCGAATCCCAGTTCACGGATATTGAAGAGGAGCATCACCATGCAGCCGTCAACCGAGGCACAAAAGACCGGCACGACCGCAAGCCTGACGATCACCGACAACAGGACGGGGAAGGTGTACGACATCCCTATCGAAAACGGCACCATCAAGGCGATCGATCTCCGCCAAATCAAGACAGGCAATGACGACTTCGGCCTGATGACGTACGACCCGGCGTTCTTGAACACGGCTGCGTGTAAGAGCACGATTACGTTCATCGACGGCGAGAAGGGCATTCTACGGTATCGGGGATACCCCATCGAGCAGCTGGCGGAGAAGTGTTCGTATCTTGAGGTCGCGTACCTGCTTCTCAACGGCGAACTCCCGACGAAGGCGCAGCTGGAGGAGTGGACCACCAGCATCACGACCCACACGTTCGTTCATGAGAACATGAAGAAATTCATGGACGGTTTCCACTATGATGCGCACCCCATGGGAATGTTCATCAGCGCGGTCGCGGCCCTTTCCACGTTCTACCCCGGCGCGAAGCGGATCGACAGTGCGTTTGAGAGACAATTAACGACCTACCGCCTCATCGGCAAGGCGCCAACGCTTGCAGCCTACGCCTACCGCCACAGCACGGGGATGCCGTACGTTCTGCCGGACAACGATCTCGACTATGCGGGGAATTTTCTCAGCATGATGTTCAAGATCGCGGAACCGCGGTATAGTCCCGATCCCGTGCTCGCCAAAGCACTGGATGTTCTTTTTATTCTCCATGCGGACCACGAGCAGAACTGCAGCACGTCGGCCATGCGGAATGTCGGGAGCTCCCTCACCGACCCGTATAGCGCCGCGTCGGCTGCCGCAGCAGCGCTCTACGGCCCGTTGCATGGAGGAGCCAACGAGGAAGTCCTTCGCATGCTGGACCACGTCGGCGGCATCAACAACGTGCCGGCATTCATCAAGGAGGTCAAGGAAGGACGCGGGCGGCTGATGGGATTCGGTCATCGCATTTATAAGAACTTCGACCCGCGGGCGACGATCATTAAGCGGCTGGCCGATCAGGTGTTCGAGGTGACGGGCCGTAATCCGAAGCTGGACATCGCCTTGGAGCTGGAACGCATAGCGCTGCAGGACGACTATTTCATCAAGAGGAAACTGTACCCGAACGTCGACTTCTATTCCGGGCTTATCTACCAGGCGCTGAGATTTCCCACCGATATGTTCCCCGTTCTTTTTGCGCTTGGGCGGATGTCGGGCTGGCTCGCCCAGTGGCAGGAGATGTTGTTGGATGAAGAGAAGAAGATCGCACGTCCCCGCCAGGTCTATCTCGGAAAGGAGAAGCGGGACGTGGTGATGCTGAGTCAACGGTAGAGGAACGGCACGTGCCCGGCGTCCCTCTCCTTCAAACATGCTTCTCCCGCTCCTGGGGCGGCCTTGAAATGCAGGCCCTGGAGATGACGGATCATCTCCGCCGCAGAGGGTATCCCGTCTGGCTTGCATGCTGTACCGGCAGCCGACTCGCGCGGGAGGCGGAGTCACGGGGAATCACCGTCGTGACCTATCCCGTGAGCGGCTACCTGCACCCCGCGGTGATCGTCTCGCTTTCGCGTTTCATCCGGCACCATCGCATCCGCATCATCCATTGCCAGTTGTCGAAGGACCTGTCCGCCGTCGTCCCAGCCGCCGATCTTTCCCTGGTGCATCCGCACATCATCCTGAGCAAGAGAGTCGGCTCCTCTCTGACCAAGACGGACCCGTTCCACCGATACACGTATGCACACGTCGACCGGGTCCTCGCCATCTCCTCGGTCATTCACCGGAACGTGCTCGCCACCACCCCGATGACTGCCGACAAGGTCGTCACGCTGCATGATGCGATCGACATCGATCAATTCTCGCCTGCGCATGCACGCCGCGCCGATGTGCGCACCGCACTTGGGTTTCAGACCGAAGAGATCGTTGTGGGGTGCGTCGGGAGATTTTCTCCCGGCAAGGGACACGAAGACCTGCTCCAGGCCGCAGCGGCCGTGCGCGCAGATCATCCGCAGGTGAGGTTTCTCATCGTTGGCGAGGCAACTGCAGGGGAGGATGCGTATGCACGGCAGATTCGCGCCCTCGCAGAGTCCCTGCAGCTCGGTGATGGGGCGATCTTCGCCGGTTTCCGGCGCGATGTCCCCGATGTCATGGCATCGTGCGACATCTTTGCTTTCCCTTCTCACGCAGAGTCTTTCGGCGTGGTGCTGATCGAAGCTATGGCGATGGAGCTCCCGGTCGTATCGACGAACTGCGACGGCGTTCTCGATATCGTCGTGGACGGGAAGACGGGACTCGAGGTCCCCCCGCACAATTCAACTGCGCTGGCGGCGGCGATCACGCGGCTCGCGGTTGACCCGGAGATGCGTCGACGGTTCGGAAGAGCAGGGCGGGAGAGAGTGCTGGAACTTTTTGAGAGGAAACGACAGATGGACCGTTTGGAGGGAATCTACAGGGAAGTGCTGCATGAATGACAGGCCGGAGAATTGAGCAGGGGGGTCCACGGCCGGATATTGCCCGGCGGCCTTATTTCCGCTGTTTGATGGAGATATCTTCCGACATCGCCCTTTCGATTGCCTCGACCAACTCGTGATAATTATAGGGCTTCGTCAGGTAATCAATCGCACCATATTTTGCGCACTGACTGATGACGTGGGGATCGCCGTCGCCGGTCAACATGATCATCCGGGAGAAAATCTTCCGCTGGCTCATATACTTCAGGACCTCAATACCGTCCATCTTCGGCATGTGGACATCCAGGAGAATGACGTCGTACTTGCCCTTGCTCAAGAGATCGATGGTTTCAGCACCGTCGGCTGCCACGTCCACATCATACCCTTCAAGGGAAAGATGAGATTGGACCAGTTCCCGCAACCCCGTTTCATCGTCAGCATACAACAGATGTGTCGCCATAGCTTTGCGAACTCCCGTTCCGTTTCACAAACATTATAGCGTATATTCCCGCACCAAGACGTGACACGAATCAAAATCCCACAAAAAGGCGGAAAACGGGCCGTACAAGCATGATTGGGGTCACTATTTGACCCAGATGACTGTGATTCCGGCGTTCCCGGCCGAAAGATCGGAATCATAGAAGTTCCCGACCTCCATCCGCAGGGCTTGGGTGAGCTCCTGGTTCAGGTTGTACTCTTCTCCCTCAATGATCCCTTTGAAGCGGCGCCGGTTGGCAAACGCCCAGTTGCGAACCTCCTGCCGAATAGTCCCCCCAACCCCGCTGCTCCCGTATCCGTGGACAATCTTGAGTATACGCAATCGGGACGAATTGCGCACGATTCCCCATGCGTCAAGCAGAGCAGCGTCAAGCGCCTTCGCACCAAGCGGGGGATGGGCAACATCGATCGTCATAACCGGAGAATCCATGAGGAGGAGAATCTCCTGTGCAAATTCCAGAAACATGAGTCGGCGGGCGGGTCTGCCTCCGTGCGCAAAGAGAAATCCGGCAACGGGTCCGTTTCTCATCCCACCAGAATGAACCCCGCATCCTGAACCGCTGCTTCAATGAGGGCCGGCGTCACCTTTGTCTCGTCAACGATCAGCCGGGCGGAACCGATCTGTACGTCCCGCACCTCGATGCCGGGAAGTTTCGTCAATTCCTTCCGGACTGCCATGACACAATGGTGGCACGTCATCCCTTGTATCGTCAACGTCATTTCCTTCATACAGAGCGCCTTTGCAGATTGGTCACGAGTTTTCTATCTTGACAACATGAAACCTCTGGACAGGGATGGTCTGGCCACCCGCCTCCGCCAATCGCTTAACACACCCCGATCGATCGTGCAGCCCCCTCCTGGTTACCGACAGGCGGCCGTTCTCGTTCCCCTCGTTCTGTCGCCGGTGTCGACGGATCTGCTCCTGATCAAGCGGACGGACGTAGTGGATACGCACAAGGGCCAGATTGCATTTCCCGGCGGCGGAGTGGAAGAAGGGGACACCGATAGGGCGCACACCGCTTTGCGAGAGACGCAAGAGGAACTGGGAATCGATCCTTCGGAAGTCGCCGTTGTCGGAATGCTGGACGATGTCATCATCCCTACCGGCTTTCTCGTCACCCCGGTCGTGGGTCTCCTCAGCACTCCGCCGCACCTGACCCTGAATGATCGCGAAGTGGCGGAAGCGTTTTTCGTCCCGATCGAGTTCTTTCTTGATTCATCACACGCAAGGAAGGAGGTCAAGTTGATCGGGGGAGAACGACGGGAGGTTTGGACCTACGAGGGGGGAGAGCATACGATTTGGGGGGCAACTGCACGCATCATCCGTTCTTTGCTCAGCCACATCGGTGGGGGGTGACCCCCCCTTCAGCACATCACACCGCCAAAGCGAGATCCTGTGGCGCAAAACGGTCTCCCACCCTGTACCCACGCTCCTTTGCATACCCCTTGAGCTTATCGAAGAGGATCGCACGCGCACGATGAAGGCGGGAGCGGACGGTCCCGACAGGTATTTCTAACGCCTCCGCAATCTCCTCATACGGCAAATCTTCGACGTCCCGCAGGACGATGACGCTCTTGAACTTCTCCGGCAGAGACGAAATCGCAATTGCTATCTCATCCTCAAAGATCTCGCCCGGGACATCTCCAGGGCTCCGCTCGTCCCGCTGCTTCATCTGATACGAGGAGAGCTGGTCATCGTATTCCAC
Organism: Ignavibacteriota bacterium; assembly: GCA_003162635.1. Taxonomy (GTDB): domain Bacteria; phylum Bacteroidota; class Ignavibacteria; order UBA10030; family UBA6906; genus Fen-1260. Next base: position 26,055 of record PMNE01000072.1, read on the forward strand.
GAGATCCGGCGCCCTCCGCACTTTGCGGTACTCGTTGATATACGTGTTCCGCATGATGCGATACAGCCACGCCTTTGCGTTTGTCCCCTGTTCGAACTTCTCGAAGAACCGAAACGCCTTGAGAAACGTCTCCTGGAGAAGGTCGTTTGCCTCGTCCCGGTCACTTGTGAGGTACATCGCGTATCCGTAGAGGAGGTTCATGTGGGGAACCATGACCTGATTGAACAATTCGTGCTTCACGTCCGTCGCGTGGGGCATGACTCTCTCCTTTCAAGCTTGGGGGATGAGACCTCTCAACCCTCTATGTCAAATAACAGTGAAGATGAAAACGCTGTTATGGTCGATTTGTACGATTGGATAATACAAAATCGAACATTACTTGTCAAGTACTTTCTTGAAAAAAATCTGTCATTTTGGCCGTATTTTTAGTGACTTTCCCTTTCCCCGCTTGGCTGGAGGCCGACTTTCACTCATTTCCCTCACCCTCCCCTTTTCCCTCCGTCAGCGCCTTGCGCAGGAGGTCGAGCACTTCCGAATCCGTTTCGGTCTTTTGCATCTCCCGGAGGATCAGGAGAAATTCGCTCTCATGCCACGCGGACGCTCCCCGCACGGCTGCTTGTCGGACACCGGAGTCACCATCATGCAGCAGCTCCCGCAGTCGTGCCCGGGCTGCCGGGACCTCTCTTCCCCCGGCTGCAACCGCATCTGTTGCCAGCATCCTTATGTGGCGGTCGAATCCGTGCTCAGTGTACCGAAGCGCAGTCTCTGTCCCCCCTGAGGTCCGCAGCATCTGGAGAGTGTGGAGCGCAGTCCTCCGAACGACATCCCTGTGTGAGGGCCGGTCGATAAGCGCAATCGCCAACGCAGCTCCCCGGACCGTATCGAGACCCGCAAGCGTGCGGATGCAGGTCGATACCACGATATCGCTCGGATCGTGCCGCGCAACGGAATCCACGACGGGGGCAAACCCGCCGTCGTTGGTCCGGCTGATGGCATCCACGGCGGATCGTCGAACCCGTGAGTTCTCATCCCTCAACGCCTCCACGAGTCCGCTTCCACCGTTCACCCCCTTTGTTTCGCTGAGCGCTGTGATGGCTGCCTCCCGCACGCCCCAGAACGGATCGTGCAACGCCGCCGTCAGAGCCGTGCGTGAGTTCTCACCTTCGTCCTCCGCAAGCGATCTCGCTGCGGTTATCCTGTCGGCCACATCGGAAGCATGGCCAAGCTGAAACCGGTACTCCTCCTCCGACTTCGGAAAGTCCATTTCCTTCAACAGACGGTATCCCTTGTCAGCAATGACCATCAATGGGGTAGAATCCGCGGCGAAGGTGAACGTCTCCTCCGCATGTTCAACCCATACCTTGTGCAGCATCTGCGACCTCGCCGTGGTCACTTCGACCCAGAGCGGGAAGCGGAAGATTCCTGTGAGACTGTCCACCGGCTGCTCCTGCCGGACTTTGAGATGGAGCAGGCGGGCATTGTCATCCCATTCCTTCGTCACTTTCAGGACGGGGAGTCCTGCCTTATACAGCCACTGATCGAAGAACCAGTCGAGATTCTGTCCCGTAGCATCCTCCAGCGCGAGCTTCAGCTCGTTCGTCTCGGCGCATGCATAGGAATATCGCGTGAGATAGGCATGAAGTCCAAGGTGAAATGCCTCATCCCCGAGCAGGTCGCGAAGCATGAAGAGCACCCACGCCCCGCGTTCGTAGAGGTTTGCGCTTTCGTTGCTGCTGCTCACGACCGGGTGGCGTCCGTTTTGCCGGTCGTTCCGCCGGATCCCGAACGACGCTGCGATCCGCTCATACTGCTGCTCATCCTTTCCCTTCGATGCCTGCGTGTAGAGCCATTCGAAGTACGTGGCGAATCCTTCATTCAGCCAGAGATGCCTCCAGTCGCGGCATGTGACGAGATCGCCCCACCATTGGTGCGCCAGCTCGTGGGAGATGACTCCCCCGCTTGGAAAATCCGCCGCGCTCCTGCTGTCGACGACGGTAGCATCGTTCAGCGTCACCGCTGTGGTGTTCTCCATCCCGCCCCACATGAACTCATCGATAATGATCTGCGCGAACTTTTCCCATGGATAGGGAACTCCCGTCTCGCTTTCAAAAAAACGTATCATGGCGGGCGTGTTCCCGAACGTGGCCTGCACGTTCACGCTGTCCTTCGGATACATATAATAGAGAAGAGGGATGTTCCGGTACATATCCCGTGTAATCGCGTACCGGCCGGCGGCAATCATGATGAGGTACGACGAATGGGGCTTCCCTTCTTTCCAGTGAAATGTCCGGGTCTTCCGGACAGGATCATGTCTTTCTGCGATCAGCCGGCCGTTGGAGAGGAGTGTGTACTCCTCTCGCACGGTCGCAATGACTTCTGACGTCGCTTTCTCGTTCGGGTAGTCATAGCAGGGAAACCAGTATCGGTTGTCCATGTCCTCTCCCTGCGACCAGATCTGACCGTCCCATCCTGTGCCGCTGCTGTCTTTGACGATAAAATACAAGCCCTTCTCCGGTTTGCAGGAATAGGCGATGCGCACGGCAAGTGTCTCGCCTATTTCCCACCGACGGTTGAGCAGGATCGCCAGTTCGGGACTCCGGTTGTGAAACTCCAACGCCTGACCCGTGACAAGTTTGGCCGACCGGATTTCCATGGCGACGGCATCGAGCACCACCGAATCCAGCGGACCGCTCAGGGGCGTCAACGTGACCGTTATGGCGCCCTCGACCTTTTTCCCTTTTTCGTCGAACGAGAGTTCCAGCCGGTAATGAACCACGTTGAAGTCACGGCTTCTCCGGACCGTACTGTCCGTCCCGAAGAGACGTCCCTCCGCCCATCCTCCCATGCGGCAGAAGAGCAGAACGAGCAGGACCGCGGACAGACGATATCTCATGACGACCTCCTGGAGGAAGACAGTGCCGCCGCTCCGCGCAGAAGGCGCAGAGCGGCGGTCTTGTCCGTTTGTGGCCGGGGTGGATTCTTTCCTATTTGCAGCTGATCCGTTCTTTCGCCTTCTTTGCATCTTCGTTCCGAGGGTCCAGGCGAAGCGTCTTCGTGAACTCCTGGCAGGCTTCCTCCACCAACTTTTTGTTTCCTTCGTTGTCGCCTTCCTTGCGCGACATGACAAGTCCCTGCCCGAGCCAGAAATGGCCCACCGCATTTGACGGCTCAAGAGCGATGGCTTTGCGGAAATGGCTGATGGCATCCACTTTCAGCCGGTCGTTTTCAGCGTCATTTCCCTGCGGATCGAGCAACTGCAGCAGCGCTTCGCCCCACATCAGGTGCAGGCTGCCGCTCTCGTTTCCCACTGTCTGCGATTTCTTGAACGAATCCACCGCCCGCTCGTATTGCTTGTTGATAAAGTAGAGCTGTCCCTTCTGCTGGTGGGCTTCCCCCGCTTCCTTGCGGAACTTGTCGGTGTTCCCCTCGCCGTTGATAATTTTCAGCACCTCGTCATACTGGTCCACCGCCTTCTCCAGCGAGTCGACCTGCGCGTAGTAACGGCCGAGCCACAGCCGTCCCTGGAGAAAGTCCGATTTCAATTCGATCGATCGGGTGAGAAGCTCCCTGGTTCTTGTCCAGTTCTTCAACTGCATATAGCACGCCGCACCGTTGACATACGCACTCAACGAACGGGGGTCGCACGTAATCTTCTTTTCGAACATCTGGACTGCGCTGGTGTAGTCCTGCTTCTTCATATAGATGAAGCCGAGCGGGAAGTACGTGTCGCAGTTGGTCGAGTCGGCGCGGATGGCTTCCTGCAATGCCTGGATCGCCTCGTCTTCCCTTCCGACGCCGACCAGGGCCGCGCCATAATCCGCCTGATCCTCCGGTTTCATGGCTTTGCGCGCTTTCAATCCCGCGAACGCCGCCAGCGCGCCGGGATAATCGCGCAGTTTCGCCAGTGAATGGGCACGCACGCGCCAGATCTCGGCATTGCTCGAATCCAGCCCGAGCGACGTCTGCGCTGCCTTCGCAGCACCCGGATAATCTTCCGCCCCGAAGAGCGCACGGGCGTACAGCTCGTACGCTTCCGCACTCTTCGGCGAGAGAGTCACCACCTTTTGCAGCGGGGGGAGGGCATTCTTATACTGTTTCGCCAGGAAGTAGATCCGCCCCTTTTCGAGATATCCGTTCGGGTTCGTTGAATCCACGGCAATGACCGCATCATATTCCTTGACGGCTTCGACATACTGGCGGTTTTTGAAAAACACCTTTGCGAGCTGCGCATGATAGGCGGTGACTTTCGGCGCCAGCTCCGTCGCCTTCTGATAATTGGAGATTGCCAGCACAAAGACATTCTGTTTCAGGTAGGCATCGCCGAGCGACATATAGATCGTCGGGTCGTCCGGGCTCAACTCTTTGGCCCGCGTCAACTGCACGATGGCGCCGTCGATCGAATCCGCCGACAGGAGGATCCGGCCAAGTCCTACGGCCACAGCAGGATCCTTCGGAGCCACCTTCGCCGCTTTGCGGTAGTTTGCAAGCGCACCGGCAACATCCTTCTTCACGATCAGGGCGTCACCCAGCGCGCGCAACACCTGGGCGTTCTCGTCATCACGCTCAAGCGACGCCCGGAAAAACCCGATGGCGTCGTCCACCTTCCCGCGGGCGGCTGCGATCGAACCAAGGATGGCATTGGATTCCGCAAGCTTCCGGTTTGCCTTGATCGCATCCCTGAACTCCGCGATCGCGGAGGATGTATCATGGCCGGCCAGCGCCGCTTTCCCTTTCTCAAACGGATCCTGCGCGAGGGCGGTTTGCAACACTGTTGCCGCAAGGAATGAAAGGACGAAGAGTCTCATGCTCATTGCACCTGTCGTGATGTGAGTTGAACCAGCCGTACCGGCATCGTCGCCGGGACAAGACCGCCGGCCTGCACCACTTTTTGGCCGGCGACGCTTGTGACAAAGGCGATGAATCCATCGCCGAGGTCGCGTTCGACCTCACGGCTGTAGATGTACACCGGCGTTGTGATGGGGTAGTAGCCGAGGTACACGTACGCTTGCACAGGGGTGTAATACTCGTCCGGCGCGTAGGTGGAATCCGGACGCATTGCCGGGCTCGCAACGCCAAGGACCGTGACATGTGCATCATGGTCCTTCAGCCAATCCAGACCCACGATGCCGAGTGCACCGCGGGTATGACCCACGTAATCGATCAACATCGTGCTGGAGGTGAATGGTTTCGCGGCCCGGTCGTACCCGCTGCCGCCGAGCACCTTCTGCCGAAACACCTCGTTCACGCCGGCGTTCAGTCCTCCGACCGCCAGTTCGATCATCATCCCCCCCTTGCCGGGCCAGCGGGTCCGCGCCCCGGCAAAGATCGTGTCCAGCTCGCCGACCCGAAGCTGCTTCACGGGCACATCGAAGTTCGCGATGACTGCGACAGCGGTCTGGGCAACGTGATATTCCCGGAACTCCACCTTTGCCGCGGTCAGCGCATCCCGCTCTTCCTTGTTGAGTTCCCTTCCGACGGCAATGACGCGGAGGCTATCGGCGGCGAACCGGGCGATCACTTCCCGCGCCTCTTCGGGCCGGATATCAATTACTGCGTCGGTGTACAGGTGCGTGAACTGGTCCGCTTCGTGGCGGATCAAGGTGGCAACCGCCTCATCGCACCCGATATGCAGTGTTCCCTTGGTCAGTTGTTTGGAGCCCGGCTCCCTGCCGCCGCAGCCGCTCAAGAGCACGGCAAGGACGAGTGCAGCAATGGACCTTCTCATGGGATCATTTCTCCCCGGCCTCCCGGCGAGAGGGAGACCGGAAGTATGCCAACGTGAATTTGTACACCCCGTACAGGGACACCGTCGCTCCCATGACGATCCGCATGGTCTCCGGCAATCGTTCGCGGAGAAAAACGCCCGCCATGATGAGCGCCCCGGCCGCTGCCACCGCCGAAGCGATGACCATGACGGCGATGCGAAGTATGTGATTGACCCTCGCGGCCCCGTCTTCCGAGAGGCGCGGCCTCTCGCCCGACGTCATATCGCCTCCTGCCCGGAATACGTGCGGGGAAGGAAATCCCTTCCCCGCCCACTGTGTCGGCNNACAGGACCGTTGTTCATGTACGCAGGGGTGAAGACGAACTGCTTGGCTGCTTCGACGGCCGGCTCATTGAAGATCTCCAGGTCGCTCTTCAGCACAACAACCTGTTTCACCTTCCCCTCCTTATCGACCCAGATCTTCACAAACACCCGTCCTTCGAGACCCGCGCGCATCGCGAATTCCGGATACTTGGGTTCCACGCGTTTGACGATGACCGGCTCCTTCTCCACCGCCACAAAATCCGCCGGCGGCGCGTCGTCATCGATCTTGATGTCCTGCTGCACCGCCACATCTTCTCCTCCGCTCGCATCGCCGATCGGAGTCACCTGGCTCATTTGCTCCTGTGTCTGGATCACCTGGTCCGCGCTCACCTCCGCATCGGGGACCGGGACCGGCACGCCGACCGTCGGTTTTGCCGTAGGCGCCGTCACGGCGACAGGGGGAGGCATGTTGGCGTTCGACATCGACGGCGGCGGACCGAGGTCCGAATACTTCATGAGCCTGACCTGGATCATCGGCGGTTCCTCCGCCCGGAGGAGTTCCACCAGGTAGTACGAACCGAAGATCGACAGGTGGATGGCGATGGCAATGCTCAGGCCCATCGTCCAGTATTTCTGGTAGACCGCCTTGAGTTCACTTGCGCCATACTGCGCGCCCTTGTAGGCGCCAGCCACTGCGACTGCTGCCATAGTATTTGTTCCCTTCTCGTTAGACCGAAACCTTCGCGAGCAGCGCCTTGTCCTGATCCAGCAACGGTGCGAGGCTGAATCGCGTAATCCGGGATTCGTTCAGCTCGTCAATCAGGTTCACCATCATTTCATACTTCCCCAGACGGTCGATCTTCAACAGAACCGTCAGCCTCGGATTTGTCGAGCCGCGATCCAGAAGGAACGGCCGGAGATCTTTGAACTCGATCTTCACGGGAGCATCGAGACCGATGTTCCAGAAAATGATCCCCTTGTCGTTCACCCGGATGGTTAACAGGTTCGACTCCGCCGTCTCGACATGCACTTTTTGATCCGGCGGCAGGTTGATTTCCATCGTCTGCGGCCGGGACATGGACGTTGTGTACATAAAGAACGTCAGGAGCAGAAATGCAACGTCGACGAGCGGCGTCATATCCATACGAACGCCGAGGCGTTTCCCTTTCTTCTTCTTGCTCTTCCCTTTTTGCTTATGTTCGGCAACTTCTCCGCCTGCCATAGAGTGTACCTCCTTAGACTATGCTTTGCTCCTCCGTCAACGTGCAAGCTCGGTGACGAGGTTAAATCGGGTGATTTGCGTCTTCTGGAGGATGTCCATGACATCTTCCGCGACGCCGTAATCCGCTTGTTTGTCCCCTTTGATCACAGTCCGCAATCTCGGGTTCGCCGTGCGGGCCTGGACCAGGTAGTTCGCAAGCTGGTCCTTGGGAACTTCCACGCTGGCTTTTAGCTCGTTGCTCTTCCCGAAGAGTTTTCCGCGGAGGATCTGCGAATCGACGCCGAGGAACAGCCGTCCGTCCTTGCTGATGTTGATCGTGATAACATCCGATTCGGGCAGCTTGTACGCCGAATGCGACGCGGGGAGGATGATCGTCACTTCCTCGGTCGGCTTAAACGTCGTCGTGAGCATGAAGAACGTCAGCAGCAGAAACGCGACGTCCACAAGCGGCGTCATGTCGATCCGGTATGTCTGTCGGTGTGGCTTGAATTTTGGCATGGGCGTGCGCCCCTTTGCTTAGTCGTTGGTCCGGGAGTGAAGGATCTGGACCACATTGTAGCTCGCTTCGTCGATCATGTAGGTGAAATTGTCCACCTTCGTGACGAAGAAGTTGTACGCGACGATTCCGATGATCGCGGCGACAAGTCCGAGCGCTGTATTGATCAGCGCTTCGGAGATACCGATGGAAAGCTGGATGGCGTCCGGAGCACCGCCGACGGCGGCAAGGGCCGTGAACGCCCTGATCATCCCGACAACCGTTCCGAGCAATCCGAACATCGTGGCAATGGAGGCGATCGTCGACAGGGCGATCAGGTTCCGCTCGAGCAGCGGCGTCTCGAGACTCGTGGCCTCTTCGATCGCCCGCTGGGTCTCCGCCATCTTTTTCTCGGCATCAAAGTTCTTGTCCCCCACCACAACCTTGTATCTCTCCAACCCCGTGCGGATGATATTCGCCGCCGATCCGCGCTGGGAGTCACAGGCTTTCATGGCATCATCGATCTTGCCGGCCATAAGGTGAGTCTGCACCGACTTCAGGAAAACCGTGATGGAATTACGGCCGCTGGCCTTCCGAAGAGAGAAGAGACGCTCGAAGATCAGCGTGAGGTCCATGAGGGTCAATGTGATAAGTATGGGAACAACAACGCCTCCGGTGTACACTGTCCCGAGAAGATTGTTCGGCTGTGTGCGCACGTCGCCGTTCCGGAAGTTCCCCGGATTGCCGAGAATCAGGGTGTAAATAAGGATCGCGACCACGGCCGTGATCACGATGACCGACGAAAGGAAAAGGGACTGCTTCATCGAGAACTCCTTTGGTGAATGTAATGAGAAAGATGATGACGCGCTGCCGTCGTACAGTAGATCTGATTTACTCCCCTCCGAATCCTGCGATGGCCTCTTCGCGGGTTTCGGCCACGTCAAACACGAGCGTCAGCTTCGTGATGACAAAGATGTTGTTGATGTTCTTGTTGATGCCGCATACCTTCACATGTCCCTGGTTCTTTGAAAAAGTTGTGTGTGCCGACACCAGGACACCGATGGCTGTGCTGTTCAGGTACGTGACCTTGCTGAGATCGATGATGAGCTTCTTCGTTCCCTGCTCAACAAAGTCGGCAACGGCGCTCCGGAGTTCATCGGTTTCTTCCCCCCCCACAAGGGACCCCTTCACTTCGATGATCCCCAACTTGCCGCTTTGCAACGTTGTGGTCTTCACTGCCATGGTACCTCCGGATAGCTGAACTTCAATGTGAGTGGCCGCGCAAGGAACATGCTTTGTGGTGAGAATGGTACCTCAGTAGGAAGCAAGCGGCATGCCAGACCTGAACTCCGGTCCAGCCCCTTGCCCGCGCTCATTGATCGTTTTTCAATGGATGTGTTTGTCTCCCGGGGCGGTTCACCATGCAAACTGCAACGCAATATTGACCACGAGGCCGCCATCGCCACTATCTATGTTCAGAACAAGAGATTACGGCGCCTTGCACATTGCAAGGGCGGGGGACGTCGTTCTCCTCCCTGCAATGCTCAAAGCCCGTATTTCTTCCTCTTCCGCCAGAGCGTCGCCGGATCGATCCCGAGGATGCCTGCCGCCTCATCAAGGTCTTTTGCGATCCGGAGAACCCGGATGATGTGTTGCCGTTCCATTTCGTCAAGCGAGAGGGGTCGGTGGCTCCCCGCAAGCATCTGGAATTCCTCCGGGAGGTGGTGCATCTCGATGGGCCCGCCGTGGGCCAGGATCACCGCCCGCTCAACAACGTTCTCCAGCTCGCGGATATTCCCCTTCCACGGGTAGGTCCCCAGTACCTGCGCCACATCGGGGCCCACTTCGCTGGTCGTGCCGGAGCGGGAGAGGAAATGCTGGACGAGCAACGGAATATCTTCGCTTCTTTCCCGAAGCGGCGGAAGCTTCAGCTTCACGGCATTCAACCTGTAGTACAGATCCTCCCGGAACGTGCCGGTGCGCACCGCCTCCTCGAGATCCCGGTTGGTGGCCGCAATGACCCGGACGTCCACCTTCCTCGTCGATGTCTCTCCCACGCGTTCCAGCTCCTTGCTCTGCAGAAACCGGAGCAGCTTCACCTGGGTCGCGGGGGCGACATCCCCGATCTCGTCGAGCAGGACCGTTCCTTCATGGGCCGCTTCAAACCTTCCTTCCCTGTCTTTCACCGCCCCGGTAAACGCTCCCTTCACATGACCGAACAGCTCGCTCTCCAGAAGCGTCTCGGCGAGCGCCGCGCAATTCACGGTGATGAACGGATTCCCCGCACGCGGACTCTTCTCGTGAATCATCCGCGCGAGCAGCTCTTTGCCCGTCCCGCTTTCCCCCTCGATAAGCACCGTAATAGCGCTGGCGGCAACCTGTGTCGCGAGCGTCAGGACGCTTTTCATCCGGTCACTCCGGGTGATGATCTCATCCCCCCCGCCGCGGCGCGCCAGTTCCTCCTTCAACGCACGCAACTCACGGCGGAGCCGGTGATGCTCAAAGACCTTTTCCGTGAAGTGCTGCAGCTCGGTGAATTCGAACGGCTTTTGCAGGTAATCGTATGCTCCCAGCTTCATCGCTTCGACCGCCGAATCGACGCTCCCGTGCGCCGTCATGAGGATGATGGTCGTCTCCGGAGAAATCTGGCGCGTTTCCTTCAGAAGCTGCATCCCGTCCATCGGCGACATCTTCAAGTCGAAGAATGCGATGTCGAACAGTTTCTTGCGGACGGCGTCGAGCGCCTCCAGAGGATTCGCGATCGCCGTGACCTGAAACCCCGCGGCTTCCAGACAGATCCGGACGGTCTTGAGGATGTTCTGCTCGTCATCGACGAGCAGGATGGAAGCCTTGAAATCCATGGTGTGACTCCGTCAAACGCTGTGAGGCTGCTCCAGAGGGATGCAGAAGGTGAACACGCTTCCGTGTCCCAGCTCGCTTTCCGCCCAGATGCGGCCCCCGTACAATTCCACGATCTCTTTGGCAATGGCAAGGCCGAGCCCGACACTCCCCGGCGTCGCGTCCGTCGCATGCTTGATCTGAACAAACTTGTCGAAGATCCTGTCGAGATCCGGGCGAGCGATCCCCTGTCCCGTGTCTTCCACGTCAATCCGGACCGCACCGCCATCCTCCCGCGCGCGGATGGTGACCGTACCACCGGAGTTCGTATACTTGAGAGCGTTCGTGACAAGGTTCGTGATCACCCAGGAGATCTGTTGCTCGTCCGCCATGATGTGGGGGAGCCCCGCGGCGATCGCGGTCTCCAACCGGATGTCCTTCTCGTGAAACTGGATGTGCAATGAATGAAGAGAGGACTCCACAACATCGCTGACATCCAGGTCGACGTTCTTCAACTGCAGTCTGCCGGATTCCAGCTTTGACAACTGCAGGAGCTCCCGTGCAAGCTTTGTCAGGCGGAAGCAATCCTCACGTGCCGATGCGATCAGTTCCTTCTGTTCCGGGCTGAGAGGCCCGAGGATCTCCTTGTCGAGGATGTCCACCGCCATGTTCACCGACGTCAGTGGGGTACGGAACTCATGCGACAGCGTCGCAATGAAATCCGACTTCATCCGATCGAGTTCCTTGAACTGGGTGACGTCCTGCAGGATGCTCAGGACGCCGTAGACTGTCCCGCTGTCGTCCCTCAGGGCCGTGATTTTCGGCCGGATGAACACCTGGCGCTCGTTCCGCATCAACTGCAGGACCCGGGGGGGCTGGTCGGCAGGCAGACCCTTTCCCTCCGCCCCTCCCTTGATCAGTTCGAGGATCCTCGCGTCCCGCACCACTTCACCGACCGGAGCACCGACGGCAGTCCCCTCGTCGCCGCCGAAGAGATCCGTGACGACACGGTTCACGTGAACGACGGTGAGTGCGGCGTCCGTGACGATGATGCCGTCCGCGATGCCGTCCACAATCGCTTCCGACTTCCGTTTCTCCGCGAGGATCTGGTCGATGTTCATCTGTTCGTACCGCTTCAGCCGCTCGGTCATCTTATTGAACTCGCGGCTGAGCTGCCCGATCTCATCGTCCGAGAGAACGTCAATCTTGAGGTCGAGTTTTCCGGCGCCTATCTGTTTGACGGTGTCGGTCAGTTTTTCTGCGGGCGTGATGAGCACTTTGGTCAGCCAGCCCGTTGCGATGATGCTGAGCGCAAGGGCGACGAGAGAGGCCATCATGGTCCCGTATGCCGTCTGGTTCGCGATCCCATGCACCCGCGGCATCGCATTGTACATTGCCGCCTGGTTGATCTCGAAGAGATGGAAGCAGAGCTCCCGCAACTGATCGGACGAGGGGCGCACGACGCCGTTGTAATACTGTTTTGCGTTCTCCAGCGCCCCCTGATTGATGCGTGCGGTCATCGAGTCGGTGAACATCACATACCGCTGGTAGACCTCCTGAATGGAGTCGCGCAGCGGTTCCTGCGATGGAAGAGAAACGGACCGGACCGCCTCGTTGTACCAGTGAAAGAAATAGTCCCTGTTCTCCGCCGCATCGCCCGTCACGGTGGGCACTCTCCCCTCCGCGGCGATCAACAGGGCGTTATCCTGCCGTTCGAGGGTCTTCAACATGTTCTCCGCAGCCAGCACGCTCTGGTAGTTATCGAACAGGACCATGGTGACGGCGGTCCCGAGAGCGTAGAAATTGTAGATCGACCAGAAGGTTGCGCCGAGGTTGAGCACAACCAGGGTCGTGAAGGTCCAGATGATTTTTGCGCGGATGCTCTTGATCATCAGAACAACACCCCGAGTGAGAGACCATGGTTGGTGGTCTTGTAGTCAAAATCACTCCCCACATTCCATCGCTGGAGCCGGAGACGATAGCCCACCGCGATCCCCTCCCCAATGGGAACGCCGGGGAAGACCGCGGCAATTTCTCCCAGGAGCGCGGAAGAAGACCCGGTCTGCACGCTATATCCCGAGAAACTGTAGTGCATCACCCCCGCAAGCATGAGAGAAAGGTCCGCTGTCTCTCCTCCGAAACGGGCCTTCAGCCCCGCCCCGATGCCAAGACTTGCGACATTGAAGTCGTCTTTCTCCGCCCCCGCAGATTGCGATTTTGTAAAGTCCCCCGCGAGCAGAACGGGGAGCACCAATGCGCTGCCGCGGGAACCGGCAAGAGGCCACTCGCTCGTAAACGTCATGCCGATGAACAGGGACGACCGGGAGGACCTCTGCGGCAGATCGTAGGCCGCATAACCGAACGTCAGATCGACAGGTCCCTGGCGGAAGAAAAGAAATGGCATGGCACGGGCATAACGAATCGTCAGGGAGTCGGCTGCGGCGTTCCCCGGTGACGGGGCAAAGTCTCTCGCAAAGACCCCGACCCCTGCATAGCGCGATGTTGCGGGCTGGTATGGGCGCGACTCTTCCGTGTACTGACCCCATGCCCGCGCTGTAGCAAAGAGCACCACAACGGCCACGGTCTTCCATCCCGCCATGACGCTCATGCACCATCCCCTTTCCGAATTGCCGATCTCTTCATGCGAAGGGTCTTGACCCGCCGTCCTTCGACCGCCTCCACTGTTGCATCCCAGAAGGGGAAGCGTACATGCGCCCCCCTTTCCGGTACCCGCCCCAGCAACTGGATTGCATACCCGCTGACGGTGACAACATCTTTCGACTCCGGTTCCACATTGAACATCCGCGCAAACTCGTGCAGCGGCATCGAGCCATCGACAAGGTATTCCACGTCGCTGATCTTCTGCACCTGCCGTTGTTCAACGTCGAATTCATCGTGGATATCCCCCACGATCTCCTCCAGAACGTTTTCCAGCGTCACGAGACCGGCGGCCCCCCCGTACTCATCGACTGCGACCGCCATGAGTATCCTTTTGGTAAGAAAGGTGTTGAGGATCCGCTCCAGCGGCATTGTCTCCGGCACGAAGAGCATTTCGCGTTTGATCTCGAGAAGACGGGTCCCACTCCCCATTTCCGCCCTGAGCAAAAACAGATCCTTCAGATGGATCATGCCGAGAACGGAATCGAGCCCCCGTTCACAGAGCGGAAAGCGTGTGAACTGCGTTTTTACTGCGATCGCGATATTCTCTTCCAACGTCAACTGCGTCGACAAGAAGACCACCGATGTGCGCGGGACCATGATCTCCCGCACCGTCCTGTTGTGCAGGTCCATCGCGTTGAGCAAGATGTTCTTGCCGGTAACGGAGAAGACCTTCTCCCGACTCAGCAGGAGACGGAGCTCCTCCTCGGAATGGGAGATGGTGCTTTCGCTCACCGGTTGAAATCCAAAAAGGCGCAGCAGCCCGCCCGCGGAGACCCTCAACAAGACGATGAAGGGACGGAACACCGTATAGAACCAGTGGAGCGGACCCGCCACAAACAAGGCAATCGGCTGCGCGTACCGGATCGCAAGCGACTTCGGTGCGAGCTCTCCCAGGACGATCGAGGTGTATGTGATCACCGCAAACGCAGCGGCAAATGCGACCATGTCCAGCACACCCTGATGAACAATCCCTGCAAGCGCGAAAAGAGGAGCGATCAGCCGGGCGACAAAAGGTTCGCCAACCCAGCCGAGCGCAAGACTCGTCACGGTGATCCCGAGTTGCGTGGTGGAAATGTACACATCAAGGTGCGTGATAATGTGCTGGGCGAGCTTCGCGCGCTTCTGCCCGCTCTTTACTAATGGCTCGATTTGAGTGGCACGAACCTTGACGATCGCGAATTCCGCGGCAACGAAAAATCCGTTGAGCAGAATAATGGCCAAAATGGCGAGTATTTCGAGCATATCGAAGAACAATTCCATAGGTGACAAAAGGTACGCGAATACTGAAGGGAAATCAAGGCGGGCGTTCTCCGGCTTCTTGCCGGCACCCGTGCGCTCCGGGCAAAGAACGGAACCGTCATAGTCCGTGTTTGATCGGTGAAGACGCCGGTCGCGGGGAGAATCGTGGGACCCAGATGCCCACCCGATCGCAATCGCAGAGAGTCGATATCTTTTTCGGGGTTGCCATGAGACGGTTTCCGCTTGTTCTTCCTCTTCTCCTCCTCGTTTCGATCTCTTGTTCCCGGAAGGGGGATGGGCATGCCGAACTCGTCACGTTCCCCCTCAGGGGAAGGATCGTCGCAATCGATACCATGAGCGCAACGCTGACCGTTGCACACGAAGCGATCCCCAACTTTATGAACGCGATGATCATGCCGTTCAAAGTCCACGATCGCACCCTCCTCACACCCCTTGCGCCGGGTGACAGCATCCATGCGACGCTCGCCGTATCGCGAATGGAGAGTTGGCTGGAAGGCATTGCCGTCACCGGCAAAGGATCGCCGGAACGCACACTGACGCCCGACGACATCCTCCTCGCGAAACTCTTCAAACCCGGCGACATCCTTCCCGATGATTCGTGGATGAACCAGGACGGCAGGGAGATACGGTTCAGCCAGTTCCACGGTAAGGCGATTGCCGTCACCTTCATCTACACGCGTTGTCCTCTCCCCGACTTCTGTATCCGCATGAGCACCCACTTTGCCGCGCTCCAAAAGGCTCTGGAGAATGATCCGTCGATGAACGGCCGCTGGCATCTCTTGTCCATCAGCTTCGACGCAAAGTTCGATCGACCGGCTGTGCTGAAACGATACGCGGAGAGCTACGGCGCAGACGCAGCGGCATGGGATTTCCTGACCGACCCCGACACATCGGGAGAGCGGGTTCGCCGGATCGCGGATGGACTCGGGCTGCAGTATGCGAACGACGAGGGACTCATCGTGCACAACCTTCGGACGGTCATTCTCGACGGCGAGGGAAAACTTGTGAGTCTGACGAAGGGAAATGAATGGACACCCGGGGAGATGGCGCAGAAGATAAAGGATGCAACACGATAAGGGGGAAAAGCCGCCCTCATGCCATGCAGGAACGCTGACGAACACGCAACATCATCTCTTCGAGCGCATCTCCTCCGCCACGTACACTCTGTAACCCCGCCCTTCCATCGGGATCTCCGCCGGCATCCCCTGCTGCAGCACGAGCGATCTCCCGCCCGTGAGCGCTTCCTTCATCACGACCTGCTTCTGTCCGGGGAAGAGTCTTTCCATCGGGAATGTGAATGAGGCAACGATCGAATCGGCGGAAAAGTTGAGAACGACAAACATCTTATCGCTCCCCGCCGCCCGAACGAATGCGTAGACGCTGCTGTCAGGCGAAGTCGACACACGCATCATGTCTCCACGAGAGAGGGCTTTGTGATCTTTCCGGAGGGCGAACAACTTCTTCCACAGATCCCCCATCGTCCGGGGCTGCGACCAATCGACAGGCACCTTTTCGAACAGGCTCAGCTTTCTCTCGTTGCCGACCTCTTCGCCGGTGTACATCATCGGTACACCAGGAAGCGTATTGACGAGAACCGTCGCAAGCGCCAGGCCCTCCCGGCCGAATTTCAACACCGCGGGGGAGTCCCAGGCATTCTTATCGTGGTTCGTCGTAAACCGCATGCGGAGCGATCCGGCGGGGAACTGCAGGCGTTCGTTCTTCAGGATCGCATCGATCAGGGTCACCGGCCGCGTTCCCTGCAACAGCGGACCGAGAGCGTCATAGATGTTCCATGAATAGCTGAGGTCGAAGGCCTTGACATGATGCGCCGGGAGAGAGCCCTCGGCAAGCATCATCACCGGCTTGATCCGGTTCAACCGCGCACGCGCTTCCTCCCAGAAGTCGGTCGGCACCATTTCCGCAACGTCGCACCGGAACCCGTCGATCCCGACATCCTTCACCCACCAGCACATCATGTCGATCATGAAACGGCGCAGACCGGGCTTGTCGTAGTTGAGGTCGGCGACGTCGGTCCAATCCGCGTTCGGCGGAACGATCTTCCCGGCGGCATCTCGTGTGAACCATTCGGGATGTTCCTCGATGAGCTTGCTGTCCCACGACGTATGGTTCGCTACCAGGTCGATGATGAGCTTCATGCCGCTCCTGTGGGCGGCGGCCAGGAGGTGCTTGAAATCGTCCATCGTTCCGAATTCGGGATTGATCCCATAATAATCCCGCACGGCATAGGGGCTGCCGAGTGTTCCCTTCCGGTTCTTCTCGCCGACCGGATTGACCGGCATCAGCCAGAGGACCGTCACGCCGAGGTTCTTCAATTCGGGGAGTCGTTTCTCCAGTCCGGCAAAGTTTCCTTCGGGGGAGAACGAGCGGAGGTAGACCGAATAGATCGTCGCGTCCTTCACCCATGGCGCGCTCTTCAGGGCCGGGATGGCGGAGAACGGACCACGGAGGAATTCATCGAGCCCGCGGGTCGAGACCAGCGTGGTCGGCTTGTACATTCCCCCGCCCCCGGCATAGTCCTTCACGAGAACTGCGATGGTGTTCCGTCCCGGCCTCACCGACGCGCTCACATCCAGGGCAAACGGATCGCTGAATCCCGCGTGGCTTCCCGCCTCGACGTTATTGACCCAGACAACGGCATCGTCGTCGACGCCGGCGAAATACAGCGTGAGGGGTTCCCCTGATTTGCTCAGGGAAAATGTGCGGAAGAACCACCCCCATCCATCGTACCCCGCAAGCCCGGGATATTCCTCCCAGTATTTCGGTGTCTGCACGGTCTGCCAGGAGGAGCGATCGAGGGAATCACTGTACCATCGATCGCTCACGCCGGTCTTCAAAGAATCGACATGGAAGAGCCAGGTGCCGTCCAGCGTCATGCGGAACTCTGCGTTCTGTGCGGAAGCGGCCATCCCCATCACCCCCAGCACCACGCACATAAATGTCCGGAACATGGAAGTCAATCAGAGATATGAATGAGAGATGGGTTTCCCTTGCGGATCGAATTCATACACAAGAGGGACGCCGGTGGGGATATTCAGTTCGATCACCTGCTCCCTGGTAAGGTTGTCGAGGTGCATGACCAACGAGCGGAGACTATTTCCATGCGCAACGATGATGAGCCGTTCCCCTTTCAGGACATGCGGATAGATCGTCGATTCCCAGTACGGAAGGACGCGGGCAAGCGTGTCTTTAAGACTTTCACCGTTTGGCGGCTGGACATCGAAGCTTCTGCGCCAGATCTTGACCTGCGCATCCCCGTATTTCTTGGCAGTTTCAGCTTTGTTCAGCCCCTGCAAATCGCCGTAATGCCGCTCATTGAGCGCCTGATTCTGCTGAATGGGAAGATCCTTTTGTCCCGTGATGTCAAGAATGATATCCAGAGTGCGGATTGCCCGTTGGAGGACCGAAGTGAAACCCCTATCGAACGTGTAGCCCTTGAGTTTCTCGCCGGAGGATTTCGCCTCTTCGAGTCCCTTGGCGGAGAGGGGAACGTCCACCCATCCGGTAAAGCGGTTTTCAAGGTTCCATTGCGATTCGCCGTGGCGCACAAGGACGAGCTTTGTCATGGGAACAGATTCCTGAGAATGTGAGAATGAGGGTTTCCGGGATGTTGTGGTACAAACGATAGAAGAGTACGGAAAACGGGGGGGAACTTCAAGCGCGATCCCGCGCGACAGCCCTCTTGCACCTAACGGGGGAAGTGGTATATTGCCAGAATCATGTGAGGAGGAACGATGGGCACGTTATGCGGATTTCAGGGCGGCCCCGGCGCAGCGCGGATCATGCATTGTGGGGCGGCGATCGTGCTGCTCGGCCTCATGACAATCTTTGCCAGCCAATCGTTCTCCCAGCTCTTGTCGGTCCATCCATCGCACCGCTATTTGGTGACACAGGACGGAACCCCCTTCTTCCTCGTCGGCGACGCCGGTTGGTCTTTGATTGCCGAGCTCCACGACGCTGACGCGGACTATTACTTTCAAAGCAGGCACGCGATGGGGTTCAACATCGTGATAGTAAACCTCCTGGAACATATGTTCTCGGACAACGCCCCCAACAACATCTATAACCAGCCGCCGTTTACCGGGACACTCTTCACCACGCCCAACAATGCCTACTTTCAGCACGTCGACTACATTTTGAATTCCGCTGCCAGCCAGGGGATTGTCGTTCTTCTGGACCCTCTGTATCTCGGATACGCTTGCGGCAGCGAGGGATGGTGCGCCGAGCTGGACAACGCGGACGCGGCAGCCATGACGACCTGGGGGCAGTATATCGGACAGCGGTACGCGTCGTTCGACAACATCGTGTGGCTCATCGGCGGAGACACCAACCCCGGGACAAACGAGAAGCTGCGGCTCCATGCTCTCATCAACGGGATCAAACAATACGACACCCGGCATCTCTTCACGACGCACGTGGACAACTCAACTCCTCCGCTTGTGGCCTGGTCGGTGGCGGATACGAGCTGGCTGAAGATCAATAACACCTATATCTCGGGGGGGGTGAGCCAGATTTACACGGCTGCTGTCACTGAGTACAAGCGAACGCCGGTCCTGCCGTTCTTTCTCATAGAGTCGTCCTACGAGAACGAACACAGNNGCCAGGGTTCGTGGAACATGAAATATTTCCACGACCTTTTCACTTCGAGGCGGTGGTACAACCTGGTCCCCGATCTGAATCACAAAGTCATCACTGCAGGGTACAGCAGCAATCTGAACTACGTCACCGCCGCATACTGTTCCGACAGCTCCTCGATCATCGCCTACCTGCCGTCCAGCGGAACGGTAACCGTCAACATGTCGTACGTCGGGGGGGACTCCGCGGCTGTCTGGTGGTTCAGTCCTTCCACAGGGGTGTGCACTCGTGCGGGGGCCTATGACCATACGAGCCGGTCTCTCAGCCCGCCCAGCGGTTCGGGGGATTGGGTGCTCGTCGTCGACAACGAGAATCTCTATCCCGACACGATCAATCCGATCTCAGACGTCAAAGAGACCAGCGTCATTGCCAGCCCCCAGGATGGGGCATATCCAAATCCGTTCAAGACAACGGTGACCATACTGTCGCGGCAGGCATCTTCGGTGGAGGTTTTTGACATCCTTGGGCGGCGCGTCTTCTCCGAGAAGCTCAGTCCCGGCCAGAAAACGGTGAACTGGACGCCGCGGAAGCTTGGCTATGGAATGTACTTTGTCCGGCTGGCGGGGTCCAAGCCGTTCAAAGTGTTGTACGTTCCCTGAGAGACGAAGAGAAGAAGTAATGAAGCCCGGCAGCGCTTCTCCGCGCTGCCGTCCCGCGAGATGCCGGCTCAGCGCGGTCCATAGAAAAAGAAGAGAAGAAATCCGAGAAGAAGAACCCCCTGCACTGCCGGCTTCAGAAGCGGCGGTCCCTTCCGAACCCTATCCCACGCAAGCGCCAGAAGGAACATCAGGCCGAGAAGAACGAGCGTCGTGAGCCACGCCTCCCAGACGCCGAACGTTTCCCCCACCCTGTCGGCAAACGTTGATCCACCGAGTTTCCCGTAGATCGCCATCAGATGTGCTGCGTACACCAGGAGGGATTCCCGTCCCATGAGAGTCACGACCGATGAGCGTGAGACTCCCCGCCGACGTTCAAAGAGGAACAGCCCTGCGCAGAGCAGGATCACGAGCGCCACGCGGAGGAGGAAAAAACTGGGGCTGGAGCGCCAGTAGTCGTACTGCGGATAAAGAAGGGAGGCGAAGGGATGGAGGGCAAAAGACGCGATGAGAAGGCCGACGGCCGCCATCGCCGTCCACTGCATCATGTTCCCGGTGGCATCACCCGCGGGATTCTCCCTATCCGCGTCGCGTGCGCGCAGGTAGCGATAGCCCAGGATTGCTCCGGCAAAGACGAACGCCGACCAGGGAAACAGCGGGAAGAGGGAACCGTGCAGCCCGTTCACATAGGCAGCCAGCGCAAAGGGGAGCCACTGCGCGAAATCGATGTCCCCTATCGCCGGCGCGATAAACACGATCCCCATCGCGAGCCCCGTGATGACGGTGTAGAGACGTCGTTCAGTTTTCGTGAAGAACAGCAGGGCCTGCATGAGAAGAAGACTCACTGCAATGCATTGCAGGACGTCGACCTGAAAAAATGTGCGCCAGGCAGGGTCCCCCGCTTCATACCGGAGGTGGTAGTAATTGAATTTCGGGAGGTGGAGCAGGTACCCGAGAAGCGCCACGATGAGAAGCCGACTGATCTGCCGGAAGAGGGGCCACCGGAACGAGAGGTATTCATGAAGTTTCCTCCGCGTGGTCACGGCAAAGACGAGCCCGGAGGCAAAGAGGAACGAAGGCGCGACGAGCCCGTTGAGAAAAGTCTGGACCTTGAAAACGCCTGATTCTCTCAGCGCCGGAAGAAGGGTCGCGTTGAAAACGTGGGTCTCCACCATGACAATAACGGCCCAGCCGCGCAGCAGGTCAATGTACTCGATCCGTTTACGTGTTGTAGGTTGTGCTGACATTGCGGGGACGTGAAGGGAGGGGGGGGAAGAAACTCTGTCTACTCGCCGATCTTTTCCCTGATGATCTGTACCAGCTCGTCCAGATCAACCGGCTTCGTGATGTACGCGGCGCTGCCGAGATCCTTTCCGAACTTCTTCGCATAGTAATCGTCGACCCCCGTCAGGAACACGAACGGAAGCGTGGCGAACTCCCGCTCCTTCCGGATCTCCTGAAAGAGCTCGAAGCCGTTCGTCCCCGGCATCACCAGGTCGGACACAACGATGCTCGGCTTGAGTCTGTGGATTTCCCGCATTGCAGCCTCCGCCCCTTCGACCGTCTGCACGGTAAAGCCGCGTTGGACGAGACCCATGCTTGTTGCCTTCAGGATCGCCGGTTCATCATCGACAAGCAATATGACTTTTTCTGACAACATGCGGTAATATGTTGAATCGAGGCCTGAAAAGCAACGGCGCGTTTCAGAATCAACCGGCGCGCTGCGCTGCCAACGCAGCGCATCGTTCGCCGCTGATGACCGCTCCCTCAATCGTCGCCGGCAGACCGGTCGCCGTCCAATCCCCCGCCAGGAACATATTGGGAATCGGTGTCGCCTGGTCCGGACGCAGGAGATCGACGGCGGGCGCGCAGGAGAACGTGGCCCGCTTCTCCCTGATCACCACTGCATGAACGGGCGCTCCGGCTTCATTGCCGAACACTTGCACCAGGTCTTCGGACGCGAGGGCAACGAGCTGTTCGTTGGTCATCTCCACCTCCCTGTCCCCTGCGCTGATGACGGCGGACAGATGACTCCCCGCTCCCTTCTCCCGCAGAATTTTCCGTCTATGAAAGACCCATTGGATCCGTTTGCCGATCAGGCCGAGGTGTTCCTGCGGCATGAAATCGGCCGGAAACCAGAGGTGGATGGAAACGATCGGGGACATCGGCACTGCCGCCATCTCTTTCATGAACCCTTCTGCCCGCATTGGTTCCGGCAGAAGAGCCGACGCCTCGCGCGGGGGAACCGCGAGGATCACGGAGGTGCAGGGAATTTCCTCACCTTCCCGCGTGCGCACCGCGACAACGCGGCCGCCATCCATCCGGGTGGCGACAACGGTGGTGCGACAGCGGACCGACCCGCCATGGGTCCGGATGAACTCCTGCGCGGGATCACTGAAGAGGGAACTCAGGCCGACGGCAGGGACGACAAGAGCCGCATTGCGGCGGTGGCGGACGAACGCCGTGTGAAGTGCGTGAAGAAAAACGCGGGCGGAGGCGGTTGCGGCATGCTCGTTCATGATCGCAAGAGCCAGCGGTTCCCAAAAAGAGCGTTTCGTTTCCGCCGACTGTCCCGCTGCATCAAGCCATTGGGCGATCGTCAGGCCGGGATGATTGCCGGCACCTCCGGTCGGGGGGAAGAGAAGTTCCCGACCTGCACGGAGAAGCCGCAGCTTGTCGATCGGAGAGAGAAGGTCGGTCGATGCGATACCCCCAAGGAGATGGAATGGCGAAGGAAGCAGAGGAAAACGCAACGTGCAGAAGCCGCGCACGGGATGGTGGAAGGCAAGCACCAGGGTCGGCTGGACGGCGACATGATGGCGGGAGCCGATCGTTGCAAGAAACTGCATCGTCCTCTCGTACCCGGCGATAAGAACATGCTGTCCGTTGTCGATCACATCGCCCGTCGTCTCATCGACGAATGAGCGGGCGCGTCCCCCCGCATAGGGGCGCTCTTCGAGAAGAAGGACAGGGATGCCGCGGGAGGAGAGATCGACGCCGGCGGCCAGGCCGCTCAGGCCGGCACCAACGATCACCACTGGCTTCAATGGGTCTGCGGAGTGGGATGATCGGAGTGCCACGACCGGCCGAGCCACGAATACTTCAGCGTGTTGCTCAGCCAGTAGCGGAAGGTAATCAGGAGCTTCATAAGTTTGGAGATCGAAATCCGCCGTTCGAAGACATTGTAGTTCGATCTCATAATGCTGCGCAGCGTATGGGCATAAATGGACCACATGATGCGGGCGGCAAAGAAGGTCCGTTTGTCCTCGTTTCGCAATGCGTCGCGCGCGCTATCAAAGTACCCGCTTGCCCGCTGGCATTCGAACCGCATCAGGTTCACAAACTCGGGAGTGTAGCGGCAGCGGAGGATATCCTCTTCGGTGCAGCCGAATCTGGCGAGATCTTCCCGCGGGAGGTAGATGCGCCCCCGCCGGGCATCTTCGGCAACGTCACGGAGAATGTTTGTCAATTGGAGCGCGATGCCGAGATCGATCGCGTAGTCGCGGCTGGTGTCGTTCTTGTACCCGAAGATCTGTCGGCATATCAGACCAACGGAAGAGGCAACAAGGTAGCAGTATTCCCGCAGCTCTTCGAAGGTTTCGTACCGCGTCTTCGACAGATCCAACTCCATTCCCTTGATCAGCTCATAGAAGTGATCGACGGGAATATTAAACTTCCGGGCAACCGTATTGAGTTGGTTGAGGAGGGGATACGTCGATTTTCCCGCGAGGGCGCGTCCGAGTTCCAGACGCCATTTCCTGAGCAGAACGAATTTGCTCTTCTCGTCCGTCCCCTCATCAACGATGTCGTCGGTGTATCGGCAGAATGCGTACACGGCATGGATCGCCTCGCGCTTCTGCTTCGGCAGAAGTGAAAACGAATAATAGAAGCTGGTGTTGCTTCGCTTCGTTATCGCCGCAGCGGACGATTCCATGAATTTCTCTCCACGAGTGCGGACGTCAGAATAACAACTTTGCTCCAGACCGAAAGGGCCGGCCGCCTGTCGAACACTTCATATCCCGCGCCGGCAACGGCATTGAGGATGGCCATCCCTCCCCCGACAGTCAACCGCAATTCGAACCGGAGAGGCTTTACCGCCTTCCAGACGAGGGGAGCCCCCTCCGCGAGGAGCCGACGAGCGCGGTCAACCTGAAATTTCATGAGAGGGACGAATCGCTCATCGACGACTCCCTTCTCGACGTCCCCTTCAGTATAACCAAACGTGCGCATATCTTCAAGCGGGACGTAGAGACGCCCCTTCTTCCGATCTTCCGAGAAATCCTGCCAAAAATTTGCCAATTGGAGCCCTGTGCAGATCTTATCGGAAAGAAGGAGATTCTCCTCGGCGATATCTTGAAAGAGGTGAAGGACAAGGCGGCCGACGGGATTGGCGGAAAACCGGCAGTAGGCCTCCAATTCCACGAAATCCTGAAACCGCGTCTTGGTCACATCCATCCGGAAGGCCGTCAGCAGGTCGGCCAGCAATTGTTTCGGGATTCCGGTCTTCGCGGCCGTCTCCGCAAGAGCGATGAAGACCGGGTGATCCGCCCTCCCGCGGTAGGAGTCGTCCAGCATCCTCCCCCATTCACTCAACTTCTCAAGACGGACCTCCGGAGGAGAGGATCCCTCATCTGCATAGTCATCGGCGGTCCGGGCGAACGCATAGATTGCACAGACAGAGGGGCGTAAGGATCGCGGAAGAAAGATGGAAGCCACCGGGAAGTTCTCGTAGTGGCGCATCGCCATCCGTTCGCAGTACGCAAACGCGTCGGCAACGCTGGCCGCGTGTCCCAGCCCGATATCGCGGTCCCCTTGTGTCAGCATCGCGGCCATTCTGACCGAATATATCTTTTTCCGCTCCGAATTACAATGGAACCCCCTTCCTGCCGGTGCAGCATTTTCTATTGCTCTTTTTGGCCCAATTTCTTATTTTAATAAGACTTGGCGGGATAGCTCAGTCGGTAGAGCAACGGAATCATAATCCGTGTGTCGGGGGTTCGAATCCCTCTCCCGCTACCACGGTCAATGGTGCCGCCATGTTCTCTGTGGGGACATTTCGATCGCGCTTCGTCGAATTCAGCCGGGTCAACGGCCTCTTCGGGAAGCGCGATACTGTTATCGTAGGGGTCAGCGGCGGCGTGGATTCCATGGTGTTGCTCGACCTGCTCGCTGGCGAGGGATCGCTGCGGCTGGTCGTTGCCCATATGAACTACGGGCTGCGGGGCGCGGAATCGGACGGCGACGAGGAACTCACCGCTGCGCAGGCCGGAAAGTACGGGGCGGAACTCCGGGTGGAAAGAGTGGATGCGGCATCGGAATCCGCCCGGGCGGGGCGGGGAATCCAGGAAGTGGCACGCGACCTCCGGTATGGGTTTTTCCAAAGGGTGAAGGAAGAGGCGGGAGGGGATCTGATCGCCACGGGTCATCAGGCGGACGATAACGCAGAAACCATCCTGCTGCACCTCTGCAGGGGAACCGGCATACGCGGGATGGGGGGCATTCCGGCACGCCGCGAGGAGATCATTCGCCCATTGCTTTTTGCGCGCCGGGAAGAGATCGAAGCATACGCCAGGGAGGCCGGTGTTCCGTTCCGGACCGATTCATCGAATGGGAAGGACGTGTACACCCGGAATGCCCTGCGCCTTCGCATTCTTCCGTTGCTGCGGGATCTTGTGACGCCGGCTGTCGTTGAAAACATCAACCGCGCGGGGGACCGTTTCCGGGAGGTCGCGCAGTTTCTTGCCGAGCAATCGACGCGGGCTGTCGGTGAGTGCCTGACGGAAATCCGTCCGGAGGAGTTTCGGCTTTCCCTCCATCCGTTCGCAGCTCTCCCCCTCCTGCTCCGGGAGCAGGTGTTGCTTTCGGCCATGGCCCGCTGCACCGGAGTCGAGACGGAGAGCGTCCGCGTGCAAAGCATTCTCGCGCTGTCCGAAGGGGAGACGGGTTCCCGCGTGATGATCGGCTCCGGGTGGGAAGTTGCTCGGAACAGGGACGAGCTGGTGTTCCGCAAGGAGAAGCCGGAGACTTCGCTCTGCGTCAGCGTCGAGCCGGGGGAGGAATACCGCATCGGCCCGATCCGATTCGCTTCCCGCTTCGTTGATGCTCCGGACCCGGCAGCAAGGGAAAACCGTGCCATCGAGTATGTGGACGCGGACAAGATCGTGCCGCAGGCACTGACGCTCCGCACATGGCGCGAGGGGGATGCGTTCGTCCCGCTCGGGATGAGCGGCACGAAGAAGCTGAGCGATTTCTTCGTGGACGAAAAGGTTCCGCTGCATGAAAAGGGAGAGATCCCCGTTCTTGCGTCGGGCAACGGCGAGATCATCTGGGTGTGCGGCCGCCGGATCGACGACCGCTTCAAAATCACCCCTGCCACGCGACGGGTGCTTTGCCTGGAGTTTTCCTTCAACAGAACAGAAGCGGCATGGCAAAAGTAGTGAGCGTGAACGGCGACAGATTTGTCGAATTGATCACCGAACGCCGGATCAAGGCAAAGGTGAAACAGCTTGCCCGGCGCATCAGCAGAGATTGCAGGGGAACGGTCCCGGTCTTCATCGGGATTCTCAACGGCTCTGTGATCTTCTTTTCCGACCTGATCAGAGAATTGACGATTGACTGCGAGATTGATTTCTTGAAGCTTTCGAGTTACGGGGACGCCAAGATCAGCACCGGCAACGTCCGGCTTCTCAAGGAATTGAACTGCCAGGTGGAGGGGCGGGATATCATCGTCGTGGAAGACATTGTGGATACGGGCTTGTCGATCGACTATATACGCCACCTCATCGAACCACAGAACCCCCGCTCGCTCCGCGTTGTTACACTCCTGTACAAAAAGGATGCCGTCCGGCCGGGGACGAAGGTGGATTATACGGGGTTCTCGATACCATCGGATTTTGTCATCGGGTACGGATTGGATTACACACAAAGGAAACGGAACCTGAAATCGGTGTACCGGTTGCAGGCGAAGCCGGTGCGCACCGGCACAAGGATGTAAGAGAGGAGCATTTCCCGCGATGGACGACAGCAACAACGACAACAACAAGAGACAGCCCGATGATCGACGACGGATCATGAGGCCTCCACAGAAAGCGAAGAGACCGGGACAACCGGCGAAGAACGAGGACGACTTCAACTGGAACAAGGTCCTGAAGGTCGTCATCAGCTGGTCGGCCATCATCCTGCTCGTGTTCGTGGTGATGACGCTCTTCAAGGGAACCGAGGCGACCGAGGTGGAGCTGACGTACACCGAATATCAGTCGTTCCTGGCGAAGAACATGATCGCGGAAGCGGTGATCAAGAAATCGGATATCGCGAACTACGACTTCCACGGCATCCTTCGCGAGGCGACACACATCACCCGCGGCGGCAAGGACGTTGCCTTCCAGCACTTCACTGTCACGCTTCCCATTCTCGACACCGGCGTCATCAAGGAGTGGAACGACCGCGGCGTGCGGTTCACGGTGCAGAAAGAGGATAACACGTGGATCAGTGCGCTCGTGAACGCGCTTCCCTGGGTCCTCATCCTCGTTGTCTGGCTGATTTTTATGCGGCGGATGCAGGGGTCGGGACCAAAGGGTCTCTTTTCCTTCGGCAAGAGCCGTGCGAAAATGCTCAACGCGGGTTCACCCCACGTCACATTCCTTGATGTGGCCGGGGCCGACGAAGCGAAGATCGAGTTGGCGGAGATTATCGAGTTCTT
>PMNE01000055.1:0-123 GCA_003162635.1 Ignavibacteriota bacterium
TCCCTTACCAAGGGAGGGGGAGCGAGGGGGAGAGTTCCTGCTGAAAGACCTGATCCCCTATCTTTATGGCGGATTGACGGGGTCCAGTTGTGCCTCCCTACTATGTGCATCGCGATCGCGCAA
>PMNE01000055.1:286-8721 GCA_003162635.1 Ignavibacteriota bacterium
GTTCGATGTCGTGGGACAAGGCGCGATCGCCGGAAGAGGATGGCACGCTCTTCCGCAGGGCCGCCAGCGCGCGAACAGCACCGGCGCCGGGTCTTCGGTTCCGCAATTCGATCCCCCTCGAAGCACAGAGCAACTCGATGGCAATGACGCGCCGGACATTGACGATGATCCCGGCCGCTTTCCGTGCCGCGATGGTTCCCATGCTCACATGATCTTCCTGGTTCGCAGACGTCGGGATGGAATCGGCGCTGGCNNGCGATCATCAAGCCCGATTCGAGTCCCCCCCTTCCGGCCAGAAACGGAGGCAGCCCGCTGTTGTGATGCTTGTCGTTAAGCTTTGCCGATCGGCGTTCGGAGATATCGCCCAGCTCGGCGACGGCGAGCCCGAGGAAATCCATGACCAGTGCAACCGGTTGGCCGTGAAAATTCCCCGCGCTGAATGCGACCTGTTCCTTGGGGAATATGAGCGGGTTATCGGTCGCGGAATTGATCTCTGTTTCAAGAACAGAGCGGACGTGGGCAAAGGAATCCCTGGAGGCGCCATGAACCTGCGGAACGCAGCGGAGAGAATACGAATCCTGCACCTTGTCGCTCGTATCCCCGTCCACGCTGTCGACCAGTTTGCTTCCCCGCACCATCGCACGGACATGGGCTGCCACGACCGCCTGTCCGGCATGCGGCCGGACCGCCTGGACGAGCGGCGAAAAGGGAATACTCTTTCCTTTGACGGCTTCAAGGGTGAGGGCTGCTGCAACATCCGACGCATCTGCAAGCACTTCTGCGTCATGGAGGGCAAGGACGCCGATGGCTGTCATGGCCTGCGTCCCGTTGTTGAGCGCGATCCCCTCTTTCGCTTCGAGGACAACGGGCTTCAATCCGGCCATCTTCAGCGCTTTCCCTCCCGGGACGCGTTTTCCCTTGTAGAACGCTTCCCCTTCCCCGATCAGCACGGCGACGATGTGCGACAGGGGAGCGAGATCGCCGCTGGCGCCGACGGACCCCTGTGCAGGGACGACGGGAACGACGCCCGCATTGAGAATATCAAGAAGCCGCTCGACGGTCGCGATCCGAATCCCGGAGAAGCCCTTCGCCAGCGCATTGGCGCGGAGGACGATCATCGCGCGGACAACATCTTCCGGCAGGGGGTCCCCCACGCCGGCACAGTGGCTGAGGATCAGGTTCCTCTGCAATTCACGGAGTTGGCCGGGAGGGATGGAGACGTTCTGGAAGGCGCCAAAACCCGTTGTCACACCATACACGACAACCTGGTCGCGCACGGCTGTCTCCACCCATGCACGCGAGCGGGCCATCCGCTTTTTGGCAGTCCCCGAGAGTATGGCGCGCGTCTTCGAACGGGCGACGGCGACGACCTGCTCGATTGTCAGGTGGTATCCATCGATGCTGACCGGACGGGAAGGCATGGGCAGACTCTGCTCTACGTGGTAAGCATGGAGCGAATACGCTCCACGAATGCAGGGCGGGGTACGGACACCTGCACCGACCGCGAAAGCTGCAGCCATTCGTCCCGCTCCTTCCCTTCCGCCTTCTTCTTATCCTGCAATTGGGCGCCGAGCTTGAGGTTCTTGATCGTCACTTCATCCTTTGCAAATTCATCGCCGCCGATAATGACGGCAAGAGGGATCTGCTGGCGATTGGCATACTGAAGCTGCTTGCCGAGTCCTTTCTCCTCGCCGAGATACATTTCCGTCCGGATCCCCGCGAGACGCAGTTCGCGCGTCACCCGTTGGTACTCGGTGATCCGCTCCCGGTCCATGACGGTCACCAGCACCTGGGCGGTGGCGGCGGAACCCTCCACCAGGCCGAGTTTCTGCATCGCGGCAAGGAGACGGTCGACGCCGATGGAGGCGCCGACACCGGGAATCGCGCGGCCAAGGAAGCGTTCGACGAGTCCTTCGTATCTTCCGCCGCCGAAGACGGAGCCAAACTCCGGCGCGTCAGTCAGTATCGCNNTCCAGCGAGGTGCACAGGAAACCGAGCTCTTCCACGGCTTGGCGCGCCGTCGGAACGTCATGGAATAATTGTGTCACCGCGGCGAGGGTTTCGCGCCGCTCTCCGTGCGGAAGGGCGACGAACTGCCGGATGCGCGCAACCTGTTCCTTCCCCAGGCCAAGTCCCGGGATTTTGTCGCCGGAGGCGTCGACCCGCCCGGCGGTTAATTCTGCCGCGACACCGTCGAGGCCGATCTTCTCGATCTTGTCGAGGATGCGAAACACCGCATGAGCCGACGAATGGGGTATCCCCGCAAAATCGAGAAGAGCATTCAGCACTTTCCTGTCGCTGAACCGCACGCGAAAATTGCTGATGCCAAGAGCGCGCAGTGTATCGTACATGCCGCAAAGGATTTCGACATCGGCGGCAAGGGAGGAGGTNNCGGGCGAGGGAGACCGTCAGATCGAACCGGAGCGCAACCTGTTCATCCTCCGGATTCTTGAATTGGAAGATCTGCTTTGCATTCTCTTCCCCATATCCCATCAACGTCACCCGATATTCCAGCGCGGGCGTATCAAGGGGAAGGAAGCCGTAGGACTCATAGACGGAGCGGATGGTGGCGATGAGCTTCAGCCGCGCATTCATCTGCGCGGGAAGATAATCCCTGAACCCGCGCAGCAATCGTGGCTCAACTATTTTATCGTCAGGCATATCTCTGTGGGAAGAGGAAGTTCATCGCGATCGCGCAACGCTCGGTTTTGTTGATGCTCGGCCATGATGAGTCTCAGAATCAGAAGAGAAGCCGCTATCACAGGATCTCATCTGATTCGTCCTGGACAGCAATGGACTGTCAAGACGAAGAAAGCAATGAAATATAAAAAAATAACGCCCCGAAAGAAAACCCGCGCTCCTACCAGTCGTCCGTCCGGAACGACGTCGACGGCAGTCCGTCGCCATTGAAGAACGTCGCATCGGGCGTGTTGCTGAATCCATAGCGAACCGACTGCGGGTGCGTGATCGTCGCATTGGAGACGATCAGCGTACTATCCTGCACGCGGACATCGGCATTTTTAAAGACACGATCCGCTCCCGCGATCTGGAACCCGCTCCCCCGCTGCGTCGGACGGATCACGAGCCCGCGCCTTACATGGGCGAAGGTCAGGACCATCCTGGTGGTTCCCTGCTTCACGGAGCGAAGGACAGGACCGGAATACGCCACCCTCCTCCCATACGTTTTCGCAAGGGCGCAGAGCGCAAGCCGTCTCCCCACTTCCGGCTTGTTCGCCGGATGGATGTTTGTGAAGTTACCGATATCCAGCGTCACTGCCATCCCCGTATGAGCGACCGAAAGCGTCTTTGCCTGAGACTCACGCAATAGCTGCGATTGGCTCAGTGTATCATAGACATACGGTGCGATCTGGACATAGTAAAACGACATCGTGGTGTCGCGGAAGGAGTCCCGCCAATTTTCAATCAACAGGGGAAGAAACTTCCCATATTCCTGCGGATTGCCGACGTTGGCTTCGCCCTGGTACCAGATAGCTCCCCGGATGGCAAACGGAGCGAGAGGCGCAATCATGGCGTTGTACAACGCGGTCGGCGTTGACCCGGAGGGAATAATCGGCATGAAAGGATGCGTATAATACTTCTCTCCGACAACGCCGAAGACAAAGAGCCGGCCGGTTGAGTACTCTGCCACCGGAAGGAACTTCCAGGAACCAGCGAGAGAAACCGAATCGTGAGGCGCTCCCGCCGGATGGAGACTGAAGGGTGTCTTGCCGCCGCAGATCCCGCCTCCTCCCTGATAGTCGATGACGCGAACTGCAACCTGGACAAATGTCGTGTCCACCATATCTTTGGGGATAGGATAGACGCGATTCACGCTATACATACCCTCGCCCTCATGGCTGCCAACCTTGACCCCATTCACAAACGTCACATCGATATCGTCCACCGGGCCGAGATCCAGGACGAGATCCTTGTGGACCCATTCAGGAGGAATTGCGAGTCGCTTGCGGAACCACACCACCCCNNACTTCATGTCGATGGTGGGAAACTCCTGCCGCCATTTTGCCAACGCAGGAACACCATCCCGAGCCGCATGGAGCAGACGGAGAACGGAATCATAGCCCGCAACGCGCGTCAGAAATGCCTCTTTCATCCATGCCTCAATCGGCGTTCCNNTATGCGGTCGCGCTGAAGCTCGGAGTTGACGTGGGCGAACTTTCCATCCAGGTCCCACCGCAGGTGATCTCGGGATCGGTCGATGCAGTCAGTGGGACGCTGAACAACCGGATATCCGGCACAGAGGAGTTCATGATCGTCTGTGTTCCGGTCAACACGGTGTCGGCCGGCGGCCACCCCATGAGAGGCATTTCCATATTTGATTGTCCCGAACAGAGCCAGACCTCCCCGACCATGACATTGAGGAGCGCCGCCGTCGTGTCAACAGCGCGGACATCCACTTCGTACGGTCCGCCGGCCGCCTGCGTGCGGAGAAACACGTTCCACGTACCGTCAGGATTCACAAGGGTTCGTGCCTCACTTCCCCATGAAGAGTGAACGGTGATTCCTGTCCCCGGGATTCCCCACCCCCAGACGGGTGCATCCGTCCCTTGCTGGAAGACCATATTGGATGTAAACAGCGGGGCCAGTTGGAGCGTATGATTCTGTGCAAGAGCTCCGCACGTGAGAACAGAAGTTAGCAGAAGCAAGAAGATGCGTTTCATGGGAGTGTCATAGAATATGGGCAGCAGTGGTTTGCAGTGCAGAATCGTTCGCCGGTTCTTCCTTCTCCTTCTCTCGACACCGGGGCGCGTTGAAGAGGCGGCGTTGCAATGTACGCAATCAATGGAAGAAATGCACAGACTCAGCGCAGGGAGGTAAGCTCACTGAATCTCCGCAGGAGGGGGTCGATTTCCCTCGTCCAGTATTCCCAGGAGTGCCGGCCGGGCGTCTCGTGGTATTCGTAGCGCATCCCCCGTCCCCGCGCAACATCGGCAAATGATCGATAGAACAAGAGCC
The DNA here is from genome assembly GCA_003162635.1 of Ignavibacteriota bacterium. Classification (GTDB taxonomy): domain Bacteria; phylum Bacteroidota; class Ignavibacteria; order UBA10030; family UBA6906; genus Fen-1260. The sequence goes on from PMNE01000055.1 coordinate 5,261, forward strand.
GCGCCGCAAATTCGTCCTGGATGCCGTTCGCCAGATACAGGTAGGGAGCTGAAGCCGTGTCGATCGTTCTGACGATTCGCTCAGGTGCGAAGCCCGCCCACGATGATGTGTCGGCGCCGAAGGCATGTTCAACAGACGCGCGCATTCCTCCCCGGCCGTTCCGCTCCAGATCCGGGATGCCCAACGGGACGTCGGGTGATCCGCTCATAGATCCGACGAAGCAGAACAGGTCGGGGTGACGGAGTCCGAGGACCAGCGCGCCGTATCCCCCCATAGAGAGGCCGGCAATTCCCAGGTGTTTCGCATCGATCGGATATTTGCCTTCGACGTATGGAACGAGGTCACGGGTGAAGCAATCCTCAAATCCGGCCGAGTTATCCCCGGGAGCGTTCACGTACCATGAGTTCTCCCCATCGGGAGTGACGATGACAATCGAATCCCGGGNNACGAACGGCAGGCAGACGCGGAAATGCGTGAATCGGTGCAGAGAGGGAGAATAGACGCTGTCTTCGACGACCGTAGCTTGGGCTGCAGCGTTCTGCCTTGCCATCCAGAACAACACGGGAGCACAGAGCAGGAGGGTGAGGATTCTTCTCGGCATGCAATTACCCTTCGGCTGTTTCACTCTCGCACAAGAATGATGCGGCAGAGTGTTTTGATTGTTCTTGAACACAACAGAGAGGAAGTAATGAAGCCTGAATCTCTCCGGCTTCTGCAATCACTCTTGAGATAATTACCCGCGTTTTGTATCTCTGGCAGCTTTCACTTCAATAACAAAAGTCGCTTCGTCGCCACATAGTCTCCTGCCTGCAATCGATAGAAATACACCCCACTCGCTAGATTGGAACCGTCAAAATTGACTTCGTGAACTCCCGCGTCCCTCCCGTCATTCACCAACACCGACACCTCACGACTTAGAATGTCATACACCGTCAGCTTTACGTGCACAGCCTGGCGCAACTCGTACTTAATAGTCGTGCTGGGGTTGAATGGGTTAGGGAAATTCTGCGCGAGAAGCGAGATGGCCGGCAACGTTGTAGAACTCGTCGGTGCTGACGAAATCAATTGGGAGAGCGTTCGTCGCCAGACCCCGTTGTTACTAGTCCCCGCAAAGACAAACGTGTCGATTACGGCAAGAGACCAGACGGTAGTACTCGGCAAGTCTTCATTACTCGGCAAGCCTGTATTGAACGGGGTCCACATTGCGCCGTTGTTTGTGGAAGCGAATACGCCGCCAACATTAGAGGTCCCGGCCACGAGGCTAGTTCCGCAAACCGCAAGAGAAATGACGTAAGCACTTCCCATGCCTGCATTCGCAGGAGTCCAGCTATCGCCGTTATCAGTGGAGTAAAAGACGCCGCTCCCAACCGTTCCCGCAAAGAGGTTTGTGCCCGAGACGGCAAACGACTCGACACGAGTATTTGTTGGACCAGCGCTCGCCGCAGTCCAGCTTGTGCCGTTATCGGTGGACCGAAAGACGCCTCTCGAAGTTCCGGCAACGAGATTTGAGCCGGAGACGGCAAGCGCATTGACACAAGGGGTCCTTCTGTTACCATAAGTGTCAGTCCACGTCAAGCCGGTGTTGACGGCAGACCAGCTTACGCCGTCGTCAGTCGAGCGAAAGACGCCGCTCAAATAGGTCCCGGCAAAGAGATTCGTGCCGGAGACGGTAATAAAATAGACAGTAGGGTCCGTCAAACCAGCGCTCGCCGCAGTCCAGCTTGTGCCGTTATCGGTGGAACGGAAGACGCCGCTACCAGTTGCGGCAAAGACACTCGTGCCGCTCGCAGCAAGAGACCAGATGTCAGTACTCGGCAAACCTGCAGTGAACGGAGTCCAGTTTGTGCCGTTGTCAGTGGAAAGGAAGACGCTGCCCACAAAAGTATCACTAGTCCCGGCAAAAAGAGCCTTGCCGGAGATGGTAAGAGAGAGAACGTCGGTGTGCGCCAGGCCTGCATTCGCCCAAGTCCAGTTTAGACCGCTATTCGTGGAAAGGAAGACGCCTTCCGCAGTCCCCGCAAAGAGATTCGTGCCGGAGACGCCGAGAGCGTAGACATGAGTATCCGTCAGGCCGATACTCGCTGCTGTCCAGCTAGTGCCGTCATTCGTCGAGAGGAACACGCCCCCAGCAGTCCCGGCAAACAGATTCGTGCCGGAGACGCCAAGAGAGTACACATAAGCACTCGTCAAGCCCGTTCTCGCCGCAGTCCAGCTTGCCCCGTCATCGGTGGAACGGAAGACGCCGTCAGTTGTCCCGGCATAGAGATTTGTGCCGCTTACGGCAAGAGAATAGACCCAGGTAAAGCCTGTGCTCGCCGAAGTCCAGCTTGTACCATTATCGGTGGTACGGAAGACGCCGCCCCCAGTCCCGGCAAAGAGATTCGGGCCGGAGATGACAAGCGCATTGACATCAGAACCCTGCAAGGGTGTACCCACCCAAGTCCAGCTTACGCCACTATCAGTGGAGAGAAAGACGAGGCCACCCATCGTCCCGGCAAAGAGATTCGGGCCTGAGACGGCAAGAGCGACAACCGGAGAACCCGGCCAGCCGGAACTCGAGGCAGTCCAGCTTGTGCCGTTATCGGTAGAACGAAAGACGCCGCCGGTTACGGGACTCCCAGTTCCTGCAAAGAGATTCGTGCCCGAGACGGCAAGAGCATTGACACAAGGGTCGGGTCGGTGACCATACATGTCATCCCACGTCAAACCTGTGTTGGCCGCTGTCCAGGTCGTCCCGTTGTCCGTGGAGTGATAGACCCCAAACGATGTCCCTGCAAACAAGTTCGTACCGCTCACGGCAAGACATTGAACATGGCCGCCGGCTGGGCCGCTGGTCTGCACCCATTGTGCGGAACCATGGGAGCAAACCAAAACCAGGAGGATGCTGAGGCAGATTGATTGGATTCTCACCATGTTCTCCTTTCTTCTCGAACGCCGTAAATATGTCTGCGTAGGAATGGGGCTCCGGGTGGTCCGTGGGGGGGGGAACGAAGAAGACGAAACACCCGGCGGGTCACTGACTACTTCGAGCCATTGAGCTCTCGTGTCAATTCCGAATTTGTATACTGCGGGGCTCGCGGCCAAGGAGGTTCGTCGAAGTGGGCTCTGCATTAGGAGTATCACTAAGTGTCCACAGCGGCGACTCGATGGCTGACGAGGCCATCATGAGAATCACTCTTTAAATGTACTCTGGCTCACGGCCAATGTCAACGCCAGGACTGGACGGCTGAAAGAGACAGTTTTATGCCACATGCGGGGTTTGGGACAAGAAAACACCCGGCAGAGGCCGGGGCAAATTGAGGATGGAAAATGGGGAATGGGGAATGGGGAANNACCAACTGAGCTACGCCAGCATTTTTGTCACATTGTCTGGATGAATATAGGAAATCAGATTTCTGGATGCAACGAGAGTGCAGATGAAATGCCCAACTTTGGTCCGCATACTCGTCCGCAAAAGGATC
>PMNE01000103.1:0-88069 GCA_003162635.1 Ignavibacteriota bacterium
GCGTCCGGCTTGACAGCGCGGGGGCAAGCCGGGTGATCACTGCGACGTCCGGTCTGGTGTCCGCCTCCAGCGCGCCTTTTACGGTGAATCTGAGTGCCCCAAGCAAGGTTCGTGTCGAGACTGCTGCCGATGGAACCGGTGGTATGCTCGGCAAACAGAACATCACTTCGGGGACGTCGATCACCGTCTATGCCATCCGGCGGGATTCGCTGAATAACTTCATCGACAATGCGGCGGCGACCGCATGGGCGCTCCAGGTGGTCTCCGGAGGGATTGTCCAGGGCGATTTCGTCCCGAGCACGGACAAGAAGAGCGCTGTCTTCTCGGGAGCGCTTGTCGGCAAGGCGCTCATCCAGGTGTCCATTCCCGGGCTCATCTCCTCCAACTCCGACACGCTGACGGTTGTCGTTGCGGGCGCCCCGTCCAGGATCAGTGTCGAGACCGCTGCGAACGGGACCGGCACAATCGTCGGGGCCCAGTCCATCGTGTCGGGAAAAACGCTGACGGTCTACGCCGTTTCGCGCGACGCGGCGAACAACTTTATCGGACCTGTACTGTCCAATTGGAAGCTCATTAATAGGACAGGAGGAGTTGCTTCCTCCGACATCGACCCGCCATCAGGAGACAGCCATGCGATCTTCACGGCGCGCCTTGCGGGTTCTGCCGCCATTGAAGCGGATTTCACCGGGCTGACGCCGATACCCTCAGGGAAGATCACGGTTATCCCCGGCGCCCCCGTCAGTGCCTCGGTCGTGGCGGGGACAAGCGGACAGTCCGCAATCGTCAACGCGGTCTATCCCGTCAACCTTGCCGTCACCGTGAAGGATTCCATCGGGAACGTGGTTCCGGGCATCACGGCGAACTTCTCGGCCCCAGCCACCGGCGCGAGCGGGACGTTCACGACGGGCAATACGGCTGTTACCGACACCAACGGCATCGCACGCATCGGCCCATTCCGGGCCAACACACGTGCGGGAAGCTTTGAGGATACGGCACGGGTTGCCGGCGTGCGTGATTCCGTTCTCTTCGCCATGACAAACATCGGGAGCGGTCCGAAGAGTCTGACCGCCGATTCCGCTGCGGCGGTTCAAAGCACGTCGATCAGCCTTCGCTTCCCGCATCCGCTGAGTGTCGCTGTCAAAGACACGTTCGGCAATCCCTCTCCTTCGGTGACGGTGGCATACACCGTGCTGCCCGGCGTGGGCCAGCCGCCCCCGTCGGGTGTTTTCTCCAGTGGCTTCACGACGGATCAGGCGCAGACGAATGCCTCCGGCATTGCCACCCCCCTCGATCTCTCAGCGAACAACACTGCGGGGACATTCCACGTCTGGGGCACCGTGGGCGGACTTTCCCCGGCGGTATTCACANNCCGGGAATCATGGTCCGGTTCATTGCTCCCTCGACGGGTGCGTCGGCCCGGTTCGGCGGCACGAGGTCCATCGACAGCATCCTGACCAACGCCTCGGGGATTGCCCGATCGTCATCTCTTACCGCGGATTCCGTGGCGGGGGCCTACACCATCAGTGCTTATGCGAGCGGGATCAGCACGCCCGCCGATTTCTTCCTGACGAACACGGCCGGACCCGTCGCGAGTTTCCTGCTCGAAGCNNCGCGATCGGTTCAACAACACGGCGACAAGTTTCTCTGATTCCGTGTTCGTCGCCTCCAGTCAGGGAACACTGATAAGCGGGGCGGGCAACGCGCGTGGATTCTCAGGAGGGGTACTCCCCGTGCGAACGATGGAGTTCCGCGACGCGGGGAGCTGGACGATCACCGCGACCAGGATAGGGGGACTTGAGACCGGCACGAGCAATGCGATCCAGGTCAACAACCCCGTTCCGGCGTTCGGGAACATCAGTCCTGGAAGCGCCAAACGCGGGTCGGCGGTTGATATTCAGATCAACGGGAGTGGCTTCATCGCCGGCGTTTCCTCGTTGTCATTCGGGAACAACATCTCGACACAGAAGCAGAGCGTCATCAGCTTCGCCACGATGACAGCGACGCTCGCGATCGACACGAATGCAGTCGAAGGCGCGCGCACGTTCCTGATAACGAATACAGGCCCCGGCGGGGGCGTCACCACGGTGACCAACGCCTTCTCGATCGGTTCGAATCCAAAGCCGGGCATCGTGAGTATTGCTCCCGCGACCTCCTCGCGGCTTCTCACGTTGGATGTCGTGGTTCACGGCACCAACTTCATTGCGGGGATCACAAGCGTCTCGCTCGGCCCGGATGTGCTCCTGAACAGTACGACCATCGACAGCACGACAGGACTTACTGCGAACATTACGATATCTCCCTCCGCCGCCACAGGTCCGCGGAATGTGGTTGTGAAGAATATCTCTCCGGGGGGAGGTACCGACACGCTGAAGAACGGGTTCATCGTGACGAACCCCGCACCCACGCTGACCTCCATTGTTCCTTCGGTCGGCAATCGTTCCCAAACGCTGGATGTCGTCTTCACGGGGACGAAGTTCGTCAGCGGGGCGACGGGCGTTGACTTCGCCGATACCGCGATCACCCAGAACTCCGTCGCGGTGAACAGCTCGACGCAACTGACGGCGAACATCACGATCACCGGAGGGGCCGCGACAGGAGTCCACAATGTCACGGTGACCAATCCGGCTCCCGGCGGCGGCACATCGTCCGCCAAGACATTCACCATCAGCAACCCTGCCCCGACGCTGGCGAGCGTAACGCCCGCCTCGGCTCTACGCGGGGGAGACACGACGATTGTTCTCCGCGGCACGAATTTCGTCAGCGGGGTGACCACGCTCAATATCGGTGCCGGCATTACCGTCCTGACGACCCATGTTGACAGCGTCAATCAGATAACGGCGGCGATCGCAGTTCTTCCCACTGCTGCGACCGGGCTGCGGACCGTCACCGTTGCCAATCCGGCTCCCGGCGGCGGCACATCCGCGCCGCTGGCCTTTACGATTGTGCTTCCTGTGCCCGCGGCCCCGGTTGCGCTCTCTCCCATGAATGGGGCTTCCCGGCTGTACACGCGTCAGTCGCCGCGATGGTCGTGGCCTGCCTACGCATCATCGTTCCGCTTCCAGCTCTCGCTTGCCGTTTCGTTTGCGTCGCCGGTCTTGGACGATTCGACGCTCACCGACAGCGCACGGGTCATCGCGGGGTTGTTGCCGGATACGATCTACTACTGGCGTGTCGATGCGAAGAACATCGGTGGGACCGGACCGTACTCCGCGGTTTCCTCGTTCCGCACGGGTCCGCAGTACCCGGCGACGCTCAAGTTCGCGATGGTGGAGACTTTCCCTGTCCATGCCAACCCGAATGAATTTAAGGGTACGGACTACAAGCTCTTCGGACTTCCGGGATGGAGTGCGAGGGTCCTCGGCTCGTATCTTACGGGGACAGCGAGGAAGAACTGGACCGCATATTGGGACAACGGCGCTGCAGTGAACTACTTCATGGAATACGATGGCCTGTCGAACTTCGTCATGAACGCAGGTCGTGCATTTTGGCTCCTGAACAACGGCCTCTGTACCATCGCTGACAGCCTTGTCCTGACCCAGCCGCTGGATTCCATCGGCAACGCGAGGATCGAATTGCATGCAGGATGGAACCTGATTACGAATCCATTCCAGAGCATCGTCAGTTGGTCCATGGTCCAGGCATTGAACGGAAATTTCACCGCTCCTCTCTGGCAATTCGTTGACGGCGGATTCTCTCCGACGGATACGCTGGCTCCGTACACCGGGTATTACTTTGATAATACGGCGTCGGCACTGGATTCCCTCAGCATTCCGTTCGCGGGGCTGCCCGATCCTCCGTACGCCGTCGCGAAGAAGGCAGACGCGGGCGGGTGGCAGGTAGGCATCGCCGTTCTCTCGAGCATCAGTGAAGAACATGCGTTGAAGTTTGGGACTGCAGCCACCGCGGCGGAGGGGGTGGATGCGCTGGACTATCGCAAACCCCGCGCTCTCGTCGGGATTCCTGCGGCCTCATTCGAGAAGATGGAAGCCGACGGATCGACGGGAAGCTTTGCGGCAGACATTCGCCCTGGCGTGAAGGAGGTGGAAAAATGGCCCTTTACGGTAAAATGGAATGGCCGTAGGCCGCTGGAACTCGCTTTCGACGGCGTTGCGGGAATCCCGGAACAATGGGATGCCTATCTTGTGGACGAGACAGCGGCCCGCTCCGTCAATTTGCGCTCCTCGCCCTCCTACACCTACACGCAAGCAATCGACAACGCCAGGTTCTTTGTCGTTGTCGGCACGCCGGCCGCGGTGAAGAAGGAACTTGACGCGGTGGTGCCGAAGGAGTTTGCGCTCGGGGCGAACTTCCCGAATCCGTTCAATCCATCGACCACGATCCCGGTCTCGGTACCTACTGTGGCGGAGGTGAGGCTGACAGTCTACAACATCCTGGGTCAGGAAATACGGACTCTCCAGGCAGGTCCTCTCCAGGCCGGCCGGTATTGGTTCGTCTGGGACGGGCGGAATGAAAGAGGGAACCCTGTTGCCACGGGCGTGTACCTCTCACGACTGACGACGACCGGCGGAAAGCAATTCGTCGGTAAGATGCTCTTGTTGAAATAATGACTGGTGACCGATGCAGCGACTAATCCGGAAGTCCCGTTTTCTCGCCTATCTTCTTGTCGCGCTCTTCCTGGGCGAGGCCGCGCCTCTCGCCGCCCTCGCGCAACAGGATCCCCCGAAGATTGAAAACGTCCGTCTTCAAATCAACGGGCGATCGAGCGTGTACATCGACTACGATCTTCTTGCGCCGACAGAACAGGTCTTTAAGGTCTCTATTACGATGAGAAGCAAGACCGACTCGACGTTCTCCTATGTTCCGCAGAACGTGGCAGGAGATGTCGGTGACAACGTGTTTCCAGGACGGAACAACCGGATCGTGTGGAGCATTGCGAAGGAATACCCTGAAGGCATCCGGGAGGGGGAATACTACTTCGTCTTCTCTGTGGAATTGGACCAGGAGACATCGACAGGGGCAGGGACGACATTGATCGTCGCGGGGGGGGCCGCTCTCGTCGGAGGCATTGTTGCTTTGATCGTCATCTCTAAGAAATCAAGCACCGGTCCCGGTTCAGGATCGGCGGGGTTTCCACAGCCACCCAGCCGCCCGTGATACGAAGGAACAATTGAATGGGAGATACTATGTCAATGAAACGTCCGCTTGTCTTCGCATTGTTCCTTGGAATGCTCCTGACCGCTTCCCTGCAAGGCCAGGAAATGGTGAAGGAACCTTCGACGGGGAAGAGCTTCCCTGCGGCAGTCAGCATTGCCTCCAATGGCGTCACGTACCCGCTCTCGCTCACGGGGGTGACGGTGCGGAAGAAGATGATCTTTAAAGTGTACGGGATGGCGCATTACATCCAGGATCCTGTCCGCGGGAAGAAAGACGCCGTCTTGAACGCCATGACCGTCGATGGGAAAGCGAAAATGATCGTGATGGATTTCGCCCGGGATGTGGATGCAGGAAAGATTCGCGATACGTATATGGAGGGATTGAAGGACAATGCGTCGGTGCAGGAGTGGACGTCGATCCAGCCGGCAGCAGACCAATTTGTCGGATTCTTCACGCAGGATGTGAAGGAAGGGGAACAGTTCGTTCTTCGCTGGCTTCCCGGAGGCATTGTGAGCGTGACGATCGCCGGCATCGACAAGCCCGCCATCACCAATCAGCAATTTGCGCGGGTGCTGTGGTCCATCTGGTTCGGGCAGAATTCCATCGTCGATCGCGAGGACCTTGTCGACCGTATTGTCGATTGACGATGCGCCGTCAGCCGCGGGTGGCCGCCTCCTTTGCGTCGAGGTAGAGGAGGGCAAGTGAGGCGGCCGCTGCCCACGAGAGGATCCGGAATTCCCCGCGGGCAAGCGCTGTGCGGACATCATCCCTGGTCATCGCAAGCAACTCCTGCTCTTCGAGATCGTCGACAATGGGTTCGCGCGTCTTCTGTGCGCCGCGGGCGAGGAAGAGGTGAGCTGTTCCGGCACCCCGGTTGCCATCGACGGCGTAATTTCCCAGCGAGACCAATTCTTCCGCTTCACATCCCATTTCCTCTTGTAGTTCCCGGCGGGCGGCGGCTTCGGGGAGTTCCCCCGGCTCAATATATCCTCCCACGGGCGCAAGAGACAGGGTCTCTCCCGCGGCGTATTTCGTCTGACGGAAGCAGAGCAGCATTCCCGACGGCGTTTCGGCCATGACATTGACGTATGCGGGCATCTTCAGCCAGAGCCACTCTTCTACGACCCGGCCGTCGGGAAGCCCGACGCGATGCGCCTCGGCAGTAAGGTATTTCCCGAAGGCAAAGACCTGTTTCCTTTGGAGAGTCTTCATCGGTTTCATAGCGGATGACACGAATGAACATTGCGGGGATAGTTGCCGGCGGGCTCTTGTTCCGGCCGGCCGCATGCATGGTAGGGCAAACGGCTGCGAGAAGCAAGGCGTGTGTCGGGACTCATAGAGTGCACCACCTCCTTGACGGAACTCTGCCATGACAGTAACAGAACTCAAGCGACGGCTGGATGCAGGCGATGCCATCGTTCTCCTGGATGTACGCGAGGAGACCGAAAGGCGGTTCGTTCAGATCGGCGGAATGTTCATCCCGCTCGGCGAGATCCCGTCGCGGATGAATGAAATTCCCCGTGACGGAAAGATCGTTGTGTACTGTCATTCCGGCGTTCGGAGCGAGCGGGCCGCTTCTTTTCTTCGCACCAATGGATTCCGGTCTGCGGAAAGTCTCGAAGGAGGGATTGATGCATGGGCTGCGATCATCGACAACTCTCTNNGTTGAAAGGAACTATTCATGATCATCGTCATGAAGGCCGATGCCACAGAACTGGACGTCCAGCATGTGGTCGATCGGATACAGGATCTTGGGCTGAAGGCCCATCTGTCGAAAGGTGTTGAGCGGACCGTTATCGGAGTGATTGGGGACGAACGGTTGATCAAAAAGGAACAACTGTCCCTTCTTCCGCATGTTGAAGATGTCTTTCCGATTCTGAAGCCGTACAAGCTTGCCAGCAGGGAGTTCAAACCGTCAAACACGATCGTCCGCGTCGGCAGCGTTGCAATCGGCGGCGATCGCATTGTCGTCATCGCGGGCCCGTGTTCGGTCGAGAATGAAGAACAGGTGATCGCGACTGCCCGGGCGGTGAAGGCGGCCGGTGCCGACCTGCTGCGCGGNNAAACTGCTCGCGAAAGCGAGGGAAGAAACGGGCCTGGGCGTGGTGACGGAAGTGATGGAGTCGTCGGAAGTCGATGTTGTTGCGCAGTATGCCGATGTCCTGCAAGTGGGCGCGCGGAATATGCACAACACCAAGCTCCTTCGATCGCTCGCAGCAGTCAGGAAGCCGGTGCTGCTGAAGAGAAACTTTTCCGCCACGCTGAACGAATTTCTCATGAGCGCTGAATACCTTCTCTCGGGGGGGAACCCCGATGTGATCCTGTGCGAAAGGGGCATCCGGACATTCGTCGAGTTTACGCGCAACACGCTCGATCTGAACGTCGTCCCCGCTGTCAAGCAGCTCTCCCATCTTCCGATCATCGTCGATCCGAGCCACGGCACGGGACGGCAGGACCTGGTTCTTCCCATGAGCCGCGCGGCGATAGCGGCGGGAGCCGACGGCCTGATGATCGAGGTTCACCCTCGCCCGGCCGACGCTTTTTCCGACGGAGAGCAATCTCTGACGCCGGAAATGTTTCAACAGCTCATGCGTGAAGTGCGCATGATCGCGGCAGCCGTCGGGAGGCGCTGACATCGCCCCCGCCATGAAATCATCCGGTATGGTCATCTTCTTCGGCGTCTTCTTCCTGGTGTATGGCCTGATCAATGCGTACATCATTCTCCACGCATGGCAGGCGATTCCGGCCGGCTCCGCGCTTCGCGCGCCTCTTCTTGTCCTTGCAATCATGCTCGCCCTGTCATTCATTGCGGGGCGTGTCATGGAACGGCTGTGGCCTTCATCCATCTCCACGGGCCTCATCTGGGTGGGCTCCCTGTGGCTGGGCGCAATGCTGTATTTCTTTCTGGCCGTGGTTGTGTTTGACCTCGTTCGACTGGTCAACCATTTCCTTCCGTTTTTTCCCGAGGCGATGACCCGGGCATACGGAGTGTGGAAGTTCAGAGTCGCTCTCGTCACCGTCGGTGCCGTCGTCCTGCTGTTGGGTGCGGGGTACCTGAATGCGCGCACACCAAGGGTAAGGGAGCTGACGTTTCCGGTTGCCAAGACGATGGAGGGGGGGCAGAGCATGACCATCGTTGCCGCTTCTGATATCCATCTCGGCACGATTATCGGCCGGGAGCGCCTCCGCTCCCTCGTCGACCAAATCAACTCGCTCGCGCCGGATGTTGTCCTGCTCCCGGGCGACATCGTCGACGAAGACCTTGCGCCGGTCGTGCGGGAGAATCTCGGCGAAACGCTCCGTGAAATACGCGCACGGTATGGGGTCTTTGCCATTACGGGCAACCATGAGTATATCGGCGGTGCGGAAGCGGCCTGCAGGTACCTCGCGGAGCACGGCATCGTCATGCTCCGGGACTCGCTGGCGCATCTTCCGAACGGGGTCGTCATTGCCGGGAGGGAGGATCTGAGCGGCCGGCAGTTCGGAGGATTGCAGAGGAAACCGCTGAAGGAATTGCTCGCGGGTATCGACACGTCCCGTCCCGTGATCCTCCTCGACCATCAACCCTTTCACCTGGCCGAAGGTGCGGAGAACGGCGTTGACGTTCAACTGTCGGGTCACACACATCACGGACAGTTGTGGCCGTTGAACTACATCACCCGGGCGGTCTACGAAGTGAGCTGGGGATATCTGAGGAAGGGAGGGACGCACATTTACGTTTCCTGCGGCGTTGGGACGTGGGGTCCGCCTGTCCGCCTCGGCAATCGGCCGGAAATCCTGCACATAACGCTCCGGTCACAAGGAGATCTGCTCCATTAGCAGCCGTCGCCGCGTGTATGCGGACCGGCGACCTCTGTGCCCGTCCTGACGACGGCGTTGTGTCCGTCCACGAAGACGATCGTCGGGCGAAACCCCGTGACCGCGGATTCAGGGACATCCGAAAACGCGGCGACAATGATGATGTCGCCCGGTTTTGCAAGGTGGGCGGCAGCCCCGTTCACGCAAATCCCGCCGGATTCCTTGACCCCCGCGATCGCGTATGTCTCCAGCCGCGTTCCCCGGGTGACGTTCCACACATGGATTGCCTCGTATTCCCGGATGTCCGCAGCTTCCATCAATGCCGGAGGGAGAGTGAGACTCCCTTCGTAGTCGGGATTTGCTTCGGTGACGGTCGCGCGGTGGATCTTTGCGCGAAGCATCCTGCGATAATGTTCCATTCCTGTCTTCACTTTCCTGCGGCTGCGCAATGTCCTGTCAATTTGCTGCCGCGCGAAGGACAAATCGGGGGATCACCACCATAAATTCTCCACCATCCGGCTTCTGCATGACGTACGATCCTTCCATGGTCCCTTCAAAGGTCTCCAGGACGGAGTAACTGGCATACTCATGGGAAGCGCCCGGATCGATCACCGGTTGTTTTCCTATGACGCCTTCCCCCTCCACCTCATTCACCTCACCCCGAGCGTTGGTGATCAGCCAATGGCGGCGCATCAACTGGACGGATTCCGTCCCCTTGTTTTCGATGATGATGGAGTATGCGAAGACGAATCTCCTCGCGAGGAAATCCGACTGGCCGTCCAGATACATCGGTCTCACGGTCACCGTGATGTCGTCCGTTGTTGCTTCGTAGCTCTGCATACTTCTGCAAACGCGCTCCGCGGGATGGGGAGTTCCCCTTGTGCAGTGGAAATATACCAATCCGTGGATCGATTCACAAACAGGGAAAGAGCAGGGATTTCCTAGGGCGGGCTCTTTTTCCAGATCCACGCAGTCCTGATCGATCGGAATGAATCGTCGCACCCTCCTGCGATGAGAACGGAATCACCCTTGAGGATGGTGGCTGTTGTATATGCATAGGGCCGGTCCAGTGTCCCCAGCACCACGGAGCGTTGTTCCCCGCCGGCGTACAATTCGATGGCCGCATCCCCCCCGGCGATCAGATAGAGATCCCCGGGGATCGCTGCCACGGCGCCCGCGAGTTTGGCATGGGAATGACGCAGCGGCTGCATCGGCAGAAACCTTCCTGAAGCGGCGTCATAGCGTTCGACGCTTGCCAACGGCGACGAGGAGACCGAACTGCTTGACCCGCCGAAGACGAGGACATCGCCGTTCTGCAGCACGCGGGATGCATGTTTGTACCGCGGCGTTGCCATCGTCCCTGTCCGAAGAAACTGCTCCTGGCGTGGATCGAAAATCTCGGCATCCGCCAGGACTGTCTCCCTGCGCGACGCGCCCCCGGTGATAAGCACGAGTCCGCCGGGGAGGGAAACGGCGGAGTGCTCGCTGCGTGGAAAGATCATCGACGCTGTGGCACGGAACTTCTTGGTGGTGGGGTCAAAGATCTCTGCGGTCGCTCCCGGTTCCTTGTCACCGCCGCCGGCGAGAAGTACGCTTCCATCGGGAAGGGGCGTCGCAGTGAGACCCCCCCGCCGTGCATGCATGTTCCCGATGGGCGTAAACGTTCCAGCGACCGGATCGAAGATCTCTGCGCTGGAGAGAGTCCCCATGGTGCTGAATCCTCCCGCGACGAGTACAAATCCGTTGGGGAGCAGTGCGGCGGCATGTCCGGCGCGCGGGAAATTCATGCTGCCGGTCGTCGTGAAGCGACGTGTGCGGGGATCGAAGAGTTCGGCGGTGGCGAGATAGGCGGATTCATGGCTGCGCCGCGAAGGTTGAAACCCTCCCGCGATCAACACGCGCCCGTCAGGAAGCAGCGTCGCGGTATGGCCTGCACGGGCTTCGCTCATTGCGAGCGCGGGCCCCGTCCGAAGCCGTTCTTTTCCTTCCTCCTCCTGGCCCCTCCCCATGGCAAAAAAAAGGAGGAGGGAGACTGCCAACAGAAACCTCCGCGTGATCATTCTGCCCCTGCAGATGGTGGTGATCCCCTCGTCCCTCTATTTTCCGCCAAAGACCTGATTCCGCAGCATCTTTGTCATGTCGTATGGGGCAGGATCGCCGCCAAGGTACGTGTGGAACCAGTCGAGGTGTGCGTTGTAATAGAACGGCATCGAGGTGATGCCGTTGGGCCAATGACCGTCATCGTTGAACACAATGAGGCGGGACGGGACGTGCATCTCCTGGAGGTCGGTGTAGAACTCCAGACTCTGCGTGTACGGAACACGGTAATCACGCTCCCCTGTAATGACGAGACAGGGGGTCGCAAAGGCCTTGACGGATTTGTTGGGAGAGAGCCGGTCGTAGAGATCGGAGGTCCAGGGAGTTCCGCCAAGATCGAATTCGGGGAACCATAACTCCTCCGTCCCCCCGTGCATGGCCGTAAGATCGTACACACCCATCATGCTGGCGATGGCCTTGAACCGGGTTGTGTGCCCTTCCAGCCACATCATCATATACCCGCCATACGACCACCCCATGGCGCCCATCCTCCCGCTGTCGACGTACGGGAGTTTGCTGAGTGAATCAGCGACAGCCATGACGTCCTCGAACGGCTTTCCATTCCAGTCTTTCGAAATCGATTCTGTGAATGCCTGACCGTATCCCGTGGACCCATGGGGATTTGGTAATGCGACGATGTACCCGCAACCCGGATACACTTGCCAGTCTCCCCGGAAGGCATCCTGCCACTGACTTTGCGGTCCACCATGGACGTTGAGGATCAGGGGATATTTCTTCGCGGGATCGAAATTGTGCGGCTTGATAATGAACGTGTGGATGCGGCTGCCGGTCGGCGAAGAAATCCACATCTCCTCCGCAGGGCGGATATCGACCTCGTCTTCGATCTTCTTATTGCAAAAAGTCAGCCGGCGCACGGAGCGCCCTGCTGTTTCCGCCTCCCAAATATCACGCGGCTCACCCACGGTGCGACGCACGAATGCGACCTTCTTTCCGTCTGCAGACAGTGCGAAGGACTCAACTGTTTTCGGGTCGATGACGCTTGCAATCTCTCCTGTGCCTATGTCCACACTGTACAAGGGGACATGACCCTTGACATCCGATGTGAAGTAAATGTGACGTGAATCGGGTCCCCAGGCGATCGCGTCCACCCAGTTGTCGAATCCCTCCGTCAGGATCCGCTTCACTTTCGTCGTCCTGTCATAGAGGGCGATGCGGAATCTGTCCGATTCATATCCCGGGACAGTTTGCGTCCGGTACGCGATGTAACGGCCGTCGGGTGAATACGCGGGGTCGCCGTCACATGCGGCGTTTGCCTCCGTCAGATTGACGGGAACCCCTCCCCCGATGGGGACGACCCAGAGGTCCTTGTTGGTGGTCTCTGCTTCGCGGCCGTCCCTCTGCGAAACAAAACAAATCTCCTTCCCATCAGGTGAGACGGCAAATCCGGCTTCACCTCCAAGAGAGAAGGAAGGCGAATCGAAATCCCCGGGGGTCAGGTCGGTGTATATCGACTCTGCGCCCCGGTACACAAAAGTGTGGGTCCTTTTGCCGTCTTTCCAGGAAGTCCAATGTCGGTACAGGAGCCCGTCTGTCATATGTGCGTGCAACGGGCCTCCGCCCCAGGTCTCTTCCGTTTTCTTGTTGCAGCCGCTGTCCGCCCCGCACTCCGGGTAGACGTCGCCCGTAAAGACAATTCCCGATCCGTCCGGGAGCCATTCCGGCTGAGCGATGCCGCCGAAGAATCCGGTGAGCTGTTTCGGCTCGCCGCCGTCGAGGGGCAGAACCCATGCCTGTGCTCCCTCGGAACGTGTCGAGAGAAAAAGGAGAGATTTGCCGTCGGGAGACCATCGGGGATGCGTGTCGTTCGCCCGGCCGGTTGTCAGCGCGCGTGTGCCCGACCCATCCGCATTCATGAGATAGATGTCGCTCTTTGATGTGCCCGTCTCGAGCTTGTCTTCCCTGACGACGAACGCTATCTTCTTTCCGTCAGGGGAATACTGGGGATCATCAACATTCCTGATGGCAAACAGGTCGGCGATGGTAAAGGCCCTTTTCTGCGCTTGCAACGGCGAGAAGAGTGACACGAGAAGGAAAGAGACGATGATTCTTTTCATGACATCTCTGGATGGTGAGTGTGGATAGACGAACGGGGGAAAAGCAGTGGTCGTTGCGAAAAAATACCGAACTGCGACCTGAGAAGCAATATATTGCTAATGAGAGGCGTTCTCGCGATATTTGAAGACGTGCAAGCTTTCGCATGCCGTGTGCACATCGCTCCCCTCATACCTGACATCAACTTGTGGATACGCATCCCACCCGGGCCGTGATCGATCTCGGGGCATTTCGTCACAACATGTCGTGTGTCCGCTCTTATTGCGGACCGCAAGTGAAGATCATGGCCGTGGTGAAGGCCAATGGCTATGGACATGGCGCGGTCCACATCTCCCAGGAGGCGGTGCGTGCCGGCGCCGAATACCTGGCGGTAACACGCGTGGAAGAAGCCCTCGAGCTCCGTCGTCACGGCATTCTCCACCCGCTTCTCGTGTTCGAACTTGCGCGTGACAGCAGCATTGGGGAAGCCCTTGCGGCAAACGTCGAGTTGACGGTGAGCACGCTGGAAGGGGCGGAGACCATCAGCCGCATTGCTGCCGGGCTTGGCATCACCGCGAAAGTCCACGTCAAGATCGACACCGGCATGGTGAGGCTTGGGTTCGATTTCCACACGGCGGCAGCATCGATCGCCGCCCTCGTTCAGCTTCCTTCTCTGGCCCTTAAGAGCGTGTACAGCCATCTTGCGACGTCGGACGATCCGGATCAGACTTTTGCCCGTGATCAACTTGATCGCTACAATGGCGTCGTGAAGGAGCTCGCGGCCTTGGGCATCAGTGTTCCTCTCCGGCACATTGCCAACAGCGGCGCGATCCTAACACTTCCCGAAGCCCATCTCGATATGGTCCGCCCCGGCATCCTCTTGTATGGCTACACTCCCGCCCGTCATCTGAAGGAGCGTTTTCCGGTCACTCCTGTCATGTCCCTCCAGTCCGTCGTCACGTTCCTGAGAACGGTGGAACCGGGGACAAGTATTTCCTACGGCAGGAATTACGTAACGACCCAACGGACGACGATTGCCACAGTGCCGATCGGGTATGCCGACGGATACTCACGGCTGTTGACCAATCGTACCGATGCGCTTGTACGGGGGCGCCGCGTTCCGGTTGTCGGATCAATCTGCATGGACCAGGTAATGCTTGATCTCGGTGAGAAGACGGATTGTACGGTGGGTGATCTCGTAACGTTTATCGGACGGGATGGGAAGGAATCCATTTCCGCCTGGGACCTTGCCGAGATTATCGGAACCATCCCCTATGAGATAACCTGTCTCCTGACGGGACGGGTGCCCCGGGTGGATCGCGAATGAAGCTGCTGCGGTCAAGCACTCCACTCGCGGCGCCCGATATATCTCCTGCAGAAAGATCAAAACCTTCCCTGGGACCGACCTGGCTTAGAAAAGTTCTTCAAGTTCTCGCGGGCGAGGCCCGCATTTATTGAATCTCCAAACTCCTCGAGTTGGTGTCCTTGACGCGCTTTGTAGGGCGTGTTGGTTTGCCAGGTTCATGCAGCTTCCCCGCAAGGGGTGAGAGACGGTTTGTCATCGTGACAGGGCTGTGTGTTGGTAGTTCCAGATTTGTCGCCGTGTTGAGTAACGATTATGGGGGAAGAAAGCCTCCCTCCAGGGCTCACATCGCTCTACCCTCATTGCGGATTCTCAGTTCCCCATTCCCCATTCTGCGTTGTCGTTGGGGCTTTCCATTCGAGTTTGTTTCCTATCTGTAAGAACCCTCCTTTCTTCGCAGGCGATTGCTGAGTGGCAAAGCCCCCAAGAGCGTTACTTCGGCGTGTTGGGGGGAACTTGCAGTCCTGGCACATTTGTTGTAAATTCATACACCCATGCGCTCCTTCGCCAGACATAGTATCTCCTTTGCCCGTCTTATGGTTCTCCTGTTCGTTTTGGCGAACTCGGGCTTTACGATGGTGATGTATACCTGCTCCATGGGTTGCTGCGGGGACGGGCGAATATGTGCGCCGGCTGGGTCGGGGGGGCGTTCCAGTGTGCCTCACTTCCCCATATCAGTCGCCGGGGTGCGCCTTTCCTGTATGTCTGTGACAATCGCCGGCGGGATCCATACCGATCCCACGGTCGTCGAGAAGAAATTCTCTGCCCGCCCGCTGCACAGCGGCCTCGTTCCAGCGGCGTTGAGCGATCAGCGGCCGGTGATCCACTCTCTTCCATCCTCTACCCTCAAGGCCTTCGCCGGGAGATGGGTTGTTCCCTCCTCGGTGGAGAAGTGTGCCCTCAACTCGACCTTCCTGATCTGATCCACCTGCTCCGTTAGTCTCGTGCACTTGCGACGGATGTGTCCGTCCGCGACCGATCTTCCCGACGCCGTTCAATAACCGCCGGGTTCATGGTCGACGCACAGTTGGATGGCATGCGCCTGCATCGATCTCGCGATGCAGAGCGTGGCCAAGCCGGAACCAGCACAGAATCGGAGTGCCGAATATGAAAACCAGGGGATCTCTTCTTGTCTCCCTCTTGCTTGTTTTCCTTCTCCTTCCGCCGCCGGCCGACGCGGGCGGACATGCGAATGCTTCTTCTTCCGATGCGCAGAGAGATGGAGACAAAGACCACATTGACCTGCAATCGGACAGCACCGGCACTCTCCCGGTCTTCGTCGCCGAAGCGTTGGCAGGGAGCCCCCGCCTCCAGGCGGCCCGCACCCGGGCAGAAGGTGCCGAATCGAAAATCGCGCAGACGGGTGCGTGGGATGACCCGCAAGTCGGTGTCGAGTTTTTCGCCACGCCGGTGACGTCGGCCAACCCGTTTCGCGACGGAATGGAAACCGATTACTTCGTTCAACAGATGATCCCCTTGTTTGGAAAGAAGGGGCTGATGAGCGAAGCTGCCTCGGCGGCGGCACGCATGGAAGGGCAGA
Source organism: Ignavibacteriota bacterium (assembly GCA_003162635.1). Classification (GTDB taxonomy): domain Bacteria; phylum Bacteroidota; class Ignavibacteria; order UBA10030; family UBA6906; genus Fen-1260. Next base: position 15,966 of record PMNE01000103.1, read on the forward strand.
CAACCGCTATGGCCGAGCGGGACCTTGTCGTTGAAGTCAAGAGGGCGTATGCAATGCTCTATGCTGCGCAGAAGAAACTGGAGATCAACGCGGAGATCCGGCGTCTTCTCGTACAGATCGCGGAATCCGCACGTGAGAAATACAGCGTGGGCGCCGTCTCGCAGGCAGACGTCCTGAAGGCCGAAGTGGAACTGGAGAAGCTCCAGAACGAACGAAACGAGCTCGGGCAGGAACGTGAGAACGCCGCTGCAATGCTCAATGCACTGCGAGGAGTCCCTGCCGGGAGGATCGTCGGCCGTGTGGCCGAGCCCCCCCTCGTAAAGGTTGCACTCTCCGTGGAAGACCTGACCGCTGATGCATTGGCAAACAGGCCGGAGATCCTCGGGATGAACGAGCAGCTTGCGATGAACAGAGTGGATGCGACTGCGACCGACCGCGAGAAACTTCCCGACCTCATGGTGAGGGGGACGTACAAGAAGATGACGGAGGGGACCGATCAGTGGGCGGCGATGTTCAGCATCAACGTACCGATCGCCCCATGGTCGGCGGGAAAATACTCGGGGAAGAGCGAGGAGCGCGCACTCGCGGCCCGGGCGACCGAGCAGTCGCTGGCCGACATGAGGTACATGGTGCAGGCGGAAGTGCGCGATGCATGGGGAAAGACATCGGCGCGGTGGGAAGAACTGGCGCGGTTCAGGGAGTCCATCCTCCCGCGGGCCGAGCAATCGCTTCGGTCGGATCTGACCGCCTTTAAGACAAACGGCGTGGATTTCCTTTCCCTCCTCGAGAGCTTTCGCATGCTGCAAATGCTGAAAATGGAAGAGGCCATGCTCGTCGGCGAATATATCACAAACGTTGCGCAGCTTGAAAGAGCTGTGGGGAGGGATCTGCAATGACTTTCATGAAATCCATCATTCTGTTGTTTGTTGCTGCGCTCACGCTCACCGTCGCTGGATGCACTCGTGGAACCTCCGGTGCACCCGATCAGGGCCGGACATCGACGCAGGACCAGCTCGCGGAGGAATACTATACATGTCCGATGCATCCCTCGGTGCGAAGCGACAAACCCGGGGCCTGCCCGATCTGCGGCATGGCGCTTGTCAAGAGGCGCGACGAACCGGAGAGGACAGCGGCCGAGCTGTCGTCACTGAGGGAAGTCAGTCTCTCGCCATCCCAGCGTGTGATGGCCAATGTTGCCACGGAGCCGGTACGGCGGATGAATCTTGTCCACGCCATACGGAGCGTGGGGGTGATCGACGAGGCTGAGCCCCTGCAGGCGAAGGTTGCCGCTCGATTCCATGGAAGGATTGAGAAGCTCTATGCGAATTCCACCGGGGTTGCGGTGAAAAAAGGCCAGCCCCTCTTTGATTTGTACAGCCCCGATCTCGTCACTGCGAGTCGGGAGTATGTGCTCGCATTGCAGGCGCAGGAGGGTGCGGGGGAGGGGACATCCGGCGCGCAGAATGCCGGCATGGCCGCAGCCGCAAGGGAACGCCTGTTGGTACATTTCGGGATGACGGCACGGCAGATCGAACGCCTGGCCGAATCCAGGGAAGGAAACTCGACCGTCACGTTCTTCTCGCCCATCAGCGGAACGGTGGTGGCGAAAGATGTCCAGGAAGGGCAATACGTGGACGAAGGGATGGTTCTCTACCAGGTCGCAGATCTGTCGCGAGTGTGGGCGTACCTCGACGTGTATGAACGGGATCAGCGGTTCGTCGCACCGGGCCAGACAGTCGTCCTCGCTGCGGATGCATTCCCGGGTGAGGAATTCGGCGGCCGCGTATCGTTTGTCGATCCCATCGTTACTCCTCAATCGAGGACAGTGCGCATCCGGGTGGAACTCGGGAACGCCGGAGGAAAGCTCAAGCCGCAGATGTACGTCCGGGGGACGATCGAAGTACCCGTGGGAAACTCACTTGTCGTGCCGGAAACGGCGATTCTTGCCACGGGGTTGCGCGATGTTGCGTGGGTGGAAGTGAAACCAAACGTGTTTGAGCCGCGCGATGTCGTTGTGGGAGTGCGCGATGACGGCGGAGCGCAGATTCTGACGGGGCTGCACGAAGGGGAGATGGTGGCTACGTCGGGAGGATTTCTCCTGGACTCGGAAAGCCAATTGCAGCACCCCGGCGGACGGACGGAACCAGGTGCGGCCCGACCCGTGACCCCCACGCTATTGAAGGAGAAGCCGACGGCGGCGCCGGGGTTCAGGAAGATCTTTATCGACGTCAACGGGGGCTTCGTGCCGGACACCGTGAGGGTGAAGAAAGGGGAAACCGTCCTGTTGGAATTCCACCGTGAGAAGGAATCGGGATGCATTGAAGAAGTGGTCTTTCCGGGACTGAAGATTCGGAAACCGCTCGCGGTGGAAAAGACCACGGCATTCAGGATCTCACCGCAGAAAAGGGGCGAGATTCCGTTCGAATGCGGGATGGGCATGGTCAGAGGGATAGTCGTCGTCGAATAAAGACGCGCCGATCAACGGGAGACATCCATGATAGAGAGAATAATCGATTTCTCCGCACGCAATAAGTTCATCGTCATCCTCTTCTACCTGTGTGTCGTCGGATGGGGGATCTGGTCGGTGGTACACACGCCGCTCGATGCAATCCCTGATCTGTCCGAGAACCAGGTGATCGTCTATACGGAGTGGATGGGAAGGTCACCGCAGCTCGTCGAGGATCAGGTCACGTTTCCGCTTGTCACCGCTCTTCAAGGGTTGCCTCAGGTATCCGCCGTCAGGGCGCAATCGATGTTCGGGATGTCCTTCATTTATATCATCTTCGATGAAGCGACCGACCTGTATTGGGCGCGGAGCCGCGTTCTCGAGAAGCTCTCCACCGTCCAGACCGCCCTCCCGCAAGGAGCACGCATGGAGCTCGGCCCCGACGGAACCGGTGTGGGACACGTTTTCTGGTACACATTGGAGGGGAAATATGATCTCGGGACGCTCCGGGCGACTCAGGACTGGTACGTGAAGTTACACCTTCAGGGAGTGGAAGGAGTTGCCGAGGTCGCCTCGGTGGGCGGGTACATCCGTCAGTATCAGGTGGACGTTGATCCGAATAGGATGAAGGGATACGGCATTACCCTTGCGACGATCCGGAATGCTGTCATGCGATCCAACAATGATGTAGGGGGAAAGATTCTCGAAGTGTCGGACGCCGAGTATTTTGTCCGGGGGCAGGGCTATATCCGGTCGACGAGGGATATCGAAGAGATCGTGGTCGGAACCGGGCCGAACGGGGTCCCTGTGACCATTCGAAGCATCGGGACCGTGCAGCTTGGGGGTGATATCCGCCGCGGTTCCATTGAAAAGGACGGAAAAGGACAGGTCGTGGGGGGGATCGTCGTCATGCGGTACGGGGAGAATGCGAAGGCGGTCATCGACCGGGTGAAGCAGAAGATCGTGGAGATCACGCCCGGTCTTCCCCCGGGCATGGAAATCAAGACCGCATATGATAGAAGCGACATTATCATGGCGTCAATCCAAACGTTGAAAAGCACGCTCGTGGAAGAGGCGATCGTCGTCAGCATTGTCGTCTTTCTCTTTCTCCTTCATTTTCGGAGTGTTCTCCGGATTATCATTGAGATACCTGTCGCCGTCCTCATTGCATTCATCTGCATGAAGGCGTTCGGGATTACCTCCAACATCATGTCGCTGGGAGGGATTGCCATCGCCATCGGTGTCATTGTGGACGCATCCATCGTGCTTGTCGAGAACGCCTACCGGAATGTCGCCCGGGCGCAGGAGACCAAGGGGACGTTGACCAGGGAGGACTTCATTGAAATTTCCATCGTTTCCGCGAAGCAGGTTGGCCGGCCCATTTTCTTTGCTGTTGCGATCATGGTTGTTTCCTTCCTCCCCGTGTTCCTGCTCGAGGGACAGGAGGGAAAACTATTTCGCCCGCTTGCGTTCACCAAGACTTTTGTTTTGGGCGGGTCCGCCATCATCGCCATCACGCTGGTTCCCGTGCTCATGGTCATGCTGACGAGGGGAAGATTTCGGCGCGACGGGGAGAATCCGCTCACACGCTTCCTTCATTGGCTTTACGAACCGGTCATTCGCTGGGTTTTGAAGTACCGCAAGACGGCGATCGCGCTGAATGTTGTCGCGCTTCTGGTCACCATACCGATGATCATGAACATGGGTTCAGAATTCATGCCGCCGCTGGATGAAGGAAGTCTGCTTTTCATGCCGGTGGCGCTCCCCTCCGCCTCCATCACGGAAGTCAACCGGATCGTCCAGGTGCAGGACGCAATCATCATGACCGTCCCCGAGGTCGAACAGGTGCTGGGGAAGGTGGGAAAGGCCGAAACGTCGACCGATCCCGCGCCGGTCAGCATGATCGAGTCGATCGTGCTCTTGAAACCAAAGTCCCAGTGGCGCGCAGGGATCACGAAGAACGACATTATCGCCGAACTCGATGCGAAGCTGCAGATGCCGGGCGTCCGGAACGGATGGACGCAGCCGATCATCAACAGAATCAACATGCTCTCCACCGGGGTGCGGACGGACCTCGGGGTGAAGATCTTCGGCAAGGATCTCGACACGCTCGAAGAGCTGGCCATCAAAGCGGAGCAGATCCTCCGTACGGTCCCCGGCGCGGCCGACCTCTATGCGGAGCGGACGCAGGGGGGAATGTTCCTCGACATCAAGATTGATCGCGAGGCAATTGCGCGCTACGGGATTAACGTGGGGGATGTGCAGGACGTGATCGAGACAGCCATCGGCGGGGAGAACATCGGCACGGTCATCGAGGGCCGTGAGAGGTTTCCGATCCGTGTCCGGTACGAACGGGAATGGCGCGGGAACGTCGAACAGCTCAAGGATCTGCTTGTGCCTGTTCCACAGATGGTTGATCCCGTCATGCGGGCGGTTTCTGCGCAGGGGTTTGTGCCCCTGACGCAATTGGCGCAGATCTCCGTGACGCACGGTCCGCCGATGATCTCGAGCGAAAACGCGCAACTCCGATCGATCGTCTTCCTCAACGTGCGGGGGAGGGATATGGGAGGATTTGTCCATGACGCGAGAGAGACGTTGGACAAGGGGCTTCAGCTCCCGCAGGGATACACTCTCCAGTGGAGCGGCCAATGGGAGAACCATCTCAGAGCCACGAAGCGTCTGGAGATCCTCATGCCGGCGGTCTTTCTGATCATTTTCGTCATGCTGTACCTGACGACGAAAGACTTTGCGGAAGCGGGTACCGTCATGCTCTCCGTTCCGTTCGCCCTCATTGGCGGCGTGTACCTGATCTATTTCCTCGGGTACAATTTCTCGGTGGCCGTCTGGGTCGGATTCATCGCCTTGTACGGCGTTGCGGTCCAGACAGGGCTCGTCATGGTCGTCTATCTGCACGAGGCGTTGGACCGGCGCCTGCGCGATCACCAGCTCGGCAAGCGGGGGCCCATCACCGCGCAGGACATTTTCGATGCAGCAATCGAGGGATCGGTTCTGCGGTTGCGGCCGAAAGTGATGACAGTTGGAACTGCCCTCCTCGGTCTTCTTCCCATTATGTGGAGCAAGGGAGCGGGGGCCGATATCATGAAGCCCATTGCCGCTCCCATGATCGGCGGATTGTTGACATCGACGGTCCACGTTCTCGTGGTCACCCCCGTCCTTTTTACTTATATGAAGCTGCACGCGCTCAAAAAGGGGACTCTGAAGATCTCCCAAATGGCCAATTGGATGAAAGAAGGATGACGACAGGGATTGCATTTCTTCGGATTCCATCGTATCCTTGAGGAAACGGATACTAAACAGGAAGGAAGACAGGCATGAAATACGCAAGAGCTCTTGTGGTTTTGATCGTCCTCACAGGTGCGGGGGTTGTTTTTGCCCAGGAATCACAGGATCAGAAGAAGCCGGATCAGCAGCAGACAAAGGTCGCAGCGACGAAGAAACTCGATCCGACGAAACAGGCAGGAAAAGCCGGGATGAAAATGGCCTGCTGTTCAACGGATTCCGCAAAGACCTGCATGTGCAAGAAAGGGATGGACAAGTGCAAAAAGATGGAATCCAAGGAGGGGAACAAAGAGGGAGACAAGAAGTAACCCAAGTGGTCGCGTTGGCAGAGCAGCGCATGACGGAGATGAAGATGTGACTGAGGACATACCGAAGTTCTACGGCATGTGATATCATAGTAGCAAGCTGGCGGGGGCGGGATGATTGCCCGACGCCGAAATTGCAGTTCCTGTCACAATGGTCGATAATCCGGGAGCGACCGGTTGTCGGCCGTGGAGGTGAGAATCATGACGATCCTTGTTGTGGACGACGAGCCGGAATACCGGCTGATCATGAGAAGCGTTCTCATGACGGAAGGCTGGGAAGTTCTTCTTGCCGAGAACGGGGAAGAAGGGATGGAGAAGCTTCGCGATTCGAAGGTTGACCTCATCATCTCGGACATCTACATGCCCGTAATGGATGGGATCAAGTTTCACCGTACGGTCCGCGCGACCCCCGGGCTTGAGAAGACGCCCTTCCTTTTCGTATCGGCGTACGATGACCAGCACACACTGGACGCGGTGAAGGATCCCCGCTGCGACGGTTTTCTCCGGAAGGCCAGACCCGTCGAGGAGTTGATTGAATGGATTACATACCTGACAACCCCTGAGGAGAAACGGTCGAAGCTTACTCCGGGAGGAACGCGCACCAAGATTGGAACGCAAGCGAGGTTCAACACACGGGGAGGAAGCGGAACTCCCATCCTTTGAACCCCGCGCCACAGATGTGAGAAGGAACAGCCGCGACCTGCGCCGGAACGCGGCTGTTCTGTTTTTCGTCTCTTTTCCGTATCTTCGCATGTTCATCATCGGCTGGTTCTGTTGTCCTTTCCTCCAATGAATTGAGTTCCCATGAGCGATCACATCAGAAAGCCCGCCACACTGATCACGGGAGCGAACGGCGAGGTGGGTCATGGACTCATCGAACAGCTCTCGCAGGACGGAGAGAGGAACATCATTGCGATCGACTTGAAACCGGTCGATGAGTCGATTCGCGCCTCCTGCATGGCGACCATCGCCGGCGATATTCTGGACAAGAGCTTGCTCGACCGTCTTCAAAGCGAGTTTGAGATTCACACCGTCTTTCACCTTGCCGCGCTCCTCTCGACACGGGCGGAGTTCACCCCGGAGTTGGCGCATCAGGTCAACGTTGAGGGGACACTCCACCTGCTGAAACTCGCAGTGGAGCAGTCCCGCTGGCATGGAAATCCCGTGAAGTTTCTTTTTCCGAGCTCCGTCGCAGTCTATGGCCTTCCCGACGTCTCGTACAAGAAGAAGGCGGGAAGAGTGAGCGAACGTGAATGGACCGTTCCCGTCACGATGTACGGATGCAACAAACTCTATTGCGAACACCTCGGCCGGTACTACGCGACACACTATCGGCAGCTTGCGGCCGACTCGGAGCGCCGGGGCGGCGTGGATTTCCGTTCGATCAGATTCCCCGGGCTTATCAGTGCGGTCACTGTGCCAAGCGGAGGGACGAGCGACTATGCCTCCGAAATGATACATGCGGCCGCTCAGGAGAAACCCTACGCCTGCTTCGTGCGCGAGGACGTCAGGATGCCTTTCATGGCCATGCCGGATGCAATCCATGCGCTTCTGACGCTCGCCTCGGCGCCGGCGGCGAGTCTCACCCAAACCGTCTACAATATTACCAGCTTCAATCCTTCCGCCGGCGAAATCCGCGACATCGTGCTCAGGGAGTTCCCCCATGCAACAATTTCATTCTCACCCGACGACAAGCGGCAGGCGATCGTTGATACCTGGCCGGAAGATGTCGACGATTCCGCGGCACGCCGCGACTGGGGATTCACGCCCGGGTACAACCTCGCCCGTGCCTTTGACGAATACCTGATCCCCGGCATCCGTCGTCTGTACAACATTTGAGGAACGGACAAACAACGTGCGATGAAAACTTCTCGCTGTGCCTGCCTTGCAGGAGTACTCCTTGTGATGCTGCCTGTGTCCGTCCGGTGCCAGGACAGCGCAGCGACCGCCGATGCACGGAGGGTGCTTTCCTCGTTATTGTCTGCCGGCATGAAAGAGCGCGGCGCGTACGCCCTTCTCCGAGAATTGACCCGCGAAGCGCCGCACCGGCTGAGCGGTTCGCAGGGGGCCGCGCGGGCAGTTCGCCTTGTCCAACGGATGATGGACAGTCTGGGCTTTGCCAACGTCCACCGCGAGGACATCGCCGTTCCGCACTGGGAACGCGGGGCGGCGGAACGCTGCACCATCGTCCGTTCCGGTGCCCGAGGTATCCGGCTCTCCGTCTGTGCCCTGGGAGGGAGTGTGGGAACGCAAACAGGCGGGATAACGGCGGAAGTGTTGGAGGTGCGGTCGTTCGAGGAACTTGCACGGGCCGGCGATACAGCGCGGGGGAAGATCATCTTCTTCAATCGGCCCATGGATGCTTCGTTGGTCAATACCTTTGAGGCCTATGGAGGCGCCGTCGATCAGAGATTCGGGGGGGCTGCGGAAGCTGCCAAGGCAGGCGGTGTCGCGGCTCTCGTTCGCTCCATGACCCTCGCGGACGACGACGTGCCGCACACCGGCGTTATGGGTTATCGCGATGGCGTGCGGAAAATCCCGACAGCAGCTCTTGGAGCGCGAAGTGCGGACCGCCTCAGCGCCATGTTACACCGGAGTGCAATGGTCACTGTGAGACTCGTTTTGCGTTGTCAGACTCTCCCGGATGCCCCCTCTGCAAATGTCGTGGGGGAGATCGCCGGTTCGGTCCACCCGGAGAACGTTATCGTCATCAGCGGACATCTCGACTGCTGGGACAAAGGAGAGGGTGCGCACGATGACGGAGCCGGATGCGTGCAAGCCCTTGAGGCACTTCGTCTCCTGCAAGCCGCCGGCGTTCGTCCTCACCAATCCATCCGGGTCGTCCTCTACATGAATGAGGAAAATGGCTCCCGGGGGGGGAAAGGATATGCTCAGGACCCGCGGCGTGAGAAGGAAAACCACGTTGCGCTGATGGAGTCGGACCGCGGAGGGTTTGCCCCACGGGGCTTCACTGTGGATGGCGACTCCAGTCTCCTGAGCCGCGTGATGAGGTGGCAATCTCTCTTCGATGCCGTCGGCGCGGGGACGATCACCCAGGGGGGCGGGGGGGCTGACATCTCCCCCATGGCGCAAAAAGGGATACCCTGCTTTGGGCTCTTGCCGGAGAACCAGAGGTACTTCGACTATCATCATTCAGACAATGACACTCTCGACAAGGTGAATCCCCGGGAATTGGAGCTTGGCGCGATCGTCGAGGCCCTCCTTGCCTATTTGCTGTCAGAGTCCAAGATTTAGAGATACCGTACCCCCCACGGATTTTTGCGGTTCGTCGGCCGGAGGTTGTTCTGCCTTCGATGTCCCATTCCTTCGTTTCCGCCGCATGGGATGGGAGGTTGACTCTCAGCGGAAGAATTCAGTAGATGAGCGATGGTGATGGGCAGTGTGCTGCCCCGTCAACCTGGAAGTGCTTTCGGGCTTCCGGAAAGTCCTGGATGAATCTTGAGCGGTTTTTTTCGCGCGGTGAGTTCGGAAATGGGCGGGGGGATGAGTAATAATCAAAGGTGTCCCACTGTCCCCTACAACAAGCGGAGGAACTCATGGCGAACAGCGAAGCAATCTATTCCACCATGGTGAAAGCTGGAAGAACCACCTATTTCGTCGATGTCAAGGAAGCGAAGAACGGCAGCAAGTTCATCGCCATATCCGAGTCGAAACTTGAGGCGGATGACAAGAAGACCCGCTCCACGATCCGGGTGTTCGGCGAGTCTGTCGAGCCGTTCCGCCAGGCAATCGACGAAGCAGCCGCTTCCGCTGTGCAGTAGGCCCATCCCTTCCGGGATCCGGCGTGGCCCGGCGGCTCCGGATCCCGGTCTTTTCCCCCTCTCGTTGCTTTTGCCCGATTTTGTGGTATATTCCCACCGTAAAGGCGGCTGCACTATCGTCGCGCCGCGCATGAAACGCTCCCGAACACTCCATCCCCATGTTCGATCTCACAGGCATCCTGACGCTCATTCTCCTTGCTGCTGTTATTGTTCTCCTCCTCTTGCTCCTCCGCCGACCATCGGGCGGGGCGGACGGGAACATCACGCTTACCCTCGGAATCCTCCGGGATCAGTTGGAAAAGCTCGACCGTTCGATGGGTGACGAATTCGCGCGTGCCCGTGAGTCGATCCAATCCTCCGGGCAACAGGACAGGAGCGAACTGCAGGGGGCGCTTCGTTCTACAGCCGACTCCCTCCAGGCGCGGTTGGCCGAGATTGCGACCCTCCAGCGGAATCAGCTCGATTCGTTTGCGCAGAATCTGACCGTGCTGACACAAACGATGGAGCAGCGCGTCGATCGCCTTCGGGAGAGTGTGGAAGGGAAGCTCTCCCAGATACAGGAAGACAACACGCTCCAATTGGAGAAGATGAGGATGACGGTGGACGAGAAGCTGCATGCGACATTGGAACGGCGGCTCGGAGAATCCTTCCGCATCGTCAGCGAGAGTCTTGAGAAGGTCCAATTGGGTCTGGGAGAAATGAAGAGCCTTGCAACGGGGGTCGGGGATCTCAAGCGCGTGCTCACGAACGTCAAGTCGCGCGGAACCTGGGGGGAAGTCCAACTCGGCGCGCTGCTCGAGCAAGTCCTGACCCAGGATCAGTATGCCACCAACATTGCCACCAAGCCGGGGAGCGCCGACAGAGTGGAGTTTGCCATCAAGCTGCCCGGACGCGACGAACACGCCCTGCAACCTGTGTGGCTTCCGGTCGATGCCAAATTTCCGCAGGAGGATTACCAGCGGCTCCTCGATGCGCAGGACCAGGCGAATCCCGCCCTCGTGGAGGAATCCGGCCGCCAGATGGAGAACAGGGTGAAAATGGAAGCGCGGTCCATCCACGAAAAATATGTCGACCCGCCGTACACCACCGATTTTGCCGTCATGTTTCTTCCGACGGAGGGTTTGTATGCTGAAGTCCTCCGGCGTCCCGGCCTTGCCGACTGGATTCAACGGGAATTCAAGATTCTCGTCACGGGGCCGACGACACTCGCCGCACTCCTCAACAGCCTCCAGTTGGGGTTCCGGACGCTGGCCATCGAGAAGCGGTCGAGCGAGGTCTGGACGCTCCTCGGAGCGGTGAAGACCGAATTCGGCAAGTTCGGAGACGTTCTGGAAAAAACCCAGAAGAAACTCCAGGAGGCGAGCAACACGATTGACGATGCGGGGAGGCGGACGAGGGCCATTGCGAGGAAGCTGAAGGATGTCCAGGAACTCCCGGCGGGAGAGGCCGTTCACCTTCTGGGGCGGGCGGATGACGCGGCCGAAGAACCCGAAGGGGGAGGGAATGAAGCGGGCGCTTGAAGATTGACGGCGAATTCTGTACGTTGATGACGGCATTCATTCATTTGGGAAAAGGAGGAAATGTGACGAGAACTCATGTTGCGGTCGCTGTGTGCGTTGCCGCCTGCGCGGCGTTCCTTGCCGGCTGCGGCGGCGGGAAGACGGTTTCGCGCATCGATCCCAATCAGACGGTTGACCTCAGCGGGGACTGGAATGATACGGATTCGCGCCTGGTTGCGGAGGAAATGATCAATGACGTGCTCGCGAGACCATGGGTCGGTGAGTTCAAGGGTGAGAAAAAGCGTTCGCCTGACGTTATCGTCGGCACGGTACGGAATCGGACGGATGAGCACATTGCGACGGTTGCCTTCATCAAGAACCTTGAGAAGGAGCTGATCAACTCCGGCCGCGTGAATTTTGTGGCGAGCAAAGAGGAACGGACCGAGGTCCGCGATGAACGGGCCGACCAGCAGGAGAACGCGTCTCCCGAATCGATGAAGAAATTCCAGCAGGAAGCGGGGGCAGACTTCCTGCTTCGGGGCGACATCACGACCATCATCGATCAGGAGGGCGGGGACAAGGTGAAGTACTACCAGGTGAACCTGGAACTGGTCAACGTCGAGACCAACCGCAAGGCGTGGGTCGGCGAAAAGAAGATCAAGAAGTTCATTTCACAAAGCGGTACCAAACTCTAACGGATCTTCACCCGTCCACCATGTCCCATTTCATGAAGTCCTCGAAAGCGCCTTGGTTCATTCCCATGGCGCTTTCGCTTTTCCTCGCCGCATGCGGTCCCGCCACCGAGTTTTACAGAAACGTCGACACGAGCGTCGCCGGGCACGACTTTGCCGCGGCCATCGCCGACGTGCGCGCGCACCAGGGCGACTACGGCGAAAAAGCCACGGTTCTTTACAAACTCGACCTCGGCCTGCTCTACCATTATGCGGGCCAGCCCGACTCGAGCAATCGCTGGTTCTTTGCCGCCGAAAAGGAGATCGACGATCTGTACACGAAAAGCGTCAGTCTTGCGGCGGCTTCCATGCTTCTGAACGACAACGTCCTTCCCTATGAGGGGGAAGATGTCGAAAAAGTGCTGATCAATGCGTTCCTTGCGCTGAACTATGTGGAAAAGGGAGAGCCCGACGAGGCTCTCGTCGAGGCCCGTAAGGTTGATGAGAAGCTCCGGGTGTACGCCAAAGAGTACGACGGGAAGAATACCTACAAAGAGGACGCCTTCATACGGTACCTCATGGGTGTTCTGTACGAATCGAGGGGCGAGATCAATGATGCCTACATCTCGTACAAGAAGGCCTACGAGACGTATGCGGTGTACACGAAGGACTATGGCACGAGGGCGCCCTCGTTCCTTCTTGATGATCTCGTCCGCACCGCGACGCTGATGGCGTTCGATGACGATGCGGAGCACTTCCGGTCTCTCGGGGGAAAGCCCTTCGGCAGGGAGCACGGGGACGACGGAAGTGTGATCGTCCTGGCATATGCCGGGAAGGGACCGATCAAGCAGGAGTATCGACCGACGGTGAGCATTCCGGACGAAAAGGGAGTCATCCACACCTTCCAGGTGGCGCTGCCAAAATTCGTTCCACGGTCGAAGCCGGGACGTTCATACGTCATCGAGGTCGCGGCGGGAGACTCGACGCGGCTGCGCCAGGTGCGGACGGAAGTGGTGGAGGACGTGAATGCGATCGCTGCGAAGACACTTGAAGACCGGATGACGCTTGTCTATCTTAAGTCGGGGGGACGCGCGCTCCTCAAGTTTCTGGCGTCCGAGAAGGCCAAGTCGACGATCAGCAAAAAAAATGACGACGTACTGACGAATCTTCTCGGAAGTCTCGCAGTCGACATCGCCGTGGGGGCGACGGAAAAAGCAGATGTTCGCGCCTGGCGCACGCTTCCCGCGGAATTCCAAATGGCGCGTGTGAATATTCCCGCCGGGTCCTATGCGGTTCGCATCGCCTCAACCGATGGAGCCGTCCGCCGTGAAGAGAAGGTCGTCGTCAGGAAGGGGAAGACAACGTTCGTCATCGTTGACGACGTGAGGTAGAATGACACGAAAGATGGAGAGTAATCGGGGAATCTTATGCACACCACTGCCATTGTCGACGACGTTTACAGGGTAATCTTCACCGATCACCACGATCCCTTTGCAGTGCTCGGTCCCCATCTTCTGGACGGGGACCGGCTTGCCATTCGCTCCTTCCTTCCCGGCGCCGAAAACGCCGCCATCCTGTGCGAAGGGGGGAAGTACAAGGGGAAAGAGTTCGTCATGGAGAAAGTGCACGAACTGGGTTTCTTCGAAGTCGTGATCCCCGCCTGCACCGCTGTCTTCCCGTATCACATTCGCAAGGGGCTCCCCGGAGGTGATGTTGAGGAGTTCCACGATTCGTACTCGTTCCTTCCGACCCTGTCCGATGTTGATCTTTATCTCTTTAACGCGGGGGATCATCACCGGATCTACGAGAAGCTGGGAGCCCATGACATGGAGATCAACGGGATGGGGGGCGTCCAGTTTGCCGTGTGGGCACCGGGCGCGAGAAGCGTCAGCGTGATCGGCGAATTCAACCATTGGGACCGCCGCTTCCATGCCATGCGCGTCCTCGGATCCTCGGGGATCTGGGAGATCTTCATCCCCGGTCTGCAGGAGGGAGTGCTGTACAAGTTCCAGGTCCGGACTCAGAACGGCTTCGTCATGGACAAAGCGGATCCGTACGGGCGCGAGATGGAATTGCGCCCCCGCACGGCTTCGAAAGTGAATTTCCTTCGCGGCTATGAATGGCACGACAAGGAATGGATGGAGGAGAGAGAAAAGGGAAGGGATCTCGCACGGCCGCTCTCCGCGTACGAGGTTCACCCCGGCTCATGGCGAAGAGGAGAAGACGGCCGATTCCTCACGTACCACGAGATGGCGGAGCAGCTTGTTCCCTATCTCCTGAAAATGGGATTCACCCATCTGGAACTCCTCCCCATCATGGAGCATCCCTTCGATGGATCGTGGGGGTACCAGGTGACCGGCTACTTTGCGCCGACGAGCAGATTCGGGAGCCCGTCCGATTTCATGGCATTGGTCGATTGCTGCCACCAGAACGGGATCGGGGTCATTCTGGATTGGGTGCCGGCGCACTTCCCCAAGGACGCGTACGCGCTGGGGCAGTTCGACGGGACACACCTCTACGAGCACGCCGATCCGAGGAAGGGAGAACACCAGGATTGGGGGACGTATATTTTTAATTATGGCAGGCATGAGGTCAAGAATTTCCTGGTGAGCAATGCCCTCTTCTGGCTGGAGAAATATCATGTGGATGGTTTGAGGATCGATGCGGTCGCCTCCATGCTGTATCTCGATTATTCGCGGAAGCCCGGCGCATGGATCCCCAACCAGTACGGCGGACGGGAGAATCTGGAGGCGATCGAGTTCCTCAAATGCATGAACAGCGTGGTCCATCAGTACTATCCCGGCGTCATGACCATCGCTGAAGAATCCACGGCGTGGCCGGGGGTGACCAACACGGTGGAGAAGGGGGGATTGGGATTCGATCTCAAGTGGAACATGGGCTGGATGCACGATATTCTGGAGTATTTCACGAAGGATCCTATTCATCGCGCGCATCATCATCACAACCTGACTTTTGTTCTTCTGTACGCCTTTACGGAAAAATTCATGCTCCCGCTGTCGCACGATGAGGTTGTCCATGGGAAGGGTTCCCTTCTCGGGAAGATGCCGGGCGACCTCTGGCAGAAATTCGCCAACTGCCGGCTCCTTTTTTCCCTGATGTGGGCCTTCCCCGGCAAGAAGCTCCTGTTCATGGGAGGGGAATTCGCCCAATGGGACGAATGGAACCACGAGAAGAGCATCGATTGGAGTCTCCTGAAGTACGACACCCACCGGGGTGTCCATCTCCTGATGGAGGAGCTTGGGAGACTGTATGGGAAGGAGCGTGCTCTCTATGAGGTTGATTTCCACTACAGCGGCTTTGAATGGGTGGACTTTCAGGATGCAGCGAGCAGCGTGATTTCTTTCGACCGAAAATCGCGCGACGGGCAGGAGACGATCACGGCCGTTTTCAATTTCACGCCCGTTCCCCGCACCGGCCACCGTGTCGGGGTCCGCTTCCCCGGGTCGTACGCCGAGATCTTCAACAGCGACAGCACCTGCTACGGCGGGAGCAACATGGGAAACTACGGAGAAGTGCAGGCGGAAGCAGTCCCGTCAGACGGCAGGGATTACTCGGTGCTCCTGACGCTGCCTCCCCTTGGCGCACTCTATCTGAAGCACAAGTAGATGAATTTATGCCTTTTTCCCCACCTCTCTTCTTTCCGACGGGGAGGACGGGGGAACCGGCTTCCCCTGCCCGGTGTTTTCAACTCACCTCCACGCTGGCGCGGCCTCCGCGCCAAAATGAGCATAAACGCTTCGATTGCGAGATCGTTCCAATACCGGTCCGGCTCCGAACCATCTCCATCCGCCGGTGACGTCTTCACGGAAAGAGCAAAAGGACCCATTGTTGGTTGATTGTACCTGCTGCATGATTGATGGTGAAACGGTCATATCGTCGAAAACGGTTTAATTGCCATGTGTGCTTTGGTGCGGAAGACAATTCTGTCGACGGCGGATATCGCCCGGCTCTTCAATGTCACGGAGACAACGGTGAAGCGCTGGGCAGATGAGGGGACGTTACGATGCCAGAAGACGCCGGGCGGCCACAGAAAATTTGAGATGAGGAGCGTGGTCGAGTTTGCCGACCGGAACAATTTCGAACCCATCGGGACGCTCGCTATTCCGGAAGACGACCGCCTTGCCCAGCGGATTCAGGTGGCTGTCCTGGGGAGAGATTTCTCGGAGCTCGTGGCGGCGTTCGTGGAGAAAGTCCTGTCGCCGGAGGGGACGGATCTGGTGGCATTCCTCTCGTACCTCTACCAGCACCACGTCGCGCTGTGGGAACTGTACGACCTGATCCTCGCTCCCGGTATGGCCGAGATTGGCGTGCAGTGGAAGCGGGGAGAGATCGGCATCAGCCATGAACACCGCGCGTCGTACGGTATCCTCGATGCGATCGCGAAGTTGCAGGCGCAGGTTCACACGAAACCGCCGAACGGACTTTCTGCACTATGTGCATGCCTTGGGGATGAAGAACACGAGATCGGGCTCCGTTGCGTCTCGTACCTTCTTGAATCGGAGGGCTGGTCGACATGCCATCTCGGCGCCCATGTCCCCCGCGATGCGATGAAGTCCGCCCTCCACGAGATGAGACCGACGATCATTTGCCTTTCCGCAACGCTGCAGGCGGTGAACGATCATCGCCGCGAGGAACTCGACAGCATCTGCACGGAAGCTCACTTGATCGGTGCCCGCGTTTTCCTCGGGGGGGGCGGCGCCGGCGCGGTTGCAGCGACGGCGCACGGCGTGGATACATTCTGTTCCACGCTCCATGATTTTGTCACGGCCCTGGAGGCGGTTGAGCGGGAGCTCGGTCCGGGACAGGGCGAAGAGGAGAGCCGCCAATGAGAACTCCCGGTGTACCCCCAACGAGCCGTCCCTTGTGACGCCTGCGGGAGGCCGATGGAAGACATGGAGGAGGGAGGGCGTTACCCTCCGGAGAAAGGAGAGAATGATGACTTTTGACCACGTTGCGGTGAATGTTGCCGATGTTGCGCGTTCGACGTCCTGGTATGTGGAGACATTGGGGGCGAAGATACTCTATCAGGATTCCACGTGGGCGTTTCTCGACGCCAACGGCGTCAAGCTTGCATTGACGCTGCCGCAGCAGCACCCGGGCCATCTTGCATTCGACATCGGTCCCAACCCGTCCCCCGAGTTCCTGGCAAAAGCCAAAAGACACCGGGATGGCAGCCTGTCCCGATACATTGTCGACCCGGATGGGAACGCCATCGAGTACATTCACTATCCTCCGGCGGATCGGTGAAACGAAGGGACCGTCGATGAAGATCGTTCTTGCAGGAGGTACGGGGTTCATCGGATCGGCGCTCCTGCCGCGACTTGCGGCTGCGGGTCACACTGTCGTCGCGCTGAGCCGTTCGCCGTCGTCGAGAATGCAGGCACTCTCTCCCGGAATGAGCGTTGCCCCCTGGGATGGTGCGTCAATGGGTGAGTGGGCCTCCCATATTGACGGGGCCGATGCAGTGGTCAACCTGGCCGGTGAGCCTCTGGCCGCGAAGCGCTGGACGGGAGTTCAAAAGGCGCGTATCCTCCGGAGCCGCATTGATGCAACCCGCATCTTGCGAGAAGCCATTGCCAACGCACGACAAAAACCTTCTGTCTTTCTTCAGATGTCGGCTGTGGGATACTACGGCGACATTCCGGAAGGGGATGTCAGGGAGGATCATGGACCGGGGAGCGACTTCCTGGCCCGAACCTGCCAACAATGGGAGTTCGAAGCGTCAGGGATGGTCCCCATGGGTCTGCGACTCGTTGTGCTCCGGCTGGGTGTTGTCCTCGGGGACCATGGCGGAGCGTTGCAGAAAATGGTCCTTCCCTACAAGCTCTTTCTAGGTGGGGCGATCGGCGGGGGGAGTCAGTGGTTTCCCTGGATCCACAGAGACGATGTCGCGGGCATCATGATGTTTGCGCTCGAGCGGACCGTGGCTGCAGGTCCCGTCAACGTTGTCGCGCCCGATCTCGTGACGATGAAGACCTTCTGCGCAACGCTGGGGCAGGTTCTCCACCGTCCCTCGTGGGCTGCTGTCCCGGGCGCGTTGGTACGGGCCGCTCTTGGTGAAATGGCTGATATGCTCCTCACCGGACAGCGGGTGGTTCCCGCCAGAATCCAGGAATGGGGCTACTCCTTCCGCTATCCAACCCTTCTTTCTGCGCTCACAGACATCCTTGACTGACGTCTTCGCACCATCCTCTCGGCCAAAGCTGCGCGCAGGGCCCTCCCGGATTTCACTTCTTCCGGATTTTCGCTACATTACTTGTTGTGCAGTTTCTTCCCTAAAGCGACCGGCATAGGGACTGAAGAGAGGAGCAGACGTTGTCGCCATCGAACAAGCATATAGATTTTCACAAGAGAACCGACCAGGTTCTCCGTGGAGGCGGAAACAAGGCGATCGAGCGCCAGATGGCTCTCGGGAAGCTGACCGCAAGGGACCGGATTCATGCGCTGCTGGATGCCGGCTCCTTTCATGAGTATGATCTCTTTGTGGAACACCGGTGCCGCGATTTCGACATGGATAAGAAGGAGCTTCCCGGTGACGGGGTTATCACGGGGACGGGAACCATCATCGGCCATCCGGTCTGCATCTATGCCCAGGATTTCACGGTAGCAGGCGGATCGCTTGGTTTGATGCATGCGAGGAAAATTACGAAGATCATGGACCATGCCATCAAGCTCGGCATGCCCATCATCGGCATCAACGATTCAGGAGGGGCAAGGATTCAGGAGGGGGTGGATTCCCTCGCCGGCTACGGAGAGATTTTCTACCGGAATACCCTCGCTTCGGGGATCGTCCCGCAGATCTCGGTGATCCTGGGACCGTGCGCAGGCGGGGCCGTCTATTCTCCCGCATTGACTGACTTCGTGTTCGTTGTGGACAAGATCTCCAAGATGTTCATTACGGGTCCGGAAGTGATCAAGACCGTCCTTGGGGAAGAAATCTCCATGGAAGACCTTGGCGGAGCGCGCGTGCACGCGGAGATTTCCGGCAATGCCCATTTTTATGCGCCGAACGAGCTTGAGTGCTTTCATCAGATCAAGAAACTCTTCACATTCATTCCCTGGAACAACCGGGAGAAAGCCGAACGTTTTCCCCCCAGACCTCCCAAGCCGAGTCACGACATCGAACGCGTCGTCCCGATGGATTCCCGGAAGCCGTATGACGTGCGCGACGTCATTTGTGCCGTCTGCGACAATTCCGACTTTTTCGAGATCCACAAGAACTGGGCGGCGAACATCGTCGTTGGGTTTGCGCGTTTTGACGGGGAAACCATCGGCGTCGTTGCCAACCAGCCGATGGTTCTTGCCGGCGTCCTGGACGTCGATTCCTCCGACAAGGCGGCGCGATTCGTGCGGTTCTGCGACGCCTTCAACATTCCTCTGGTGACATTCGTCGACCTGCCGGGGTACCTGCCCGGGGTGGACCAGGAACACGCCGGCGTCATCAGGCATGGGGCAAAACTTCTGTATGCTTTCAGCGAGGCGACGGTTCCCAAAATGACGGTGATCCTCCGCAAGGCGTACGGCGGGGGGTACATTGCGATGTGCTCGCGGCACCTCGGGGCTGATTTCGTCATTGCGTGGCCGACAGCCGAGATCGCAGTGATGGGTCCGGAAGGTGCGGCAAACATCATCTTCAGGAATGAGATCGCCTCCGCGGCCGATCCCGACGCATTCCGAAAGCAGAAGGTGGCGGAATACACGGAGAAATTCGCCAACCCGTATGTGGCCGCGGCCGCCGGACATATCGACGCGGTCATCACGCCCAAGGACACGCGCGATTTCCTGATCCACGCGATCCAGATCGCCGGCCATAAGACCGAGTCGCGCCCGGTCAGGAAGCACGGCATTCCCCCCTTCTGACCCCATGGAAAAGCCGGAAAATCTGAAGATCATTGTGGTGGGAGGGACGACGTATGAGACTCGCTTCACGAAGAAGTTCGAACGGCGCGTCCCGTATTCGCCTCCTGATCCGCGCCATGTCCTCTGCGTGATCCCCGGGGTTGTCCGGGCGCTCTTCGTCAAACCCGGATCGATGGTTCATGCACACGATCGCCTGATGGTGATAGAGGCGATGAAGATGGAGAACGACGTCCTTGCCCACAGGGACGGGATCATCAGGAATATCCAGGTTGCCGTCGGAGACGTCGTGACGAGGGGGCGGGCCCTTATGGATATCGAGTCGGAACGACAGGGGACGGATGAATGACCGGAAGCACAGGACTGCCGGAGACCGGCTCGGGCGGCCGGCGCGTTGAACACATTGGAATCGCCGTGCGGAAACTGGACGAAGCGGTGCGCCGCTATGAAGCCCTTCTGGGTGTCGCCTGCTACGGGATCGAGGCGGTCGAAGACCAGGGAGTGAACACGGCGTTTTTCCGTCTGGGTGATGTAAAGATCGAACTGCTGGAAAGCGCGTCCCCCGACGGCCCGCTCGGCAAGTTTCTTGAAACTCGCGGGGAGGGACTGCACCACATCGCATACAGGGTGCCGGACGTCGCCGAAGCTCTTCGTCAGGCGGAGGCGGCCGGGTTCCGGCTGATCGACAAAGAACCGCGGCGGGGGGCGGAAGGGATGCTGATTGCATTTGTCCATCCAAAATCCACCGGCGGTGTCCTGACGGAATTTTGCCAGATTCCGTAATTCTCTTCTGGTCGCATTCTCGAAGATGAGTTGGTATGAGTTCTCTCTACAATTTCTTCGCTGGAAACCCGCTCCTCCTCCTTTTTGTCGTCATCGGCGCCGGGTCCGTCGTCGGGAGTATCCGCATCTTCGGTTTTTCCCTCGGGGCGTCCGCAGTCCTGTTTGCCGGAATATTCTTCGGTGCCCTCGATCCACGCATGCGGATCCCGGACCTGGTGTACATCATCGGATTGGTCCTGTTCGTGTACACCGTGGGATTGCAATCGGGTCCGACATTCTTTGCCTCGTTCGGGAAAAGGGCTCTCCGCGCAAACGTCTTCATCTTCGGTGCAATCCTTTTTGCCGCGATCATGGCTCTTGCGGCAGCGCGACTCTTCCATCTCGATGGCGCGGCGATGGTGGGCGTTTTCTGCGGTTCGTTGACAAACACGCCGGCCCTTGCGGCGAGCGTCGAGACAATGCGCCAGCATCTGGCGGGAGCCCCCGATCTTCCGGCACGGGTAAGCGCCCCGGTTATCGGTTACGGCATTGCGTATCCCTTCGGCGTCATCGGTGTTCTCATCAGTTTTTCCATCTTCGGCAGGCTCCGCGCGAAGGAGGGTCTTGCCACGGCCAACGGCGACTCGGGTGAGACGACTGCGATGGGACCTATTCTTGCACGGACATTCCGCGTTGTCAACCCCGGGGTATTCGGCAAGAAGGTCGAGGCAGTGCTGGGAGAGGGCGGGAGCCACGGTTTTGTCCTGAGCCGCTTACGGCGGGGAAACAATACATCCCTGGTCAACGGAGAGACGGTGATTGCCAGGGATGACCTCATCGTTGCCGTGGGGGAGGCCGCCGCCCTTGAAAGAGCGCGGATGATCCTCGGTGAGGAATCCACGGCGGATATTCAGGCGGAGAACAAGGAGTTTGATTTCAGGCGAGTCGAAGTGTCGGACCGGAGAGTGGTCGGGAAATCGCTCCGTGAGCTCGATCTCCAGCGCATCCTCGACACGACAATCACCCGCATCAGGAGGGGGGATGTTGACTTCGTTCCGATGGCAGACACCGTGCTCGAGCGGGGGGACCGTGTGCGTGTCCTTACCTGGAAGGGGAACGTCGATCGTGTTGCCCGGTTCCTCGGCGATTCCGTCCGTTCAAGCTCTGAAGCGGATTTCCTTTCGCTTTCCTTCGGCTTGGTTCTCGGTGTGCTTCTTGGCAGCCTGCCTCTTCCGCTTCCAAGCGGCGGATCGTTTACGCTGGGATTCGCCGGCGGGCCCCTCATCGTCGGCCTGCTCCTCGGACGCATCCAACACACGGGTCCCATCAGTTGGGGAATGCCGTATGGCGTCAACCTGACGATCCGCCAGATCGGACTGATCTTTTTTCTGGCAGGGATCGGGACGAAGGCGGGGGACGGGTTCCTGCAAACGGTGCAGAATGGCGGTCTTACCCTCGCTGCCGTTGGTGCCGTCATCACCACCATCGTGACGCTATCGACCCTGATCCTCGGTTCACGCCTGCTTCGCCTGTCCACTCCGGCAATCATGGGGCTGATGTCAGGCCTCCAGACGCAGCCGGCATGCCTTGCCTATGCCAACGATCAGGGGGGGAGCGACGCCCCCAATGTCTGGTATGCCGCTGTGTATCCGGCATCAATGATCTCCAAGATCATCCTGGCGCAGCTTCTCGTCGGCTGGTTGTTGTAGTGCGGTCGGCCGCCCCATTCCATCATTCACCATAGAAGGGGAATCATCGGTGAACATCCTGTATGCCATTATCCTCGGAATTGTCCAGGGAGTGACGGAGTTCCTTCCCATCAGCAGCACTGCCCACTTGACTCTCACCGCGAAGCTCCTGGGCCTGGTCGATCCCGCGCATCCGGAAGCGTGGACCGCGTTCATGGCAGTCATGCAACTGGGAACCCTCACTGCGGTGCTCATCTACTTCCGGAAGGACATCATGGTCATGGCATTCTCCTTGTTCCATGATCTTTTCTCTCACGGGAACGGAAACGGGTTCCGGGGCTATGGTCAGGATTCGCGGCTCGCCCTCTGGATCGGCGTCGGGACCTTGCCGGTGGCAGTGATCGGTCTCGCATTCAAGCATGTCATTGAAGGGGCATTGACGAAGACCACTCTTGTGATTGCAGCGAGTCTTGTGACGCTGGCACTGTTTCTCTGGCTTGCCGAAAAAGTGGCACGTCACATCCGGTCGCTCCAGCAGGTCGGTTGGGCGGATGCCCTCGTCATCGGCTGCGCGCAGGCATTGGCACTGATTCCCGGCTCTTCCCGCTCGGGGACAACAATGACTGCTGCCCTTTTCCTCGGCTTCACGCGGGAGACCGCCGCACGCTTTTCCTTCCTTCTCAGCATACCCGCGGTTTTCGCGAGCGGACTCTATGAGCTCTCCAAGGTCCATGGGGCGTTCGACCTCGGTGTCGGCAACCTTGCCGTCGCAACGGTGGTCTCCGGGATTTTCGGCTACGCTTCCATCGCCTGGCTCCTCAGATACCTGATGAAGAACACCACCATGATATTCGTCTGGTACAGAATACTCCTCGGGCTGACGCTCGCATTCCTTGTCTATAACGGAATGTTTGGATTGAATTGACAATGACGCCGCTGTAACATGTTGCCGGAGCGGAAGATAGAGCTCCTGAGGACCATCTTTCTTCATGGCGAAGCGCACATCTATTTTTTGTTTCGAGTGATTCAACGCACAAACATAGAGTTGCTTCTTTTGGATATTGTCTATGGAATTCAAGGAGATTCCTTGACCAATCCAGGAGATAGCTCGTGTACACTGATGATGAGGAGTTGGAGGGGTTGCCCCCTGCCGAGGCCTACCGGAGAGCGAAAGTAGAGCATTTTCTTCAGCATGTGCGGGAATACGTCGAAATGGGGCGCTATCTTGCCGCACGAAAGACATTGGAAACAGTGCTTTCGCTTGACCGTGAGAATGAGGAAGCGAAGAATCACTGCCAATTCGTCGACGACTTCCTTGCGAAAGCCCTTCATAGGAACCAAAACGGCCATTCTGGCAACAATGGAGGAAGCAATGGCCCTTTGAAGCAGCGGAGGAGCGAGCTGGTCATGATTGTAGACCAGGACGAACGCCTCTTGGTGTCGTTGACGGGAACCCTTCGCCGGTATGGCTTTATGGCGATCGCCGCTTCAAGCTACGATGAAGCCGTCGAGTCCTATGCAATGGTGAAACCCGATGTCGTCATTTCGGAGGTCAATTTTGACACGGGTCCTCGGGGTTTTGACCTATATCTCTGGTTGAAGACGAATTCGGGGAATGAAGACCTCCCGTTCCTCTTTCTCGCAACCCGCATTGATCGGGATACGCTGATTGCCGGCAAGCGATTCGGCGTCGATGATCTGATTTTGAAACCGGTTGATGATGATGTGGTCATCGCATCTGTCATCAACAGCCTGTCGCGCCGCAAGACCATGCCCGTCCACACCTGAAAGGGCATGCACCACCTTTTCTGCCGCCAAATTCGCTTCCTTGCTTTTTCCACGCCGTCTGCGTACCTTTTTCTCTCGGTAGTTTGCCAATCTGTCATCTCATGCCTGAACTTGTCGTCAACGAGATCTTCCACAGCATCCAGGGCGAGTCCAGCCACATGGGGCGCCCCTGCAGCTTCATCCGTCTGACGTACTGCAATCTGCGGTGTACGTACTGCGACACCGCTTATGCATTCGAGGACGGAGAAAGAATGTCAGTTGATGAAATAATCCACAAGGTCGATGCTTTTAGATGCGGGTTAGTGGAGGTCACCGGGGGAGAACCGCTGATGCAGCCGGCGGTGCACGACCTGCTGAAAGGGCTCTGCGACAGTGGGTATGAAGTCCTGCTGGAAACGGGTGGAAGTCTGGACATCAGCGAAGTCGATCCGCGCGTCAAGCGCATTGTCGATTTCAAGTGTCCTGGGAGCGGCATGGCGAAGAAGAACCTCTGGAGCAACGTTTCCCACTTAAGGAAGGGGGATGAAGTGAAGTTCGTGATTCGCGACCGCGAGGACTTCGACTGGTCGGTGAACCACATCATCGGGGACCAAATCTCCCGGCGCTGTCCCGTACTGATGTCTGTTGTCTTTGGAGCCCTTGAACCGGTCGAACTTGCCCGCTGGGTTCTGGAAGCAGGGATCGATGTGAGATTCCAGCTCCAGATGCACAAGTATGTGTGGGAACCGTCCGCACGGGGTGTCTGATGGGGCGTGAGCTTGCTGTCGTTCTTGCAAGCGGGGGGATGGATAGTTGTGTTACCGCGGCGATCGCCCGGCAGACGCACGACCTTGCCTTTCTGCACGCGAATTACGGACAGCGGACCCAGTCGCGCGAGCTTGCAGCGTTCCATCACGTTGCCGACCACTTCGGCGTTGAACGCCGGCTTGTTCTTTCATTGGACCATCTGGCAAGAATCGGGGGGTCGAGTCTGACTGATGCCTCCATCCCAGTTTCTGCGGCCGATCTGACAGCCCCCGGGATCCCTTCATCGTACGTCCCCTTTCGCAATGCGAATTTGCTCTCTGTGGCTGTCAGTTGGGCNNTTTGAAGCGGTCATCAGGGCGGGAACAAAGCCCGATACTCATATAGAGATCGTCACACCGGTCATCCGCATGTCCAAGAAGGAGATCGTCCGCAAAGGGATGGACCTGGCGGCGCCGCTTCACCTCACCTGGTCCTGCTATTCCCGGGAGGATGTTGCGTGCGGCGTTTGCGATAGCTGTGCGCTGCGCCTTAGGGGGTTTCAGCAGGCGGGGGTGGAAGACCCACTTCCGTATGCGGTGCGCCCTGCCTACAGGTGATGCCGGAGCGGGATTAAGGGGAGGTGCTGTATGGACAAACTAAAAGAAAGTCTGACCCAATTGGTGGCGGAGACGTCGACGAACCTGCCGCCGGACGTCCGGCGTTCGCTTGCCAACGCGATGAGACGCGAGACGCCGGAGAGCCGTTCTTCCCTGGCTCTGGATACGATCGCGGTCAATATCGACATGGCATGTGAAGGCACGGCGCCGATCTGTCAGGATACCGGGATGCCGACATTCGATATCAAGACGCCGATCGGTACCAACCAGATCGAAATGACCAGGGTGATACAGGACGTGATTGCCGAGGCGACGAAGGCCGGCAAGCTTCGGGAGAATTCAGTCGATTCCCTGACGGGCAAGAACAGCGGAAATAACCTCGGACCCGGCACCCCGGTGATTCATTATGAACAGTGGGAAAAGGACGAGATCGAAGTGCGGTTAATCCTCAAGGGGGGGGGATGTGAGAATAAGAATATCCAATATTCGCTCCCCGTGGAATTGACCGGGCTCGGACGGGCCGACCGGAACATCGAAGGGGTCAGGAAATGCATCTTGCATGCCGTATTCCAGGCGCAGGGGCACGGCTGCAGCGTTGGCGCGATCGGTGTTGCCATCGGGGGAGACCGCGAGTCGGGATATCACTATGCGAAACAGCAGTTGTTCCGCGTGCTTGATGACATCAATCCCGATCCCCGGCTTGCAAAGCTCGAAGAGTACGTTATGGAGAATGCCAACAAACTTGGCATTGGCACCATGGGCTTCGGTGGTGCGGTCACGCTGATCGGTTGCAAGATCGGGGCATTCAACCGGCTCCCGGCCAGCTTCTTCGTGTCGGTGGCCTATGATTGCTGGGCATTCCGGCGCCTGGGCGTTGTCCTCGACCCGAGGGCCGGAGCGATCAAGCGATGGCTGTACAAGGAGGACACACCCACGGTGGCCATGGCACGATCCGCTGGCCTTCCCCTGAGCGGACGGGAGATCCGTCTTTCCACTCCCATCGCGGAAGCACAGATTCGGGCGCTGAAGGTCGGAGATGTTGTTTTGCTCAATGGGCCCATGCACACCGGACGGGACGCCATCCATCATTACCTGCTGACGCACGATGCACCTATCGACCTTCGCGGGGCGGCCCTGTACCACTGCGGCCCTGTTGTTTTACGTCAGGGTGAGGGATGGTTTATCAACGCCGCAGGTCCGACGACAAGCAGCCGTGAAGAACCGTACGAAGCGGATGTGATCGCGAAGTTCGGCATCAGGGCGGTCATCGGAAAGGGAGGAATGGGCGCGAAGACGCTTGCGGCTCTCCGGCAGCATGGTGCGGTCTATTTGAACGCCATCGGCGGGGCTGCGCAGTATTATGCAAAATGCATCACGAGCGTCGATGGCGTCGATTTCATGGAGTTCGGCGCGCCGGAAGCAATGTGGCACATCCGCGTCAAGGACTTTCCGGCGATCGTCACGATGGACGCACATGGGAACAGTCTCCACGCAGACGTGGAGAAAGCGTCTGCGGTGGAGCTGGCCAAACTCGCCGCACCGGCGTCACTCTGACACATTCACGGGATCATGCACCGATGAAACGAGAACCCATCCTCTTCCCCGTCCCGGAGATCGCATCCATCCAGGACATGGTCTTTCACTCGGCAAGGACGTACGGCGACAAGATTGCCCTTGAAGATCTCAAGGACTATCCGATTCCCCGCCTGACGTTCAACTCGCTCCTCAAGAACATCGCCAAATTCGGGATGGCTCTCCGTGCCCTCGGCCTCAAAGAGCGCAGCCACATCGCCGTCATCGGTGAGAACCGGGTCCAGTGGAGCCTGGCATACCTGACCGCGATGTGCTTCGATCAGGTTGTCGTGCCGATCGACAAGAACCTGACGCTCAATGAGATTCTCAACATCCTGCATGAATCGGATGCGGAAGCCATCGTGTACTCCGACGCTTTCGAGCCGATCTTCGAAGAGCGGAGGAGTTCCGTCAAGAAGTTGAAGCACTTCATCAATATGGACATTCCCGCAGGGAAGCGCCATGTGCACTCGATGGTGGAGATGATCCAGCGGAGCAAAGGATGCGAGCCTGACCGCTTTCCACGGATCGATCCCCACATGCCCGCGGAAATCATCTTCACCTCCGGGTCGCTCGGGCGGGCCAAAGGAGTCGTGTTAACGCAGGGGAACCTTGCGACAAACCTCATGGCGATGACGACCCTCGTCGAGATCGGGCCCGATGACCGGTTCCTCGGGGTCCTCCCCATCCATCACACCTATGCGTGTACGTGCGGTTTCCTGTGCCCCATCTATAAGGGGGGATCGGTCCACTTCGCGCAATCTCTCAAGACCGTTGTGGACGACCTGCAGACAGTCCACGCAACGATTCTTCTCGGCGTTCCCCTTCTCTATGACAAGATGTTCAAGCGGATCTACAAGTCCATCAATGAAAAGAAGGTGACCTCGCTCCTTATCAAACCGCTGATCAAGGCGGGGGATGTCGCTGAGCGGTTTGGGTGGAAGGGTTTCCGCCGCATCGTGTTCAAGGAGATCCACGAGAAGTTCGGCGGGTCCATCCGGCTCTTCATCGCGGGAGGCGCCGCACCGGATCCTCTTGTCGCGAAAGGACTGCGCGAATTCGGCTTTGTCTTTATCCAGGGATATGGTCTGACCGAGACTTCGCCTATTCTCGCCCTTAATCAGGTCGGTAATTTCAAAGACGATGCCGCGGGGATTCCTCTCCCCGGCGTGACGCTCCGCATCAACAGTCCCGACCATTTGGGGGTGGGGGAGATTTGGGCCCGGGGGCCGAACGTGATGCCGGGGTACTACAAGAATGAAAAGGCCACGCGCGACACGTTCGAGGGGGACTGGTTCAAGACGGGAGACCTTGGCAGGATGGATGAAGACGGATTCCTTCACATTGCGGGGCGGATGAAGAATGTGATCATTTCCAAGAGCGGGGAAAACGTGTACCCCGAGGAACTTGAGGATCTTCTCAGCCGAAGTCCCTTTGTTCTGGAGAGTCTCGTCTACGGCGAGGATGATGAGAAGCAGGGAGAGATCATCGCCGCGCAGGTGGTCGTGGACGCCGAAGCGTTCATTGAATTGGCGGAATCGCGCGGACGGGAGATCACGCAGGATCTTATGAAGAGCGTCATTGCGGATGAAATCGCCGTTGTCAACAAGGAAGTCTCGACATTCAAGCAGATTCGGAAATTCTACATCCGTGACCATGAATTTGAGAAGACAACAACGCAAAAAGTGAAGCGGTACGCAACGCAGAACACGCATTGAGGAGCCCGTGTCGGACGATCTTGTCAAAGTGAAGAATTTTCCGGACCGCATGTACGCGGAACGCGCCCGGCAGAGCCTTGATGCAGAGGGCATCCCTTCGATCATCCAGTCGATCGACATCGGCTTCCTCGGCGCGGGGGGGGCCTTAGGACTGCCGCAGGGAGCGGACGTCTACGTCCCGGTGGAATTTGCCGAGCGCGCCCGGGAAATCCTGAGCGATCTCTTCGACGGAGTGTGAAAAGAACGAAAATCGGGAGATGCGGTTCCGGGCCGGCATGCGGGAAAAGCGTTGTCGCGAAGCGTTCGATTGCTTCTCCCCGTCAAAATTGGTATCTTTTATAACTTATCTTGAACAATAACACGAATTCGTCAGGCGCGGCGGGAGCCGGTTCATTCGTCCCCTCGCGCGGACATTCACCATCACTGAAAGGTACAAGCATGAAATGGCTTCTGACGGCTGCTCTTGTGGTCGGCTTTCTCGGCTGTCAATCACACGGAGGAAAGGATGTGAAGCTGGACACAAAAGACGACAAGGTCAGCTATTCCATAGGATTGAGTATTGGCAAATCCCTGAGTCGTGATTCCGTCGCGATCAAACCCGAGGCATTTCTGCGAGGCGTGACAGACGCGTGGGTGGACACCTCCAAACACCTCATGACGGAACAGCAGATTCAGGAAACAATGACCGAGTTCCAACAGGAAATTCGCACGAAGCAAATGGAGCGGGCCCATGCCATGGGTGATAAGAACGCGAAGGATGGGGCGGAATTCCTGGCCGAGAATGCGAAGAAGCCGGGGGTCGTAACTCTCCCGAGCGGTTTGCAGTACAAGATTATCACGCCGGGAAAGGGCAAGAAACCGACCGCGAAGTCCGTCGTCACGACGAATTACACCGGGCGCTTGATCGATGGGACGGAGTTTGACAGCTCGTTCCGCCATGGACAGCCGGCGACGTTTCCGATCGACCATGTCATCAAGGGATGGACGGAAGCGCTGCAGTTGATGAATGTCGGGTCGAAATGGGAACTCACCATTCCTTCCGATCTTGCCTACGGTCCGCAAGGTGCGGGCAACGGCGCCATTCCGCCGAATGCTACGTTGGTTTTTGAGATCGAGCTTCTCTCAGTGAAATGATGCGGGTCCAACAGTGCAGCCTGCCGTGGGAACACGCTTCCCCGACAGGCTGCTGCAACGGTCATGAACAGACAAGCACACACGATGCCTGATCCTCAACAAATCCCCTATCTGCTCCGCCTCCTCGAAGATGATTCGCCCGAGGTGCGGGACGCCGTGATGGGCCAGTTTGCCGCATTCGGTTCGTCGCTGGAGGATCATCTTGAAGTGCTGGGATCTTCCCTGCGGGAACAGCACCGACTGCTGATCGACGGGCTCCTCCGCGTTGGGAGGAGAAAGCTGCTGCGTGAACAGTTGGTTGCTCTCGACCCGCTGACGGACGACAAGATGATCCTGGAGGCGGGATTGCAGGCGGTGTCCGTTTTTTTGCAGCGGCCGCGGAGCGCAGACACCGTGAGCCGCCTGCTGGACGATCTCGCCCGGGAGTTCCGGGAGAGTCAGTGCGAAAAGGATGTCTTCGCCCTCTCGGAGTTTTTGTTTCATACCAAGCACTTGCGCGGCGCACGAAACACCTACTACAATCCCCAGAACAGCAACCTGATGTATGTCCTCGTCAAGGGGCAAGGACTGCCGATATCGCTGGCGTGCATCTACATTCTGGTTGCCTCCCGGTGTGGTCTCCGCGTGGAGGGATGCAACCTCCCGGGACACTTCCTTGCACTCGGCTATCATCATGGCAAACGTTTCGTTGTGGACTGCTACAACGGCGGGGTGGTCCTTCTGGACTCCGATTTGGCGCGGCTGAGTTCGGTGGCGCCGGTCAACACGTCGGACCTAGGAGCCCTCGAATGCAGAGCGCAGGTGATACTCGCGCGCGTCCTTCGAAACATCGCCAATGCCCTCAGACGGATCGACGACGAGAACACCGCAGAGGATGCGGAAGCCGTCGAGAATATCCTCCAGCAGTTCTCCCCTCCGAAAGAGTAGTCACACGCACGTCCGGCCTGTTGTGCCGCGCGGTCGCGAAGCGGACAATCATCGATGGTGAGAGGGTCTTCGCGGCTCAGCGAAGAAGGATCATTGCCCGCGTCAGGGTGGCCGCTTCCGATGTCAGACGGCAGATATAGACTCCGGATGCCGCACGCCGGCCGGCGTTGTCCGTTCCATTCCATTGGACGGTGTGTGTGCCGGGTTCCGATGTGCCGTGTGCCAGCGTTGCGATGGAGCGGCCGAGAAGGTCGTAGACGGCGAGCGTGATGCCCGCCCGTTGCGCCATATGGTAGGTGATGGTTGTCCCCGGATTGAAGGGATTGGGAAAGTTCTGGTCAAGCGTGAACGAAACGGGGAGCCCCCCGCTGTCGATTGATGCCTCCCGGAGGAGCCACAGGCCGGGGTCAAGTGACACGTCCGACGGCCGGAAGGGGAGAAGGTAGTGAAACGATTCGCCGTTGACGGAATTGAAAGCGACGACCGTCGTATCCCGCTCCGGAGAGGAGAGGGCGATGTCCACGGGCATCGTGAAGAACGCGGGATTACTCCCGGGGTTTTTCTGGCGCAACGTGACGGTGACGTCGAACCCGTCGGCGACCTTCGCAACTTTCCATGAAAAGAGGTAATGCGGGTACCCCTCGCCAAACACCCACTCCGAGAAGAACCATCCCATCGCCGTTCCCGCCGTTTCTTCGCAGACACTCTGAAACCCCTCCGTCGTTGCGCTCTTGAACCTGAAACGAGGGTCGTCCGCGTATGCGCGCATGGTCCTGAAGAAGGTCGAGTCGCCGAGCACATGGCGCAGCATCTGAAGAACCCATGCCCCCTTCGCATACACGCGGTCGTAGGCGAAGAGCGTAGCGACCGTGCTCGTATCCTGGACGTACAGTGTTCCCGTCGCTGCTTTTGCGTTGGGCATCATATCCCGCATGTCCGCCCTGTAGACTGCTTCGCCGTGCCGCCATTCCTGCCACAATGCCTCGCTATACGTCGCAAACCCCTCGTTCAGCCAGAGACTCGGCCAGTTGGCGCACGTGATCATATCGCCGAACCAATGGTGCGCCAGTTCATGGGCAAGAGTGCCCTCGGTGAAATTTGAAGTCGATGTCATCGTCTGGTGTTCCATCGCCCCCCCCCATCCGAATTGCGCATGCCCATACTTCTCCCTGATGAAGGGATAAAGCCCGTACTTGTCAGAGAAGAACTGCAGCATGGACGGAACAAAGCCGAGTGGCTGAATCGCCGAGACGAGGCTTGTCGGCAGGACGTAATTCAGGATCACCATTGAATCCGTCGGACTGTAATGGAACCAGTCAGTGAGGACCACGTAATCTGCAACAGCAAGAGAAACGAGGTATGTTGCAATGGGATAACGCTCCGCCCAATGATAGGTGAGCGTGCCATTGCCGTTGTCGCGAACCTCAACAAGGGAGCCGTTGGAGCCCACCTTGAGAGGGGAAGGGCACGTTACCACGATGTCCACGGAATCGGGCTTATCGGTAGGCGTGTCCTTGCAGGGCCACCAGTCAGGCGCCCCCGTGGGCTCGCTCAATGACCAGATCCAGGGGGATGATCCTTGGGAGGCGAACTCGAAACTTCCGTAGCCGGTGGCCGCCGGCAATCCACCGTACACGACCACCAGCGTGACCATTTCTCCCCGCCGGTATGTCCGGTCGAGCGTGACGATAAGGCCAAGCGGATATTGGGAAAAGGAGAGACGGGCGGAACCGCTCGTGACCGAATCCACCTTCATCCCTCCGTTGAGATCCAGGGAGATCTGCGTAAGACTGTCAACGAGACTGGTGCAGCGAACAAGCACGCTTCCGCGAAGCGACGACGAGGCCGGCTGCAGTGTCAGATCAAGCCGGTAGTAGCCGACGTCGATGTTCTGATCGGCGAACACGCCTTCGCTTTTCAGCGATTCGGCCGGCCGGAGCAGCTTCGCCGCGCACGAGGAAATGGAGGCGGGGGGACTTTGCCCACGGGCTGGGAGGAAAGAACCCAGGAGAACGAGGCAGGAGACGGCGACGTAGTTTCGCATGAGGAAAGATAACAAACCGGCCCGGGAGCTGCAAATCTCGAAGGAGGGTGCTTGCATCGCACGGGCTGGGGGCGTATCTTGGGGCGTCCGGCGCGGTACCGTTGCCCGGCATCCGGTTGACCACAACCTCCAATTCCTCCGTGGAACAGCGAACAATCAGATATGGCATCCTGGGCTTCGGCCGGTTTGCCGAACGCGCACTTGTCCCAGCCATCCGGGGGGCTCGTCATTCGGCTCTTGTTGCGCTGCAGAAACGTTCCCCTGATCTTGCCCGGGACAAAGCGGATGAACACTCCATCCCCCTCGCCTTCGCATCGGTGGAAGAACTGGTCCATCATCCCGACATCGATGCGGTGTTCGTTGCGTCTGCCAATGGTTCTCATGGTGCCGATACGAGGGCGGCAGCGGAAGCCGGTAAGCATGTGATCGTCGAGAAACCTATGGCACTGAACAGCACTGAAGCACAGGCGATGATCGATGCATGCAGGAGGAATTCCGTGCACTTGATGGTCGGGCACATGGTGCGGCTCTCTCCTCTCGTCCGCCGGATGAAGGAGATCGCCTCTACCGGAAAGATCGGGACGGTCAAATTGATCCGGACCGAATTCGTCTATGACGGTCGATTGAGCAGGAGAACCTGGCTTCTCGACCGTGCCATTGCCGGCGGCGGCCCCGTCTTCGATGTCGGCGTCCACTGCCTTGACACGATCCGATACATTCTTGACGCTGAACCGGTCGACATCGAAAGCATCCTTTCTCCTGTCCCGACAGCATCGGCGACGGAGGAGTCCGGCCTCATCGGGCTCCGGTTCCCGAAAGACGTCCTCGCATCGATTGTGTGCTCCTACACGGCACCCGTGCGAAAGTCGTTTCTCGAAATCATGGGGACCGAGGGGATCGTGAGCGCCTTTGATTTCACGATGAGCAGCCACAACGGACGGATCCTCGTCACACGGGGGAAGAAAGAGAAGGCCGCGTCGACGACCGTGGAGGAGGTGACGGTGCACGATCTGTATTGTGAGGAAGTTTCCATGATGTCCGGATGGATCCTCGGGGGAGTTGCTCCGGAGATCGACGGCACGAACGGTCTCATGAATCAACGGGCGCTGGATCGCATGATGAAGTGCGCATAGCTCCTGGCAACCACCATCAAAGGAGGTTTACATGAAAAAGATTCTGCTTGCGGGTCTTCTCGGGGGGATCATCCTGTACATCTGGGGCGCTGCTGCCTGGGTTGTTATCCCCCTCCATAAGGGAAGCCTCCATCGTATGGCCAATGAAGAAGCGGTGGTTGCCGCCATGAAGGACGGATTGCCGGTGAAGGGCGTGTATCTCTTCCCCGGCATGCCGGAAGGGGGGATGGACACAGCGGCGAGCCAGGCGGCGATGAACGCGTACGCCAGAAAATACGAACAGGGTCCGACGGGGATGGTGATCTACGATCCGGGAGGGTTGTCTCCGATGATGACCGGACAGATGATCATCGGGTTCATTGTCGATGTGCTTTGCGCATTCCTTGCGGCATGGCTCTTGTCGCGGAGCACGGCTGCGGGTTCGGGATATGTGGCACGCGTCTGCTTCTGCGGCCTCCTGGGGATCCTGATCACATTGTTCGGCGATGTGGTCAGGTGGAACTGGATGAACTTTCCGCTCGATTACACCACCGCCGTGGCAGCCGACACGGTCATCGCGTGGGTTCTGGCTGGACTCGGGATCGGATGGCTGATCAAGATCCCGAAGACATGATGATCGATCCTTCGGGGGAGGCGGGGAGCCGGCATCAGTGTGCCTTGGAGAGATCGAAGGGGAGCGTACTGAGCTTCAGCTCCGGATGTCGCTCAACGAAGTAGTCGAGCGCCCACTCTCCCGGAAAGAGGATCACGGGTTCCCCCCTGGCATCGTCCGCAAGAACGGCTCCTGTCGGAAGCGTATTCTGGAGGAGCAATGACGGATCGGTGCCGGGGTGCACCCAGCGGGCGAATTTCCATTCGGTCGCTTCCAGAGTCGACTCTGCGCCGTACTCGTTTTCCAGCCGATAGCGGAATACTTCAAACTGCAGCGGTCCTACTGCGGCGAGAATGGGGATCTGCGTTGAAGCGTGTCGGGGAAGAAACCCCTGCACGACTCCCTCCTGCAAAAGCTGGTCGAGTCCTTCCCGGAACCGCTTATATTTGGACGGAGTAGGATTGTTGAGGATGGCGAAGCATTCCGGGGGGAAGCGGGGGATCTCGTTGTAGAGGATCGCCGGATCCTCCGTGACCGTATCGCCGATGCTGAGCAGCGACTGGCCGACGAAGCCGACGATATCCCCCGCACATGCCTCGTCAATGGTCTCACGTTCCCGCCCGAACAGCTTTGCCGCGTTGGAGAGCCGAATCGTCTTCCCGCTCTGGGCGTGGATCGCGGTCATGTCCCGTGTGAACTTTCCCGAGCAGATCCGGAGGAATGCCACACGGTCGCGATGGCGGGGATCCATATTTGCCTGAATCTTGAATATGAAACCGGAAAATGCCGCGCTGTCCACGGGAACGATCGTGCCTTTGCTCTTGCGCGGAAGCGGAGGTTCGGCGTGGGCGAGAAAGCCGTCCAGCAAAAGCTGCACGCCGAAGTTGTTCCGCGCGCTGCCGAAGAAGACCGGCGTCAAAAGCCCGCTCTTCACCGCTGCGGGATCGAAGCTCATTCCGGCCGTGTCCAGCATCTCGACCTCCTCCAACAACCGGCGATGATCCCCCTCCGACAGCCGCTCGCGGACGGCGGGAGCCGCCAGCGTGGAGATGGCCACTGGCGCGCGGTATGCCCCTCCGGCGATGAGCTCGAAGAAATGCACCTGCCCTGCCAGCCGGTCGTACACGCCGCGGAATTCGAACCCGGTTCCGAGGGGCCAATTCATCGGATAAGCGCCGATGCCGAGGACCTTTTCGAGTTCATCAAGAAGCGCGATCGGGTCCTTCGTCGGCCGGTCGAGTTTGTTCATGAACGTGAAGATCGGAATCTGCCGCCTCCGGCACACCTCGAAGAGTTTCACCGTCTGGGTCTCGACCCCCTTGCCTGCATCGATGACCATCACCACGGCGTCAACCGCCGTGAGAACGCGGTACGTATCTTCCGAGAAATCCTGGTGGCCGGGCGTGTCCAGAAGATTGATGCGGAAACCGTCGTACGCAAACTGGAGTACTGTCGAACTGATGGAAATACCCCTCTTCCGCTCAAGTTCCATCCAGTCGGACGTGGATTGACGCTGGTTCTTCCGGGCCGTCACCGACCCCGCAAGCTGCACCGCGCCGCCATAGAGGAGGAATTTTTCCGTGAGGGTGGTCTTCCCCGCGTCGGGGTGCGAGATTATCGCAAACGTCCTTCGGCGCCCTATGTCTTCCTTCAGACCCATGAACTCCCTGCGGGAAATATTGAATCTTTTAATATACGGAAAACCCTCGTGAATGAGAACATGCTCCGGCGGCACAATTGACTTTCGCCGGACCAGAGTGTAGCTTTAGAGCGAAAACGTCCGTTCGCACTCACCATCAGGCTTTCGTCCGCGAGTGAAAAAGAAAAATCCGACACGCGCCGTCGCGTTCGTCCTCATCGTTGTCGTCCTCCTGCCGGCGATCCTGTATTCGGGATTTGAGATCACCGCCCTGAGTACCCAGGAAAATCTGATCGCGGACACGTATCGCCGTCAGCTCGATGTGGTCCTCTATTCCATCAATCAGTACGCCTGGGATGTTGCGAACACCTGGGCCAGCACACTTGCCCTTCTCCACGTCGAGCAGCCCCGCGGGAAGGACGTTCCTGACTCACTCCTCACTTCATTTCTTGTGAAACATCCCGGTATCGACGCCCTCTTCGAAGCCGACTCCGCGGGGGGAGGGCCTCGTGTGACATCGATGCGTCCGGTGGAGAGTGGGGGGCAAGACGAATTCGCCGCCGCCCTGCGGGCCGACCCCGACCGGATCGACCGGCTCCTCCGCCTCAGCCGGCAGGGCTACAGAAAGATTGAAGGCATGACGCTCGGCGATAGCCTGTCGCCGCACCAGTCGCTTCTTCTCCTTTTCGTCATTCGCGACCGGATCGACAGGCCGCTCCTGGCAGGTTTCCGCATCGAAGAGACGCAGTTTGTCAACAACATCCTCCTCCACCTCGGTGGCGATTCGACGGCGGAATTTGCCACGGAGGTGATCCGGACCCGGTCGAACGAACGCGTGGCTGCAACGGATTCCTTTCCGAGCGAGGAGTTCCAGCCGCGCCGCCAGCTCTGGCTTTTTCCGCATCTGGCCGTTGGTATCCGGCTGAAGGGGGAGACGATCGAAGAGATCGCACGATCGCGGACGAGGAGAAATCTTGCGCTCATCCTCCTGCTCGACGCCGTCCTGATCGCCGGCGCCGTGGTCATCTACCGGAGCGTGCGGCGCGAAATCGATCTTGTCCGCTTGAAGTCCGATTTTGTTTCTAACGTCTCGCACGAGCTGCGTACTCCCCTTGCCCTGATCCGTATGTATGCGGAGACGCTCGAAATGGGAAGACTCAAGTCCGAGACGAAACGCCGGGAGTACCACCGGACAATTGTCGGGGAGACTGAACGCCTGACCCGCCTTGTGAATAACCTCCTCAGTTTCTCCCGAATGGAGGCGGGACGAAAACCGTACACACTGGCGACCGCCGATGTCAACGGGATCGTGTCGACGGTTCTCGAGACGTTTCTTCCTCATTTGCGCGCGCAGGGATTCTCGCCTGTGGTCATTCCCGATCCTTCGCACCCCGCCATTCTCGCCGACCAGGAGGCGGTCCAGGAAGCACTCCTGAACCTCATCGACAACGCCGTCAAGTACAGCGGAACGGGAAAGTATCTGAAGATCGCGACAGGGCACGGAGGGGGAATGGTCTGGATCAGCGTCGAAGACCACGGCATCGGGATCGCCCGTGAACACCACGACCGGATTTTTGAGACGTTTGAGCGGATTTCAACCGGTCTTGTGCACACAACCCGCGGAAGCGGGCTCGGCCTTTCGATCACGAGACACATCATGGATGCGCACGGGGGAACAGTTGGGTTGGAAAGCACTCCGGGGAAGGGGAGCACATTCCGGCTTGTTTTCCCCGCTCTGGTGACAAATACGCCTTCCGCGAAGAAGGGAAAGGCCGCAACCGTATGAAAGCGAAATCAGGCACCGTCTCCCCGGCGAGAATTCTCGTCGTCGAAGACGATGCTGCCATGAGAACCGGACTTGCCGACAACCTTGAGATTGAAGGATACGCCGTCGATCTCGCGGCGGACGGGAATTCAGGCCTCCGGAAGCTGAGCGATAACTCGTACAACCTCGTGATCCTCGACGTCATGCTCCCGCAAATCTCAGGGTTTGATATCCTGAAGCGGCTCCGGGAGAAGGGGATTGCAACGCCCGTCATTCTTCTGACAGCAAAAGGAGAGGAGATCGACAGAGTTCTGGGATTGGAGCTCGGGGCCGATGACTATGTGACCAAGCCCTTCAGCTTACGTGAGCTTCTTGCACGCGTCAAAGCGATCTTGCGCCGCGGAGAAGGGGCGGTCCCGGCCGGAGCGCACATGACACTGGGGACCTTTGAGGCCGACTTCTCCACCTACACTGCGAGCCGCAAAGGGCAAGCGGTGGCGATGACATCGAAAGAGTTCGATGTGCTGAAGTTCCTCTGGGAACATCGGAACCAGACGGTGACACGCGACCAGCTCTTGACGAATGTCTGGGGTTACGATGAATCCATCAGCACGAGGACAGTGGACAACTTCATTCTGAAACTCCGCCAGAAGCTTGAAACCGATCCGGCCCATCCTCGCCACATCGTCACGCTTCACGGGACCGGTTACAAGCTCATCGCATAGGACGCATCCCGATCCCTTTGCCCGCACGTCCTCCGCTCGATCGCCGCGGTGACAATTTGTGACACTTGTCGACCCTCCTGCGACATCTTCCACATGTCGTGCGCGTACCATGACCCAGAACCGGAAGAAAGCGACCGGGGACCATCATCACACTTCTGCGGAGGAACACATGAAAGGCGCGGCATTCGTTTTTGCATCGTTGCTGGCCGTTGCCGGCGCGGCGGAAGCACAGGAGCCGGCGCAAGCCGAACATTCACTTTTTGCCCAACCCGAGGTCTATCGTCGCCACAACCTGCAAGTGCTCGAGAAGAGGTACCTCTTTTCGCTCCAGAGCGACAACGACGGGGTGGTTGAGTCGGCGATCGCGCAAGTAGTCTGGATGAAGATGGTGTCCCCCGGGGAATCGTTGAACGACCTCCGGGCCGAACTTGGATCCCTCTCCGTATGCGGACGAAGTGTAAATATCCGCTACAAATCGTACCTTGCAGGGCTTGTCTTTGACAGTCCCTCTCTGTTTGCCCGCGACGAGAGTGCGACGTACACCGACGCAGGGCAACTTTTCACCGCGTTGTCCGGTCGTCTTCAGGAAGAACTGATCGGCCAAAACCGTCGGTACGTACGGCCGGAATAGAAGTCGCATGACATCTTGTGACAACGTGTGACGCTTGTGCGACATTGGTCATGCGGGGAATGCCCATATATCAATCATCACCATCGGGAGCTGAGAATCCATCATGCGAATTCGGACACACATTGTGACTCTGCTTTGCGCCGGAGCGTTGGGAACGGTGCTGGGTGTGGAGGCGAAGTCCCAGGATCAGACAATGCTCCTTGATCTGAGGGGCAAATGGCGCTTCGAGATCGGCGACGATCCTGCGCGGGCGAATCCGTCGTTTAACGACGCGTCATGGGTTGACATCTCTGTTCCTTCCCCATGGGAGGATCAAGGGTTTCCGGGCTACGACGGCTTCGCCTGGTACCGGAAGCACTTTACGGCGGATCCGCAATGGGAGGGAAAGGTTCTGTATCTCAGCATGGGCAAGATCGATGACGCGGACGAAGTGTATGTGAACGGCCATTTCATTGGCTTCTACGGACTGCTTCCGCCAAACTATGCGACGGCCTATGACGTGGACCGCAACTATCCGCTTCCTCACTGGTGCCTGAACATGCACGGCGACAACGTCATCGCCGTCAGGGTGTATGACAACGGACTCGCCGGGGGGATCGTCCAGGGGAAAATCGGCATCTGTGCTGAAAAGGATCCGCTCCTGGCGTCTCAATCGCTTGCGGGAAACTGGAAGCTCATGAAGGGCGACAATGCCGCCTGGAAGGACCCCGAAGTCAACGATGCCGGCTGGCCCGTTGCCGCCGTTCCTGCATTCTGGGAAACGCAGGGCCTGAAAGACTACGACGGGTTTGGGTGGTACCGGTTCCATTTCCAACCCTCGAACGCGTTTCAAGACACGCGCATGATCCTTCTCATGGGGAAGATCGACGATATCGATGAGACGTACCTCAACGGTGAAAGGATCGGTCGGACAGGAACCTTCAGCACGCGTCCGGAGTGGATCTCGGTGAACAATGAATACTCTGAACTCCGCGCCTACACCATCCCCGCGAATTGCCTGAAGTTCGGCGCCGACAACGTGATTGCCGTCCGTGTGTTCGACAAGGTAATGCAAGGCGGAATTTACGACGGTCCTGTCGGACTCATCACACGGGATGACTATGTGCGATGGGAAAAGCACCACAAGCATTTCTTCGGGAAACCCTGGGATCTGCTCAAGGAGATGTTCCGATAGCCCGGGCTTCCTGAAAAGTCCGCTTCCGGGAGGAAATTGAGGGCCTGAGACTGCGGCCCTCCTCCTCCCCCTGTGAGGGGCCCATCGGCCCCTTTTTCTCGCCCAATTCTGAAAGATTCTGCATCATTTTTCCTTCTTCGCCGTATAACCAAAGAACACCACCGGCGGGCGAAATGGACCGTTTCGCTCCGCCCACCCATGTCTCACAACTACAACGGACACCATCACCATGCGCAGTGCTGCCAATCGTGCAATCACTCTGGCGATCGTGCTGATTTTTGCAAGTTGCACTCTCGCCGCCCAGCCGTCCGTCCCGCCTCCGACGGCCGTTCACGGCTTCGATATGAAGAATCTGGACAAGACGGTGGATCCGACGAAGGATTTCTACCGCTATGCCATCGGGGGATGGCTTGCCGCCAACCCGATACCCCCCGAGTACTCCCGGTGGGGCAGCTTCAACGAATTGAATGAGAAGAATCTGCGCGACCTGCGGGAGATCATGGACGAAGCAGCGGCCCAGAAGGACGCGCCCAAAGGGAGCGCCGCACAGAAAGTCGGCGATTTTTACGCCAGTGCGATGGACTCGGTACGCAGGGAGGAGGAGGGGGTTCAACCGCTGAACGATGAATTTGGGCGGATCGCCTCGATCAAAGGACCTGCTGATCTTGTGGCCGTTGTCGCTCATCAGCACGTCGTCATTGCCAATCCCGTTTTCCAATTCTACTCCGACCAGGATGCAAAGAACGCGAATATCGTGATCGCGCAACTGCAACAGGGAGGATTGGGCCTCCCGGACAGGGACTATTACACCAAGGAGGATGATAAATCCAAGGAAATCCGGCGGCACTATCTTGAGCACGTCGGCAAGATGTTCGCACTTCTTGGTGACGACACGACAGCGGCGGCGAAGCACGCGAACACCGTCATGGCTATAGAAACGCGGTTTGCGAAAGCATCGATGACGCTGGTCGAGCAGCGGGACCCGAACGCGACATACAACAGGATGACGCTGGAGGAACTTGCCGCACGTGCGCCGGGATTTGATTGGCGCGAGTATTTCAAGGGGATCGGTGAGAGCGAACCAGGGCCGATCAACGTTGCCCAGCCCGCCTTCTTCAAGGAGGTGGGCGTTATGGCAAAGGAAATTCCCATTGCAGACTGGAAGACCTATCTCCGCTGGCAACTCGTGACGGCCGCCGCGCCATGGTTAAGTTCGCCGTTTGTGATTGAGAGTTTCCGGTTCCACCAGAATATTCTTACGGGTGCGAAGGAGATCCAGCCACGGTGGAAGAGAGCGTTGAACCTCACCAACGGCACCCTGGGCGAACTTGTCGGAATCGAATACGTCAAGAAGCACTTCACGCCGGAGGCAAAAGCACGGGCCAAAGCGATGGTGGAGAACCTGCGTGAGGCATTCCGCGCGAGGATCAAGACACGCGACTGGATGAGCGATTCGACAAAAGCGCTTGCGTTGGCCAAGCTCGATTCGTTCAAAGTCAAGATCGGATATCCGGACAAGTGGAAGGATTACAGCACTCTCGCGATCGACCGGGGATCGCTCATTGCAAACCTCATGCGTGCAAGCGCGTTCGAGTTCCAGCGCCAGCTTAACGACATCGGAAAGCCGGTTGACCGGACGAAGTGGGGGATGACACCGCCCACCGTGAACGCTTACTATAACCCATTGATGAATGAGATTGTCTTCCCCGCGGGGATTCTGCAGCCCCCGTTCTTCGATCCGGAGGCGGACGATGCGGTGAATTACGGCGGCATCGGCGCGGTGATCGGCCACGAGATGACGCACGGATTTGACGATCAGGGGAGTCAGTTCGACGCAAGGGGAAACCTCCGGGAGTGGTGGGCGGCAGCGGACAGGGAGGCGTTTACGAAGCGTGCAGAGCGTCTTCGCCAGCAATTCGATCAGTATGTCGGTATCGATACGGTGCACGTGAACGGCAAGCTGACCCTGGGAGAAAACATTGCCGATCTTGGCGGCCTTACGATTGCCTTCGCTGCGCTGAAGAAGGCGGAAGCGGGGAAGCCCGCGGTTCCGGCGATCGACGGATTCACGCAGGACCAGAGATTCTTCCTTGCGTGGGCGCAGATCTGGCGGTCGAACTACAGACCGGAGGAGATCCGGCGCCGCCTCATGACGGATTTCCACTCGCTCAGCGAATTCCGGGTGAATGGACCGCTTTCGGATTTGGCCGAATTCGAGAAGGCCTTTGGCGCCAAAGCGGGAGATCCGATGGTCAGGCCGGAACAAGTGCGCGCTGTGATCTGGTAGTCGTCCGATGGTATCCCCGCCGGAACCGGTTCGCATGCCGGCTCCGGCGGGAATGTATTGCGGAACCGGGAAATCGGCTCTTCCTCCCCCCGTGATCGGATGTGCGATAATCCCTTGCAATTCTTCCCTTCCCTCAGTACTTTACAACGCTATGAAGCGAAATTCGTCCGGTTTCCCTTCCCACTCTTCTCCTTGTCATCCGTGATCCGAGAGTATATCGCTCCGTTCCGCAAGGCATGCAGTCAACGGGATTTCCTCCTCCAACTCGCAGCAACCGCGCTTGCGCTTGTCGTTTCTCTCCTCGGGTTGACTCATTTTCTGGACGCCGTCGAACGGCGTCCCGGGGCCGTGCTCTCCGATCCCGTACTCGCTCTCTTCCCTGCGATCGAGCTGACATGGCTGACATTTATCATGATCTACGCGGGCTTGGTCATCGCTCTTGTCGTTCTCCTTCATCATCCCGATCGACTTCTGTTGGCCGCCCAGGTATACGTCCTGATGATCGTTGTCCGCATCGTTGCCATGACGTTGACGCCTCTTGACCCTCCCACGGGGATCATTGTGCTCCGCGATCCGTTCGTTGAATTCTTCGGAACGGGGCAGACATTGACCCGGGATCTCTTCTTTTCAGGGCATACGGCGACCCTGTTTCTCTTTTCGCGCGTGGTTCCGGGACGGGCTCTGCGCATCTTTTTCCTTCTTGCCACGTCGGTCGTGGGGGCGGCTGTCATACTCCAGCATGTCCATTACGCGATCGATGTCTTTTCGGCACTCTTCTTTGCTTATGGATGCTATCACATCGCTCTTGCCCTGCGGCGTGTCTCATCGAACAACACTGAAAGCGGAACCCGCTTGTGAAAAGTGTTCTTGCTGCCTGGACCCTGGTTCTCCTGGCGTACGGTAGCGGAAGAGCACAGGTCGCCGTCCGTGATGACAGTCTCTTTGCAAGCTCCCTTGGCAGGGAGAAGCTGTTCACGGTCCTTCTTCCCGCCGGATACGATTCAACGCATCACTATCCGGTTCTCTACCTTCTTCACGGCCTTGATGGGAATCGCTCTGATTGGCTTACGAAGTCCGGTATTGCCCGTTATGCCGCCCGGTACGAGCTCGTTATCGTCTTCCCGGACGCCGAGAATTCGTGGTATGTCAATGCCATCGGGGATACCGCGGCGCGGTTTGAAGACTTTGTGATGCACGATCTCCGGAGCTACGTGAACGGCCACTACGGTATCGATACCTCGCGCCAGGCAATCGCGGGGCTATCGATGGGCGGGTATGGAGCCGTCGTGCTCGCGCTGCGCTTTCCCGGGACGTTCAGATTTGTCGGCAGCTTGAGCGGGGCTTTGAGTGTGCCGGCCGACAGCCGGACCCGTCTGCGCGATGGGGGGAATGCGCCCATTGCGAAAAGTCTCAACAAGGTGTTCGGTGTGACGCAGGGGCAGTTCTACGACGACCACAACGTCCTGAAGATTTTCCGGCGCACGCCTCCTGACAGTCTTCCGTACTTCTATCTTGTGGGTGGAACGAGCGACTACTATGGAGAATTTTTCCGGGGCCAGGTGGCCTTCGCCGATTCGTTGACCGCATACGGGGCGCGGTTTGAGCATCATGAAATCCAGGGTGATCACTCCTGGGCGTTCTGGGACAAGGAGGTGCAAACGCTGCTGAAGCGACTGGTGAAAGTGCTTGCCGTTTCGACGCATTGAGAGGGAGACGATGATCGTCAAGAAGCTCATCCGCAGGATTGCCATCGTCGTTCTTCTCCTGCTGGTTCTCGCGTACACCGGCATTGTCTGGTGGGCGAGCAGCCACGAGAATGAACTGGTGTTCCATCCGAACCGCGAGATGCTGTTGCTTCCCGACAGTCTTGGATTGTATGCGGAAGGAGTGTGGGTGACCGCTGCCGACGGAGTGCAGCTCGCCGGGAGAATCTACCGGAGCAGCCTGCCGGATTCCGTCGCTCCGTGGGTGCTCTACTTTCATGGGATCGCAAAAAACTCCTCTTCCCGTGCGCCGTTTCATGCAATGCTCCACCGTCTCGGCGCCAGTGTTCTCGTGGCAGAGTATCGGGGATTTGGGCAGAGCGGAGGGAGCCCC
The DNA here is from genome assembly GCA_003162635.1 of Ignavibacteriota bacterium. GTDB lineage: Bacteria > Bacteroidota > Ignavibacteria > UBA10030 > UBA6906 > Fen-1260. The sequence continues at coordinate 60,866 of PMNE01000103.1, forward strand.
GACGAAGCGGGTGTCGAGAGGGATGCGGATGCATGGTATGCGTATGTGCGATCAGTTCTCGGCATCTCGCCGCATCATCTGATACTCTATGGCCACTCTCTCGGGACAGCCGTCGCGATCGACCTTGCAACGCGGGTGCAGGCGGCAGGACTTGTCGTGGAGGGAGGGTTCACATCGGCGGTCGATCGGGGGGAGGAGCTGTACCCGCTGCTTCCCGTCTCCTGGGTGATGAAGAATCGATTCGACTCGCTCAGCAAGATCCCGCATGTCGCGATGCCGAAGTTGTTCCTCCATGCGGTGGACGACAAGATGATTCCCATTGCACACGGACGAAAACTCTTCGATGCGGCCTTGCCGCCCAAGATGTTCGTGGAGGTCCATGGGGGACACGACGACTCCTACCTTGCGGACAGGCATATTTTTGTCGATGCGCTTGGGTCGTTTCTGGCCCGCGCGCGTTCTCCGGCCCGGCGGTAACCTGTTGCATCCGAAGGGGATTTTCAGTTTATTCCCGATACAGAGTATCCGTTCTTTTCACAGAAGGAGCATGCCGCATGCCCGATCCTCTTCCCGGCACGCCTGTCACCCCGCCGGTGGCGGCGCCGCGCGCCAAAAAGCGACCGAAGGAGCTTGCCGTCATCGACCAATCGGGGTGCACCGGATGCGAGGTATGCATCGAGTTCTGTCCGGTTGATTGCATTCTGACGGTGCCCGGACCCGATTTCGACCAGCACAAGAAGCTTGTCGAGATCGATCTCGAGGTCTGCATCGGCTGCAAGCTTTGTGTGAAGTACTGCCCGTGGGAGACGATCGAGATGATCGCGAGTGCCGATGCGTTGTCGGTCGCGGCGCGATGGACGCAGCGGTCAGTGCTCCCCCAGGCGGAATGGATACGCGACGCGTCGGGGATAGAAGTGGTAGCGAGCGGTCCGTTGCCGCTTCCCGGGGCGAAGCCGGGGTGAAGAGAGCGGGATGAAGCAGGGCCGTTGGAAGATGGAAGGGTTCATGAAATAGGTATTTGCGCGACCCGAAGTCACGAAAGCGCCTCATCACGCGCCACGCTGCCGTCTCTCCCGCGCCTTGAAGGCATAGCTGCATGCGCCTCTCAGCGCATGCTCTTCTTTGATCCCTTTCTGAATCGCACGCACGGAGAAGTCAAACTCCTTTTCGCGGCTCCGGATGAATCCGGAGTCGATTCCCGGCAACCCGGCCTGGTACGCCGGCAACGTGGCCGACAAACGAGCGGTCCGGCCGTTCCCCTCCGCGGGAAGGGCGAGGGAGCTGCTCCCGGAGATGATCAGGTGCTCAGGACCTTCGATGACTGTCTTACAATGAATTCCGTCTCCAGGATAACTCGCTCAATCGGCAGGATCGTCGGGGATTCAATGTTGCGGATCAGGATTTCTGCAGCCATTATTCCAATTTCCTGTTGAGGTGCCCGTATTGTTGTCAGGGGAATCGGGAACATCTTCGCATAATAGATGTCGTCGTTGCCGATAATGGATATATCGTCGGGTACCCGAATATTGAGTTGCTTCAATACCAGCAAGACCGCAAGTGCCTGTTGATCGTTGAAGCAGACAATTGCAGTCGGATAATTCTCCCGTTTTCTATTCTTAAAATACTCGAGCGCTTTGTCAAAACATTCCTGGAAGTGAGATCCCACCGAGATAATCATGTCATTATTGAAGACTAATGTGCTTTCACTGAAAGCATAGCGGAATCCTTCCATGCGTTCCTGCGTATGCGCCGACTGCGGGGGACCTGCAAAGTGCACAATTTTCTTATGGCCGCTGTCGATGAGATATTTTACCGCTCTTTTTATTGCCTTCTTGTTATCAATTGCCACAACATTTGCTTGTATCCCCTTCACATCTTCCAATAGGACAAAAGGATAATTGATCATCTTCAGTTTAAAAAGATGTTCAATTTCCGCTGTGCCTTCCACGATGGGAGCGATGATGATGCCATTAATATCCTTCGTGGAGAAGAGACGAGACAAATTCTTTTCCCATTCATTGCTATCATCCGAACTGGAGACAATAACGGAATATCCTTTGCTGTTTGCATATTCACTTACGCCTTTTGCTATCGCAGTGTAGAAAGGATACGTGATATCCTTGATGATTAATCCAATGCTTTTATCGGAGGTTTCACTCTTGAAATTTCTTGCCACACCATTGGGACGGAAGTTGAGTTCTTTCATCACTTCCAGGATGAAATCTCTTGTCGCCGGCTTGACGGTCTTTTTCGCATTGATAACAGCAGAGACGGTTCCTACGGAAACTCTCGCTCGCTTTGCAACGTCCTGAATGGTTATCTTTTTCATTTATGAAATCTGCTCTTTCACATTGATCAATTTGTTCAATCTGCCCGCATCAAACATAACACGTACGAGCAAAGTCATTTCTTCTTCTCTCTTTACTCAAGAACAAGCGAACAAAATCACTACGCGGGTAGTCTAAGACAAATTGTCCGAATAATCAAGCAGTTCAAACAGTTCACAGAGTGCGTGCTATTGATGGAAATTCAATTGAACTTTTTGGGATGTCTTTTACGATCTTTTAATCGAGTATGGGGAATGAAATCAATGTCAGGGATATGCTCTATTCTCTCAAGAACCCGAAAAGGAGAATTACAAATGAACAGACCATCGATCCTCCTCATTTATTCCTTTGTCGTCTTATGTTCTGCGGTGTTTGCACAGGAGAAGAAAGTGTTCACCAATCCAATCCTCGCCGGATTTTATCCTGATCCGAGTATCTGCAGAGTTGGCGGTGATTATTATCTCGTCAATTCTACGTTTTCGTACTTTCCGGGAATCACAGTTTTTCACAGCAAGGATCTCGTGAATTGGAAACTCATCGGCCATGTGCTGGAAAGGCCGGAGCAACTGAATCTGGAAGGCCAGGGAGTCTCCCGGGGCATCTACGCTCCTGCGATAAGGTATCATCACGGGAGGTTTTATGTGACTTGCACGTTGGTTGATATTGGAGGGAATTTCATCGTCACTTCACCATCGGCGTCCGGTCCGTGGTCCAATCCCGTCTGGATTCCCCAGATCAATGGGATAGATCCTTCTCTGTTCTTTGATGCAAAGGGGAAGACATATATTATCTACAATAGCGTGGCGCCAAACGACAAGCCGCTGTATGACGGACACAGATCGTTGAGAATGCGCGAATTTGACATCAAAAAGCTTCACGTGATCGGTGATGAAAAAATAGTCGTCAATGGCGGAGTAGACCTTCAAAAGAAACCTGAGTGGATAGAGGGGCCTCATCTTTTTCAGAAGAACGACTATTACTATCTGATCGCTGCCGAAGGTGGAACCGGTGATCAACACTCCGTCGTCGTCTTTCGAAGTAAGAGTGTTGATGGTCCGTATCTCCCTTACGAAAAGAACCCCATCTTGACCCAAAGACAGTTGGATCCCAAGAGAGAGTTTGCTATTACGTGTACTGGTCATGCTGATTTTGTTCAGACCGAAAGCAAGAAGTGGTGGGCGGTCTTCCTGGGATGCAGGCCATACCCTCCATGTGAAGAAGGGTATGTGAATACCGGGAGGGAAACCTTTTTGGCCCCCGTGAAATGGGAGAACGGTTGGCCCGTTATCGCTGAAGGAAATGAAAAAGTGCAGTATCGTTACCCGCTTCCCCTGCCGCCCAATCTCGAAGGTACGGAGAGACCGTATAGCGGAAACTTCACATGGAGAGACGAATTCAACAGCAACACCCTCAGCCGCGAGTGGATGTTCTTGAGAACCCCGAGAGAAAAATGGTACGATCAAAAACAAGCGCCGGGTTCCTTATCGATACGGGTAAGGCCCGAGACATGCGCTGGAAAGAGTAATCCAAGTTTCTTGGGTTATCGGCAGCAGCATCTTCGCGGGTCAGCAAGCACCGAAATCTTTTTTGGAGCGGAGGCAGAGAATGAAAAGGCCGGATTATTGGTCTTCCAGAACGAAGAGCACTTCTATTTCCTTTGCAAATCATTGGAAGGAAATGAGCCGGTTCTTCAACTCTATGCATCGCGCGACGATGATAGTTCTCACGGGCAGATGAAGTTGATAACCTCTCAAAAACTGGGGAACGAAAATGGCACGAAAGGATTGCTCCTGAAGATAGAGGCTCAAGGATCCGTGTATTCCTTTTCTTATGCGTATGAACCTCAGAAATGGCATCTGCTTAAAGACAGCGTTGACGCCAGATTTCTCAGCACAAAAGTCGCAGGAGGTTTTGTGGGCTGTGTGTATGCTTTGTATGCGACGTCACTGGGGAGAGCCTGCAAAAATGTCTCTCGATTTGATTGGTTTGAATATCGCGGGGATGATGAAGTGTACAGATGATTCCATCGGAGCCCGATTGTGTCGCACAAAAGAGTCATTCCCATCGAATGACTCTTTTTTTGCTTGACTTTGAGGGAGAGAAAATCGATACTTACGCGAGTAAGTTACCGGGTAAGTGAGCACATTATGGCATATTATACTCAAACGGATATCGCGGAGAAACTCAAGGTCTCTCGCGTGACAGTTTCAAAAGCTCTTCGGGATCATCCGGATATTTCTCGCGATATGAAAAGGCGCGTGAAAGAGATTGCCGAAGAATTTGGATATACTCCCAACCTTATCGCGAAGAATCTTACCTCAAAGAAGACCCTGACCATTGGAATAGTTGTCCCCGACCTGGAAAACAGTTTCTTCTCGTATGCGGTAGATAGTATGGTGGACGCTGCTTCGGAACATCATTACCATACGATTCTCACCGTGTCGAGGGAAAACGAACAGAATGAGAAGTACAACATTCAGAGTTTGATAGGCATGCGGGTTGACGGGTTGCTCGTCTGCGTTTCTCAGCGCACGTCTGATCCCCATGTCTTCGAAGAACTGAAGAAGAAGAAAATGCCGGTTGTTTTCTTCGATCGTCAAATGGAAGGGACGGATTTTCGGAGCGTGACATTCAATGATGAGATTGGCGCTGTCGATGCTCTTGATCACATCATCGGGAACGGGTACTCGCGCATAGGACACTTTGCGGGATATTCGAATGTCAGCATCGGCCGGAAACGCTGTGAAGGATACAGGAGCGCCATGAAAAAGAATGGATTGGAAATTGATCCGGCGTGGATTCTTGCGGCGGGATTTGAAATACAGGACGGGTACGATTCCTTTATGAAATTATACCAGACGAAGAACATACCCGAAGTGATTCTTACGGTGAATGATCGCGTGGCGTTAGGCGTCTACAAAGCCGCGAAGGAAGTCGGCATGGAGATTCCCAAAGACATCGGTATTGTGGGATTTGGATTCAGCGAAACGGCGCAGATGTTCTCGCCGACGTTATCAATTATTCATCAAGACCCTCGTCGACTGGGGACCGCCGCGCTTGAGGTGCTCATCGAAGAGATGCAAAACACCAAGCAGGACAGACCTCGGAACGTTCTTATCGAAGAAAAGTTTATTTGGAACAATTCAATCATCAAAAAACAGCATTGAGAAGAGAGTCATGAAAAAGATCATTGTTGCTGGAGCCGGCGGATTTATCGGCGGCCATCTCACAAAAGCACTGAACGCCATGGGACATAGGGTGCGCGCAGTGGATATCAAGCCATTGAATAAGTGGTATCAGGTCCACTCCGGCGTCGAAAACATGGTCCTCGACCTGCGCATCAAGGAATACTGTTATCAGGCGGTGAATGGGTGCAACGAGGTCTTCAATCTTGCCGCGGACATGGGCGGGATGGGATTCATTGAGACCCATAAGGCGGCATGTATGCTGAGTGTGTTGATCAACACACATATGCTGATGGCGGCAAAGGCTTGCGGGATCGACAGATTTTTCTACTCATCATCTGCTTGTGTGTATAACGGAGAAAAGCAAACTGATCCCTTCAATCCCGGGCTCAAGGAATCAGACGCCTATCCGGCTCTGGCGGAAGATGGATATGGCTGGGAGAAGTTGTTCAGTGAACGCATGTGCCGCCATTTTACCGAAGACTTCGGGTTGCTCACACGTGTCGCCCGGTTCCATAACGTGTTTGGACCATTTGGCACATACGATGGCGGCAGAGAAAAAGCTCCCGCGGCCATTTGCAGGAAGGTCATTGAGGGGAAAATGCTGGGGAAAAAGGAGATTGTGATTTGGGGAGACGGCCTGCAGACCCGGAGCTTCATGTATATCGATGACTGCATCAAAGGGATTCTTGCTATCATGGAGAGCGCTATCACAGAGCCGATCAATCTCGGCAGCAGTGAAATGGTTTCCATTAACCAACTCGTTGATTATGTGGAAGAGATTGCGAGTTATACCATGGAAAGAAAGTATGATCTTGGCGCGCCGAAAGGTGTGCGCGGAAGGAACAGCGAGAACACGTTGATCAGGCAATATCTTGGTTGGGAACCCTCCATCCCGCTCAAAGTCGGATTGAAGAAAACGTACGACTGGATAAATGAAGAAATGACCAGGAGCAGGGGAAAGGACGCAAAGAGAGCAGTATTCAACGAAGCATAGAAGAACGGAATTACCATGGTGAAGGAGAGGAAGGTTCTCGTCAGCGGTTGTTACGACCTGCTTCACGCCGGTCACATTGCTTTCTTCAAAACAGCGGCTCAGTTTGGCAGACTTTTCGTCGCCGTCGGCGCTGATGACAATGTCCGCTCTTTGAAGGGAAAGGCGCCGTACTTTTCCCAGGAAGAGCGCGTGTACATGGTAAACTCCGTCCGATTTGTCGAAAGTGCCTTTGTCGCGTCAGGTTCGGGCATGCTGGACTTCGAACCCGATATCAGGCAAATTGAACCCGATGTTTTTGTCGTGAACCGCGACGGTCATACCCCCGAGAAAGAAGCAATGTGCAGGAATCTCGGCATCGAATACAAGATATTGGAAAGAATTCCGGAGCCGGGTCTCCCGGCGCGGGCGAGCTCGTCGACAAAACGAGACTTGCAGTTCCCTTACAGAATCTGTCTTGCCGGCGGTTGGATGGATCAACCATGGGTTTCGGAAATTCATCCCGGCACCGTTGTCGTTGCTCAACTATGGCCGACAATTGAATTCAATGACCGTTCCGGCATGGCGACAAGTTCAAGAAAAGTCGCTGTGGAAGTGTGGGGAAACAGTCTTCCGCACGGCGATCCCGTCGCCAATGCAAGAATTCTCTTCGGGGCGGAGAATCCGCCGGGTTCGCAATATGTTTCCGGTTCACAAGATCACATCGGTTTGTTAAACCCGGGAATAAGCCGTCTTTACTATGACGGCCACTATTGGCCCAGCCGCATTGACTCTACGAAGGACAAGGATATTTGCGATTGGCTTTCGCACGTCATTCATCTCATACCCCTGGAACCAAGACCGGCCGGCTATGATCCTCTCCGGGAGAAGAATCTTACGAGAGACACTGTGCAAGAGCTTGGCGATGCGGGCGAACAATGCTGGAAGAGCATTCTTCGGAAGGATGCCGCAGGCCTGGGCGAATCGATGACAAGGACTTTTCTCGCTTGGAAGAAGATGCTGCCCTATACTGTTCCTGATTGTGTGATGAAAGAAATGGAAGAGAAATATCTCCCTTGCTATGCAGGCGCGATTACATCCGGCAGCGGCGGCGGTTACGTTGTCGTTGCGTCGGAACAGGAAATTGCCGGGTCTCTCCACGTTACCGTCAGGCGTTGAGAATGAAAACATTCAAACGTTACTGCAAAACTCTTCAACTGAAAGATGATGCCGGGCTTATGGAAGAATATAAGAGGCTCCACGCGATGGGAAATGCGTGGCCTGAAATAACGCGGGGAATGAAAGATGTGGGTATCATCGATATGGAAATCTATCTGGAGGGGACAACCCTCTTTATGATCATGGATACCGAACCAACGTTTGACCATGACGAAGCAATGTCAAGACTTGCGGCGTTACCGCGTCAGTCGGAATGGGAAGCAACCGTCTCACAATGTCAAAAATCATCGGGATCCTCGTCGGCCAAGGACAAATGGAAACTGGTTGAACGCATTTACAAACTTGATCAGCGAAGTGAGTGTGAAGTTGAAAATGGTTATGTGGAAGGAACTGTCGGAACAGAGCATCCATTAGACTAAGGGAAGTCGCTATGGATATGTCGAAGATGTTTAAGACCGAAGACGGCAAGAACTATATGTTCACGTTTGCGCTCGTCAGCACGCTGTTCCTGTTGTGGGGCGTTTGTAATGGGATGATCGACGTGATGGACAAGCACTTCCAGGATCAACTGCATTTGACGAAAGCACAGTCGGCGTGGGTGCAGTTTGCGCACTATTTGGGCTATCTGTTGATGGCCCTGCCCGCGAGCTGGTTGGCGCGCAAACTTGGCTACAAAGGAGGTATCATCTCCGGGCTCTTGATCGTCGCGCTGGGCGGATTCTGGTTTATCCCGGCCACCTATATTTCATCATTCTGGGCGTTNNGAGGTCGCCCAGGGTCAACTGTACATTCCGTACCTCGCAGTGGCGGTCGTCGTCCTTGTGATGTCGATTGTCTTCTATTTTGCCAATGTCCCCGATCTGAATACGGAGGACGAGTATCACTTGAGTGACTCAACTGCCTCCAGCGTCAGGCGTTCCATCTGGTCACACCCGCACTTTACCGGTGCAGTCGCCGCTCAATTCTTCTATGTCGCGGCACAGGCAGGAATCTTTAGTTTCTTCATTAACTATATCGTTGAAGAAATGCCGTCAATATCTCTCGGGCTCTCAAGCAGTTGGTTCTTTAAGGATCGCGCTCTTCTGCGCGAAGGCGCGTACTACGTGAATGAACAAGGGGCTACTTTCTTGCTGGGAACAATTGGATTTCCGCTTTTCCTGCTTGGCCGTGCTACGGGAGCGGCGATCTTGAGAAAACTAAAAGCGCACAGGGTGCTGGGTACCTACGCGATCGCCAATGTTCTTCTCTGCGGCATTGTCATTCTGAGGCTCGGTTGGATTTCGGTTGCAGCCATGTTCCTGAGCTTCTTCTTTATGTCGATCATGTTTCCGACGATCTTCGCGCTTGGTATCTACGGTCTCGGCGTCCAGGCGAAGAGAGCATCAGGTTTCATCGTCATGGCGATCATCGGCGGAGCGATCATGCCGAAGCTGATGGGCTACCTCGGGGATGTGGAGAATATGTCTTTTAGCTTCCTCGTGCCACTCGCCTGTTTTGCGCTCATCGCGATGTATGGATATTCGTGGCCTCGATTGAGCAATGCGGATTCCCACGCGAATGTTCCCGGCGTGCAAGGACACTGAAGCATTGCGGAGACCGACGGCAAGAGAATATTCCATTTCTTGCAGGATGAGATTTTGATCCGGGCAGAAATTGCACTTGTTGATGTCATGAACAAAATACTCTCCTTATGAAGACAATACTGCTGGTTCTTACATTCACTCTGCTCTCCATACAGGACGGAGCGGCGCAAAACGACACGTTATTGAAACTGTGGTACGACAGACCTGCTGCACAATGGGTGGAAGCATTGCCTGTGGGGAATGGCCGCCTGGGTGCCATGGTCTATGGAAACCCGTGTCGCGAAATGATTCAACTCAATGAAAATACCGTATGGGGAGGTCAACCGAACCGCAATGATAATCCCGATGCGAAAGAAGCGTTGTCTCTTGTGCGGCAAATGATTTTTGAAGGCCGTTACAAAGAAGCCCAGGATGTGGTGAACCGGAAATTTATCAGCAAGATCTCCAATGGGATGCCATATCAAACTGTTGGAGACCTTCATCTTTCGTTTTCCGGGGATACGAATTATACAAACTACGAGAGAGAACTGAATATTGAGAAAGCGATAGCAACGACCCGCTACGATATCGGCGGAGTAACGTATACACGCGAAGTGTTTGCCTCGGTTCCTGACCAGATCATTATTGTCCGGATGACTGCCAGCAAGCCCGCTCAACTCAATTTTGCCGCTTTCCTGGACAGGCCATCGGAAAAAGAAATTTCCATCGAAGGAAATGACAAGCTCGTGTTATCCGGCATTACCGGCGATTGCGATTCGGTGAAAGGCAAGGTGAGATTTCAAGCCCAGGTGAAGATCGTTACCGAAGGCGGAACAATTTCGGCAACCGGCAACGCGCTGAACGTCACACACGCGGATACTGCGACCGTGTATATTTCCATAGCTTCCAGTTTTAAGAACTATGCAGATATCAGCGGAAATGCAGGTGAACGAGCAACGATCTCTCTTGAGTCTGCCCTGAAGAAAGACTATGCACAGGTCATGAAGGACCATATTTCTGCGTATCAGAAATTTTTCCACCGTGTGAGCATCGATCTGGGGAAAACAGATGCTGTCAGGAACCCTACCAATATTCGCATAGAGCAATTTGCCAAAGGCAATGATCCGCAACTGGCGGCATTGTATTTTCAGTTTGGTCGGTACCTGCTTATCTCCTCATCCCAACCCGGAGGGCAACCAGCGACACTCCAGGGCCTGTGGAACAACCAGTTGTACCCTCCCTGGGACAGCAAATACACGGTGAATATTAACACCGAAATGAACTACTGGCCATCGGAAGTGACCAACCTCAGTGAAATGAATGAACCGCTCGTCCAGATGATCCGCGAACTTTCGGAAACCGGCAAACAAACTGCGCGAGACATGTACGGTGCGCGGGGCTGGGTGCTGCATCACAATACGGATATCTGGCGCATGAACGGCCCCATCGACGGATCATACTGGGGTATGTGGCCGATGGGCGGCGCATGGCTCAGCCAGCATTTGTGGGAAAAATACGAATACAGCGGCGATAAGGAATATCTGAAGTCGGTGTATCCCGTGATGAAAGGTGCTGTTGAGTTTTTCCTGAGTTTTCTCATCGAAGAACCGAAACACAAATGGTTGGTGGTTTGCCCTTCTGTTTCACCTGAGAATTCTCCCATGTCGCATCCGGAGTCGTCCATCGCGGCCGGGACAACGATGGATAACCAACTGCTGTTCGATCTTTTTACGAAGACGATACGGGCAGCCGAAGTGTTGGGAACGGACCGCGAATTCGTTGCGACAATGAGAGGAACGTTGCAACGATTGGCTCCAATGCAAATAGGACAGTACGGTCAATTGCAGGAATGGCTCGAAGATTGGGACAACCCGGAGGATCATCACAGGCATGTTTCGCATCTCTACGGGGCTTATCCGTCGAACCAGATTTCGCCGTTGCACACGCCGGAATTGTTCGATGCTGCACGCACGTCGCTCATGGAGCGAGGCGATCCTTCCACCGGGTGGTCAATGAACTGGAAGATCAACCTGTGGGCGCGTTTTCTCGATGGGAACCACGCCTATAAACTGATGACCGACCAAATACGCCTCGTCGAGAAATGTGATTACGACCATATCGATTTTGAAGGCAAAGGCGGCACCTACCCGAACATGTTTGATGCATGTCCGCCTTTTCAAATTGATGGGAATTTCGGTTTTACCGCAGGTCTGGCCGAAATGCTCATGCAAAGCCATGACGGCGCCATCCAGGCGCTCCCGGCTTTGCCGGACGCCTGGAAGAATGGCAGTGTGAAAGGCCTTCGTGCACGCGGAGGTTTCGAAATAGAAGAGCTGGAATGGAAAGAGGGAAGAATATCAAAACTGGTAATCACATCAAGACTTGGCGGCAATTGTCGGATACGGTCTTATACCGCTTTGAAGGCTGAAGGCAGAGCTGCACTGGGTATCGCAAAAGGCAAAAATGCGAATCCGTTCTATCAGCTTCCTGAAGTCAGAAAACCATTGATTGCAAAGAAGGCAAATCGTAACACCCTGCAAAGAAGAAAGACCTTTGTGTATGATCTTTCCACGACTCCGGGAGGAACATATACGTTGACTGGTTTATGAAACGCCTGCGATTCTCCACAACAAGAACACAGAGGAAGACGGAGTTCCTTTGCCTGTTCATGGTGTGTTTTCTTTTGTGTTCAGTCGTTGATAGTCGTGCCCAGGAAGAAAAGAGGATCAACGATTGGGAAAATCCCGATGTGGTGGGGATACACAAAGAGAGCGCACATGCCACGCTCTTCCTCCCAAGCGAAAAATGGAACAACCCTCAACTTGTTTCGCTCAACGGAACATGGAAATTTACGTGGTCACCTGACCCAAATTCGCGACCGGTTGATTTTTTTAGAACAGACTACTCTGTTGCGGATTGGGCGAATATCCTCGTGCCGGGAAATTGGGAAATGCAGGGTTTTGGGATACCCCTGTACAGTAACATCACCTATCCNNACCTTTCAGGTACGGGAAGATTGGACCGACAAACTCCTCTTTCTGAATTTTGGCGGGGTACAGTCCGCAATGTATGTTTGGGTAAACGGGGAAAGGGTTGGATACAGCGAAAACTCCATGTCGCCGGCCGAGTTCGACATTACGGCATTCGTTCATCAAGGTGAAAATAAACTTGCGGTGGAAGTGTATCACTTGTGCGACGGGAGCTACCTCGAAGACCAGGACATGTGGCGCTTGAGCGGCATCTTCAGGGATGTTGACCTGTGTATCCGGCCAAAATCATTTATTCAGGATTTCACGGTACGTGCTGATCCCGGCAATGACGAGGCGGATGCGCTTGTGAGAATAGAGGCCAACATTGAAAACCGCTCTCAGACGAGGTTGACCAACATGACACTGGAAGCCAGGATAACAGGCAATACGGCGTCGGGCGGCATCGTCTCTGATGATTTGTCGAAAAGAATAGATGTGATGGAAGCCTCTTCGATCAATCACATGCAACTGGAAACTCATCTGGGCCACCCGCTTCTTTGGTCTGCCGAAACTCCCAACCTGTACGATCTTCGCTTGAACTTGAAGAACGACAAGAACGAAATTATTGAGACCATTCACTGGCGGTTTGGTGTGCGTGCGATTGAGGTGCATGGCGACCTGTTCACAATCAACGGACAAGCCGTAAAGCTCAAAGGCGTGAACCGCCACGAGCAACATCCTCGGACCGGCAAGCATGTGGACAGGCAAACCATGGTGCGCGATATGGAATTGATGAAACAAGCGAACATCAATATGATACGCACCTGCCATTACCCTGACGACCCCCTGTTTTATGAATTGTGCGACATCTATGGCTTCTATGTGATGGATGAAGCCAATCAGGAATCGCACGGATTTGGGATTGGGAACAAGGAATTGGGTGATGATCCCGTTTGGAAGAAAGCTCACGTGGACCGCGCAGTTTCGTTGGTGCAACGCGATAAGAACCACGCCTGCGTTATCTTCTGGTCGTTAGGAAACGAAGGGGGGAAAGGACGGAACCTGCTTGCAATGGCAGACACGGTGCACAAGCTCGATTCCACACGTTTGATTTATTCCGATACCCAGAGAGATGTTTCCGCCATTTATGATGAGGGTTATTTGCATCCCGACCAATTAAGAGATCTTGGCCGGAAGGTAACGGACAAACCTGTTTTTTTACGGGAATATGCTCACGTCATGGGGAATTCCGGTGGTAATCTGCAGGAATACTGGGATGTCTTCTATTCCGATTCAAGTTTGGTAGGCGGCGCCATTTGGGAATGGGTTGATCAGGGATTGGCAAAGAAAAGAGATGGCTCGCCCCTGAGATATGATGCTGAACATCCGGCAGATTTGAAATTAAAGGATGATGAATTCTGGGCCTACGGAGGCGATTTTGGAGATTATCCCAATGATGGGGTTTTTTGCATCAAGGGTGTCGTGGCGTCAGACCGAACCCCTCACCCGCATTACTATGAAGTGCAGAAAGTGTACCAGAACATCATTTTTCAACTCGAACGGAGTAATCCTCTTACGATACGAGTGACCAACCATTACGACTTTCTTTCCCTCAGTCAATTCGATCTCGTGTACGAATTTACATCAAATGGAAAAGTACTCCGTTCCGGAAAACTGGCCGACAGTTCCTTGCGTCCGGGCGGAACCTGCGATATTCACATTCCGCTCCCGGCGGCATTCGATACGACGTCAACGGAGGTTTGCCTGAACCTCTACGCCCGTCTCAAGAAGGCGACGCTATGGGCCGAGGAAGGATACTGCGTTGCACGCGAACAATTTGTGCTTCGACCGCGTCAATGGAAGAAAATTGAATCTGGCGGAAAAGATCTGAGCGTAAGGGAAACCCCAACGGAAATTTTGGTGCAAACCGATTCGTTTCACGTTGCTGTGAATAAGGCGACAGGCGCATTGACGAGCTGGGTGCAAGACAACTCGGAACTCCTGCACGGCGTCTTGGAACCCTATTTCTGGAAGCCGGCCAACAATAACCAGAAGCAAAGCAAGTACGAGGAGACGCTGGGCAAATGGAAGAACGCTGCATCACACCGTGTTGTGGAGGGTGTTGACGTCAAAAAACAGGGTGGGATCGTGACCATGAGTTTCCGCATGAGCCTGCCTGATATTGGGGCAGGTTATACGCTGAAATATTCGTTCAATGGTCATGGACAAATTCAGGTGGAAGCCGATTACCATCCCCGGAGCGATACTATTCCGAAAATACCCAAGTTTGGTATGCGAATGCGGATCCAGGACAGGTTTCATGACATACAATGGTATGGACGCGGGCCCTTTGAGAATTATCCCGACAGGAAGACAGCGGCGCTCATAGGCTGCTACGAGTCGAAGTTGGAGGATTTTGTTACCAACTATGCTGTTCCGCAAGACAATGCCAACCGTTGTGATGTACGATGGTTTTCCCTTATCGACCACGACGGCAGTTTCATCAGGGTTACCGGCCTGCAACCCTTATGTTTCCGTGCTTGGCCATACACCGAAGATGACCTCGAAAAAGCCAATCATCCGTTTGATTTGCCGACAAGAGACTTCGTGAGTATCAACATTGATTTGAACATTCACGGAGTTGGAGGAGATGATTCGTGGGGCGCTCCTACCATGGAAAAATACACGAATCCGGGAAACACGCCTTATCACTATGGGTTTATCTTGGAATACAGCCGACACCATCAATGAAGAACGAATGAATTATTGCAATATGAAGAACCTGCTCATTCTCCTGTTGACTTTTTCCGGCCTCACAGGACATGCTCAAGACGGTTTCACCCCAAAATGGGGTGATCAGGGCGATGGCACATTTCGGAACCCCGTACTTGCAGGTGATTATTCCGACCCCGATGTCATTCGTGTGGGGGAAGAGTATTACGGCATATCGTCCACCTTGCAGGAGTCGCCCGGCATGATGGTGATCCACTCAAAAGACCTCGTGCACTGGGAAATAATTGGCCATGTCGTCTCCGACGTTTCTGTTCTCAGCCCCGAGCTGAACTGGAACAGCATGAAAGGCTACGATCAGGGGATCTTCGCGGGAAGCATACGATACCATGACAAGAGATTCTATTGTCATTTTACAACGAAGAAGAACGGTTGGTTTGTCGCAACAGCCGATCGCCCTGAGGGACCATGGAACGTTACGCAAATGACGGATATGGAGGGCAGTCCGCTCAATGGATACGGCTGGGACGACACCTGTCCGTTTTGGGATGAAGACGGAAATGCCTATATCATTGCTTCAAATTTTGGAAAATACGAATGGTGTCCGCGTATTTTCAGGATGAGTCCTGATGGAAAGCAATTGCTCGATGGCCGCGTCTCCGAAGCATCGGACAACACGAAATACCTGGATATTATCGGGGGACATATTACTCATCCTTATCGTACATCGGAGGCCAACAAGATCTTTCAACACCATGGCTACTACTATTTCTTTTTCAGCGAAGTGCGCAACGCTGATGGTTTTCGTCCGCGCATCCCGGTATTGTTACGGTCAAAAAACATTTACGGACCTTACGAACTGAAGGAAATACTTCACTCACAGGGCTTTGAGAAGGATTTTGAACCAAACCAGGGCTCATTGCTCGATACCCCTGACGGAAAAGACTGGTATTTTATTACACACCACGGCACGGGGCATTTTTCGGGTCGTTTCCTCAGCTTGCTCCCAATGAAATGGGTAAATGATTGGCCGGCAATAGGCGAGGATACTGATCATGATGGCGTAGGCGAAATGGTTTGGAAAGAAAAGAAACCGCGCCTGGACAATCCCGGTATCGAGATTCAAACATCCGACGATTTCTCTTCCCCATCACTCGGGATGCAATGGCAATGGAACCATCAGCCACGAGCTGAAAAATGGTCGCTCACCGAGCGTCCCGGGTATTTGCGCTTGTACGCGTTCAAACCGTTGGAAGACAGCAACTTCTTTACCGTTGGCAATACCATCGGTCAACGCTATTATCGCTGTGAAAACAGCGTAGCAACTGTGACACTGGATATCCACGGGATGGCAAACGGCCAGGATGCCGGATTGTGCCAGTACGATGGCGGTCAATGCTTCTCGTCGTTGGGTGTTGTTATGGACAACGATGTGAAGAAAATTGTATTCAAACGGGGCGAAGAGAAGAAAGCCACTGCGGTGACGCTTGGTGATTTCGTCGTTCCCCCAAAGGCAACAACAATCTACTTCCGCCTCAGAGCCGATTTTAGCGGACGATGTAATTTCGAATACAGTCTTGATGACAAGAACTATGTCGCCTTCGGGAAAACATCGCAGCTCACCTGGGCTTCGTACCGCGGAACACGTTTGGGCATTTATAATTACAACAACCTCGATGAAGCGGGGTTTGTCGACGTGGATTCGTTCGAATATCACCTCCATCACAAGTGAGGTATGCCGTTCATTTTCAGGATGCCGTCTCTTGATCCTTTCGCAAAAGGGGAGCGCTATGAAGAAAAAGATCATCTTCATCACAGCCGTACTTTCGCTTGGAATTGCGACAATGTGCAGATCGCAAATGCAGGATGTTCCATACCAGGCGACATGGGAATCCTTATCGCACTATCATTGCCCCGATTGGTTTCGTGATGCAAAGTTCGGGATATTTATTCACTGGGGTGTTTACTCAGTTCCAGCGTTTGGGTCCGAATGGTACCCGCGGCTAATGTACTCTGATACGGTGACATGGGGACTGAACTATTATGAGCATCACGTGAAGAAGTATGGTCCTGTCGATAAATTTGGCTATAAAGATTTCATTCCCATGTTCAAAGCCGAAAAGTTTGATGCGAACCAATGGGTTGATATCTTCAAGAAATCCGGGGCGAAGTACATTGTCCCTGTCGCCGAACATCACGACGGCTTTGCGATGTACCACACCGATCTCTCGAGGTGGAACGCCGCCGAAATGGGCCCCAAGCGCGATGTTATCGGCGAAATAGCCGAGGCAACGCGCAAACAAGGGCTCATCTTTGGGCTGTCGTCGCATCGAAGCGAGCACTGGTGGTATATGAACGAAGGGAAGAAAAGGAACTCGGATGTGAGCGACACCGCGTATGCCGACTTTTACGGTCCAGCCACGCTCTTCAATCCATTCGATCCCAAAGACAGAGTGCCGATGAGTCCTGAGTTTATGAATGATTGGCTGTTGCGGTGCTGTGAACTGGTAGAACGCTATCATCCGCAGGTATTCTGGTTCGATTGGTATATCGGGCAGCCCGAACTTGAACCGTACCGAAAGACGTTTGCTGCCTATTATTACAACCATGCAAGGGCATGGGGGAAAGAGGTGGTGATCAATTACAAAGATCAGGCGTATCCCGATTGTGTTGCGGTGTATGATATCGAACGCGGCAGCAGCAAAGCAACAAAAGCATACCCATGGCAGACCGATACTTCCATCGGCAAAAAATCGTGGGGGTATATTGACGGCGAAGAAAACAAAACTCCCAATGAACTCATCGATATGCTTGTTGATATCGTCAGTAAGAACGGAAATATGTTACTCAACATTGGTCCTCAATCCGATGGGACCATTACCGCGGAACAAACGCATGTCCTCTTGTCGATTGGGAAGTGGCTGGATATCAACGGTGAAGGCATTTATGGCACGCGTCCCTGGGAGGTTGCCGAAGAAGGTCCGACACACGCATCAGAGGGTTCTTTCGCCGAGTTCAAGCCGGTGAATTATACGGCGAAGGACATTCGCTTCACAACAAAGAACGGTTTTGTGTATGTTTTTCTTTTGGATGTTCCCGTCGAGAAAGTTTCTATCTCGGCTCTTTCAACAAAGGCGGGGCACGGTGTGGTTGAAAGGGTGGAATTGCTGGGAACCAATGAAACTATCACATGGTCGCAGAAGAAGGAAGCATTGGAAATAGGAGCTTCAAAGCATTATCCTTCTTCTGATGCAGTGTGTTACAAAATCGTTCTGAAAAAGTCCAACGAACAATAGAACATAGCTTATTTTTCACTTGACATTGGGGAAGGAGATTAGGTACATTGAAACGGTTCAAGTATCATTAAACCCAATTGAGCATGAACGAGTGACGGATCCACAACCGCGAGGTTGTGGACGGAGCCCGGAAAGCGATACGAGCAAGCGGGCAATCCTCAAGTTCACAGTGCTGATGAAACCTGCCGCGAAGAAATTTCCACTGATGACCTTAATCTTCAAATACGGGATGTGACAATGTCTAATAAGAATTCACCGCATGAATTAGCAGAACAAGAGGATTTGTTGCGGTATAAGGATTCAGAACTATCGGTGGACGATCGCGTTGCCGACTTGGTAGGCCGGATGACCCTCGAAGAGAAAGCCGCTCAGATGCTTTGTATCTGGGGACAGAAGAAGACTCTTCTCTTCGATGAATCGGGAAACGTCAATCTCAGCAACCTCGAATGTCACTTCAAAAACGGAATCGGGCAGATTGCACGATTGAGCGATAGCGGAACTGGCCTCACCGCCCGCCAAATGGCGGAAACCGCGAACAAGCTGCAAAAGTACTTTGTTGAGGAAACTCGTTTAGGCATTCCGGTGATTTTTCATGAAGAAGGGTTGCATGGCCTTGCTGCAAAAGGAGCCACCAGTTATCCTCAGCCAATCGGTTTAGCATCGACGTTTAATCCCGGACTTCTGGAAGAAATATACACGGCAATTGCTGAAGACATTCGTTCCCGGGGCGCACATCAAGCTCTTGGACCCGTTGTCGATGTCGCTCGCGATCCTCGCTGGGGCAGGGTGGAAGAAACATTTGGTGAAGATCCATACCTTGTCGCTCAAATGGGCATCTCGGCTGTCAAAGGTTTTCAAGGTGATGGAAAGTTCAGAACGAAGAAGCGGATCATTGCAACGCTGAAACACTTTGCTGCACACGGACAACCTGAGTCCGGTACCAATTGCGGCCCTGTCAATGTCTCTGAACGTCTTCTGCGGGATACATTCCTGTACACCTTCAGGGAAGTAATCAAAAAAGCGAACGTCATCAGTGTGATGGCATCGTACAATGAGATTGACGGTGTTCCGTCGCACGCGAACAAATGGCTGTTGAAGGATGTCCTGCGGGGTGAATGGGAATTTCAAGGATATGTCGTTTCAGATTATTATGCCATTACAGAATTGAACTTCCGGGACGAAGCGACAAGCCACGCTGTGGCGAAGGACAAAACTGACGCCGCTTTGCTTTCCGTGCAGGCCGGCGTCAATATCGAATTGCCTGATCCCGATTGTTATCCTCAACTCATTCAACTTGTTCGGTGCGGCACATTGGACGAGTCGGTGTTGGATGAATTGGTTGCCGCGCTCCTCAAGTACAAATTTCAGCTCGGTCTTTTCGACGATCCTTATGTTGATCCTGAGGTGATCCAAAGCGAGAGGAAACTCGAAAAGGAAAGAGCGCTTGCTTTGCGTGCCGCGCATGAGACAATTACTCTGTTGAAGAATAGCGGGAACGCTCTGCCTCTTCAACTGAAGAAAAACTCCACTCTCGCTGTGATTGGCCCGAATGCGGATCGTACGCTGTTAGGAGGGTATAGCGGGGAGCCGAAGTACTCGACGACGGTACTTCAGGGTATAAAGGAAAAAGTCGGGAACGATGTGCACGTTGTGTATAGCGAAGGCTGTAAGATTACGGTCGGCGGATCATGGAACGAAGATGCGATAACATTCCCCGATCCGGAAGAGGATCGAAAATCTATCGCTCGGGCTGTTGCCGTAGCGCAAAAGGCGGACACCGTCATCCTTGTTTTGGGTGGCAATGAACAAACTTCCCGCGAAGCGTGGAACAAGACCCACATGGGAGATCGCGCCAGCCTGGATCTGATCGGGATGCAGAATGAACTGGTAGAAGCGATTGTGGAAACTGGAAAACCGGTCGTCGTGGTCCTTTTCAATGGCAGGCCGAACTCCATCATTGCTGTTCAGGCGCGCATTCCGGCGATTCTTGAGTGCTGGTACTTGGGCCAGGAATCGGGGACCGCAGTCGCCGACGTCCTGTTGGGCGATTACAATCCAGGCGGAAAATTACCCATCTCCATTCCGCGTTCTGTAGGGCACGTGCCGTGCTATTACAATTATAAGCCATCGGCGAGAAGAGGATATTTGGCAGATGATGTCTCGCCGCTGTATCCATTCGGCTTTGGTCTGAGTTATACCACATTTTGCTTCAGCAACCTCCAACTTGAACGATCGTTGATCAGCGTCGATGGATCGACGAGCGTCTCGGTCGACGTGAAGAACACCGGCAAGCGGTCTGGCGATGAAGTCGTCCAGATGTATATCAGAGACATGATCAGCTCAGTCACGCGCCCGATGAAGGAGTTACGGGGGTTTGCCAAGGTTCATCTCCATCCGGGGGAAACGAAGACGGTGACCATTCCCATACTGCCGGAGCATTTGGCCTTTACGGATATCAACAAGGAGTATCGTGTTGAACCCGGAGATTTCATGATTATGGTTGGCCGCTCGTCACAGGATTCTGATCTGCAGAAACTCGTCCTCACGGTCCAGAAATGAACACCTCAACAGAGACGAGAACCATGCCGGCAGAACATTATCAGCAAAAACTCTCCTTCGTCGAAAAGGCGGGATATAGCGCTGGAGATGCCGCGGCGAATTTCGTCTTCATGACGATGATTCTTTTCCAGACAAACTTCTACACGGATGTCTTTGGCATCACCGCAGGTGCTGCAGCAACTATTCTGATTGTTGCCCGGTTATGGGATGCTTTCGCCGATCCGATTGTGGGAGTGCTTGCCGATCGCACAAACACCCGATGGGGAAAATTCCGTCCATGGGTTCTCTTTACGGCGCTGCCTTGGTGTATCGTCATGGTACTGGCGTACACGACGCCAAAGGGCTGGGGTATGACTTCGATGGTCGTCTATGCCGCCATTACCAATATTTTGCTGATGAGCATTTATTCAATGAACAATATGCCCTACTCGGCACTGGGCGGAGTCATGACCGGCGATGTCAACGAGCGCGCAAAGCTGAACTCCTACCGGTTTATCGCCGTGAATGCAGCGCAATTCATTGTAGGCGGTTTCACTCTGCCGTTGATTGCCAAATTTGCAGTCGGGCACGACAGACAGTACGGATGGCAGATGACGATGACGATCTGGGCTGTCGTCTGTTTCGTCCTGTTCCTCATCACCTTTGCCACAACAAAAGAACGCATTAAGCCCGAGTCCCACCAGAAATCTTCGCCGAAAGAGGATTTTGTCAATCTGCTCAAGAACAATCCGTGGAAGGTGATGTTTTTCATGACGCTGGTGCACTTTGCGATTCTCTCGTTTCGGGGTGCGGCTCTGTATAACTATTATCACCATTTTGCCGACAAAGCTGCGCTCTACGACTGGGTACAAAGCTTAGGGTTGACTGCGCCCGCGCTCCTTCCCGGTGCCCCTGCCCCCGGCGGCGTTCTTGAATGGCTCGGATACATCGTCCACGGAGATAAGGCAAACCTCGCGAGTTCCAATGTTGCCGATGTTGCCAACAGCATCATCAATATGATCGGAACCGGCATCACCATCATTGTCATTATTCTCTCGCCTGCCCTTTCCAGGAGGTTTGGAAAGAAAGCAGTGGCGATCGGCGGTTTCGCTCTCGCGAGCATCGGTACGCTGACGTTCTCCCTGCTCGGTCCTACGAATGTGACCGGCATGGTCGTGCTGACGATTCTCATTGCAATGGCGTATGCTCCCACTATTCCATTGATTTGGGCGATCTATGCGGATGTGGCGGATTACTCCGAATGGAAGACCGGACGGCGCTTCACGGGAATTGTCTTTGCGACCATAGGCTTTGCGCTCAAAAGCGGCCTGGCGCTCGGCTCTTCTTCGTTCCTATGGATCATGGCCGGCATGTTCGGCTATAGTACCCAGATGCCTGATGCGCCTCAAGCGCTGGAAGGGTTCCGCACGTGCAGTGGAATCGTTGTTGGCTGTATGTTTGCGATCTGCACTCTCTTGTTAGCAGCGTACCAGATCAATAAGAAGATGACGATTCAGATGGCTGATGAGTTGGCAGAACGGCGAAAGGCATTCGCCTCGTGAACTCGCATGCCTGGGGCGTGAAAAGAAGACATCCTCTCCTCGACCATGGTGGGAAGAAGAACATGAAGCAAAATTGCCGACGTGTGGTTTCAGCCATGATGGTGCTGTTTCTTTCCGTCATCGTACCGATGGAGATTTTTGCCGCTCATGGAACGATAAAAGCGAAAGAAACTCACCAAACAATGATTGGCTTTGGCGCATCTATTGCATGGGCCGATGATCAATTGACCGCCCATCCCCAAAAGAGCCAAATCTATCGTTACATTTTTCATGATCTCGGCCTTGATATCCTGAGGATTCGCAATACGTACCGGAATAATCCAACGAACTTTGCACCGACGTTCGTTGAAATTGTTGACACGATGCTCGCCCTTTCACCGCAAAGGCCTGCAATCCTTCTTTCCTCCTGGTCGCCGCCTGCGACGATAAAGAGCAATGGCGACGTTCAGAATGGCGGAACGTTGGTGAAGCAAAATGGAAAATATGTCTATGGTGCGTTTGCTCAATACTGGGTTGATGCGATAAATGCGTATAGAGCGAGCGGAATCAATCCGGATTATGTCTCGATCCAGAATGAACCGGATTTTTCGGCGACGTGGGAATCATGTCTTTTTGATGCCAATGAATCGTCCACGAATGCAGGATATAATCATGCGCTCGATACGGTGTATAAGGCGCTGCAACAAATGCCATCACCGCCTGCAATGGTGGGCCCGGAGGTGTTAGGAATTGGTTATGGTGAATTCCAGAAATACATGCAATATTTCGTCAACTACAATCATTTTGGCGGCTTTGCATATCATCTCTATCACGGCGAATCTGATAACGTCAACGATAATCATAACCCGGATTTATTTATTCCCAATCTCTCAACTATTGCAAATGCCTTTCAGGGTAAACCCATATTTCAAACAGAGTATGACCGCGGTGACTGGTTTCATACCGCCTGGCTCATGCATAACTGTTTGGTCTATGGGAATGTGTCGGCCTATCTTTGGTGGGAATTGGTATGGGGGTCCGGAGGCAATCCTCTGATTGTCATGCAATCCAACACCTATACGATATCAAAATACTATTGGGCAATCAGGCAATATTCAAAATATATAGATTCCGGTTATACGAGGGTGACCGCCACAGTCGATGCAGACAGCCTTCGAATATCCGCCTTCACGGATCCTGACGGCAAGAAGTTGACGGTAGTGGTGCTCAACATCGGGTCGCAGACCCAATCGATGGATTTTGATCTACAGAACTTCAGTGTTGAGAGCGGGATTGTTTTTCGCACCTCCGAGACCGAATCGGGTGAAACGGTAAGTAACAGCTATGACGGCAACGCTGCATTGGATTTTCCTGCCCGGTCGATAACCACGCTCTCATTCTCCGGCGAGCTGGTTGCCGGTGTCGAGGATAAATCGACGAAGCCCGTTGAATTTTCAGTGTCACAAAATTATCCCAATCCCTTTAATCCCTCAACGACGATCGAGTATTCCCTGACGAAGGATAGTTTTGTCCAATTGAGGGTCTTTGATGTCTTAGGCCGTGAAATAGCGACAATTATCCGCGGGAGAGAATCTGTTGGAAAGCATGCCGCACATTTTGATGCATCGAATTTGAATTCTGGAATCTATTTCTATCAAATCACGGCCGGTGGTCTTGTTGGATCAAAAAAGATGATCTTGGTGAAATGAGCATTGCACCATGCCGTCCGGTCCCGACTTCCTGGAGGAAATCGGCCCAATAAGCCGTTGTGCGGGGAATTTGGGAGTGTCAGGCGTCTCGCATGTGATGAAAAGAATCTCTTTTTCGCTTGCTTTTGAAAATTCAACTTTGTAATCTTGAATGGGTTCAACGAGGTTCAACATTATTTATACCTCATTTGTACCCACGGAAAAAGTGTCACCAGGAGAGTTGTTCGCGGACCTCGCTTTCCATCTCTTGGTAGCTAGGCCCCCACGGAACTTCAGAAACACGCTCCTTCGGGGGTAGACATCGACCGCCGTGCCAGGGCGACCTATCGGTGGATCGAACACGGCCTCAAGCGGCTTGAGGAAATTCCCGTTCCTAGAAAAGTTGGTCGACGCGCTTCATCTCGTCATCCCACCCAAGCGGTTGGGGGTCGATGAAGCCTCCACCAAAACTCAATTGCTGATTCGATTTGCCACGCATGAGGTCGTTCTCCCATGAGACGCACTCACGATGCGAACGAACCTCACCATCATAAACCACAACATGTCGATTTTTTCAGTGAGAATTGATTGAGTTGTGCTACGATTGCCTACTAACTCATTCCGGAGAATTTTCATGGGCACAATGATAATGTTGAAAACGAGAATAGCTGCCACAGCTATACTTCTGTTTCTGGTGATGCCATCCTTCTCATACGCACAGACGGGTTCATTAAAAGGACATGTATTTGATAAAAATACCAATGAGCCCCTCATCGGTGCAAATGTGACTCTTGAAAAGACGAGCTTGGGAGTTTCCACGGATCGTGATGGAAACTATCTCATCCATGGTATTCCGGTTGGCAAGTACTCTGTGAAAGTCTCTTACATAGGGTATGTCTCAGCGAGGAAAGAGATCAATATCGTTCAAGATGAAGCTTCAGAGGAAAACTATCTCTTGGAACCCCAGGCACTGATAGGCGAAACAATAACAGTACTTGCGCAAGCCCGGGGGCAGCATGACGCTATTAACCAGCAACTCTCATCCCCTACGATCACCAACATTGTTTCTTCCGAGAAGATCAGAGAGTTGCCGGACCAAAGTGCTGCCGCGGCAATAAGTCGTTTGCCCGGCATTTCTCTGATGAATGGAGACGAAGTCGTTATTCGGGGCATTCAAGCCAAACTGAATACGATTCTTGTCAATGGTATTCAACTGCCATCCACGGATATGAATGACCGTTCGACAAATCTCGGCTTTATCTCGTCGAATATGCTCTCCGGCATTGAAGTTATTAAAGCGCTGACACCTGATTTGGATGCAAATGCCATTGGCGGCGTTGTTAATCTGAAATTAAGAGAAGCGCCCAGCAACTTGCATTTTGATGTGCTGACGCAAGGCAACTACAATGCACAGGATCACACGGCCGATAACTACAAATTCTGGCTCAGCGTCAGCGATAGATTCTTCGACGATAAGCTCGGCGTCTTTCTCCAGGGAAATGCAGACCGCTCTGATGTGGGAGATGACCAGGCGAGTGCTTCCTATGGAATCTACCAAAACCTGCCGTATGGTCAGGCACCCTACAAGATGAATAGTTTTACATTCACAGATCAGCAGAATGTCATTTCCAATAGCGGTGGCAGTCTTATTTTGGATTATGTCCTTCCCCATGGCAAGTTGATCTTACAAAATACGTACGCCCATAACATCAGTGATAATACAAGCTACATCAATCAACTTCACTTTGATGCAACGGAATTTGATTATTCGATATTCCGCAACAAGTTTAACAAGGATTTGATGATTAACTCCTTGCAAACGGAATACAATTTTGGCGATGTCAAAGCCGAGTGGAACCTGTCTCATTCCTTCAGCAGCAAGAATACCGATATTCGATATGGAGATCCGAATAATTTCTTTGGTTTCAAGAACGTGGCGCAAAACCATCCCTATGGGGTGGACTCCAGCGGTCATGCCATTTCCTACTCCAATCGAAATCAATTCTTAACGCCTGAAGATGTCTATAATATACCGATTGATCCTACTGATCCCCTTGACGCTCAAGTGGAGGGATGGGTAGTGACCCGTGCAGAGACGTTCAGGCAGCACGTCTATCATTCATCTCTTGATTTCACCATACCAGTGTCGTTTTCCGAAGATTTCACGTCACAGTTCAAGCTCGGAGGTAAGGTCAGCAGGGCGACGCGCTGGAACGATGTGGAAGCGTCGTTTGAGGGAGCGGGATCGGAGGATTATTATGCGAATGTCAAGAATTTTTTCCCCGGCAAAGTGCTTGGAACGATGAATCCGGTTCTTTTCACTGATCTCTGGGATCATGGTTATACGAGAGGGCAGTACTTTCTTGATGGGATCTATCCTTTCAAGTATGCAATTAACAGAGATCAGATGGATGCATTCTTGATGCAGGGAAAGACCGGTTGGCTCAATGCGAGGAATAAACCCGCTTCGGAAAGGGATGATTTTAATGGCGCCGAACTGTTCTCCGCAGGTTATCTCATGGGTAGTTTTAACATTGGCACCCAATTGTCGTTGATTGGGGGCGTGCGGTACGAGCACTATAATATGAACTACAAAGCAAAATTTGTGTATGTGACACACTCCGTGTATGGTTATGCAAACGTGTATGATACTCTCAACACGGTTGATCGTAACGATGATAAGCTCTTTCCCAATGCCCAACTCCGATATAAGTTTACAGATTGGCTTGACCTCAGATTAGCGTACACGACATCAATTTCACGTCCCGATTATCACGCCATTCTCCCAAACACGTATCTTGCCCCTCAGGAGGAAGCAGAAGCCGGAAACAGCAGATTGAAACCGGCATCATCAACCAACTATGACGCATATTTGTCCTTCTATAATAATGAAATAGGTCTGTTTACCGTCGGCGGTTTTTATAAGAGAATAACAGATGTATTCTATCAAACGAACATCTACTATAAGAACTTGAATCTCTACAATGTGTCGTTCCCGGATTCAGCGACTTTCCAGTCATTGGGGGTTGCTGCGCCAGGTCAATCGCAACAAATAACCACATTTGTCAATAATCCTCATCCTGCATTCATAAGAGGATTTGAGCTCGAATGGCAGACCAATTTTTGGTACCTGCCCCAACCTTTGAATGCCCTGGTATTGAACATCAACTATACAAGAGTCTGGTCCGATATGGACTATCAACAGATTAGAAACAT
>PMNE01000103.1:88138-95338 GCA_003162635.1 Ignavibacteriota bacterium
TTGATGGCTTAAGTGTCGCCTTTAATGGTATCAATGTATTTCATAATCCAATTTATACATATCAGAAGTTCAGTAGGACTGTCGGCGGGCCGATTCTTGAGAACCTGGAATCAACCGATTATTCACCACGAATATTTGAACTTAATTTGCGATATAGTTTTTGAAGGAGAGGCGGCATTTGCTGGACAATTATCAAACAACTTCATGAGGTGAATATGGGAGGAATAGGGTAGTTGCCAATGAAACAACTTTCTTCAATAATAGAGGAGGATGACATTCTGACGAAGCGGTGTATTGCGTACGCTGGCATAATTACTCTGTTATTACTTAAGTCAATGAGGCAGAATATGAAAAAGCTACTGTTACCGTTCGTAGTGTTGGTGCTCATGTCGGCACCAACATTGTATGCCCAAACTCTGATGGATTATGTCCTCCAGGTGCGGGGAGATACTCTGGTCATTAAAGACTTTATCGATATGGGTTCGCAATCAAACTCTTTAACGAATGCTCTCAATCTGGATACACTCAATGTTCCCGCAGGGCGTGTGTATATGTTGAAAGCAAACGGAGTTTACCCGCTTGCTACCAACCCTACGACATCGACCCTACGACCTACGGTGATTGTAGGAGAGGACGCAACACGTTTGGTAAATAATAAGAACGCAGGTTCCGCACCCCCTGTCATATGCGGCGCGACGATTGAAGGACAAACTTCAAATACCGGTCAAATTCAGTTTGCAAATGATCTGACAATAAAGAATTGCAGTATCATTCCTGCTGCATCCGATGGCACTTTGGGATGGAATTTTTTCGGTTGTGCTGCTCCCAATTGCAGAGTGCTGTTTGAGAATGATTTATTTGAGCATACACGATGGGTAGTCCTCACCGCTGACAAGCCGGGAACGAAGCTCTACTGGAAGGATTGCTATTTCGTCAATCTGAGCGGGCAGGATTGCAGGCGTAACGGAGGTGTGTTTGATGGCTTTAGCAATATGGACACAATTCTTGTTGAAAATTGTACTCATGTGATGGCTCAGGGTTCCATGTATAAATTCAGAAACTATGTGTATAGCAGAATCATCTTCAATCATAACACATTTATTAACTGTTCCGGATCCGTATTTGAAAGCCTTGGATACGAAAGCGAAATGAGCATTACCAATAATATCTTTGTCAACAGTAATGTTCAACCCTTTCAGAAGTATGTAGCGGGTGATTGGGGTGAAGTCGATGCGGATACTTTAGTGACGGGTCTTGTGAATGTTCGCAATTTCCCTGACAATACGTATCAGGTAGTGCCCAGAAAGATACTCGTTGAAGGGAACGTTATTTATTGGGATAGCAGACTTAATGATATGAACACCATTTTGGATGCAAATGCGGTGAATGGTTATACTGCCTGGCAATCGCAAATGGTGACAATGAATACCAGGTCTCAGGCGATGTTCAATGATAATGCAACATATCCATATTTGACCGAAGGTGTGTGGTATCGCGAACTTCCTACGTTTACCGACCCGAAGAATCTTCTGACTGATGAGGTTGATTCACTGAAAGCCTTCAGTGTCGGAACCGTTGATATTGCAAGCACGAACACCATGGCCGATTGGCGATTGGTCTATACTGGTGCCGGTTATTATACCTACTCCGACTGGCCGATCCCGGTTGATCTTTCCTATAGCAACGCCGATTTACTCAAGGGCGCGACCGGTGGTTACCCGGTTGGTGACCTGAATTGGTTCCCGGCGAAGAAAGCACTCTGGGCAGCTCAGGTAGATGCGGAGCACGCCACCATACAAAGCGCATTGGATGCCGGAACCACCACCATCACAGGTGTTGGCGAGGCTGGTGGAAGTCTCCCGGTGAAGTTCCAGCTTCAGCAAAACTATCCGAATCCGTTCAACCCGACGACACAGATCACCTTCGACCTTCCGAAGGCCGGCAATGTCACGCTGACCGTCTATAACGCCCTCGGACAGGAAGTCGCGACACTGGTCAACGGCGCGCTCCCGGTCGGATCGCATTCGGTAACATTCAATGCGAAGAACCTGGCAAGCGGCGTGTACTTCTATCGCCTGACAGCCGGAAGCTACCAGTCAACCATGAAAATGCTTCTGATGAAGTAGTGTGGAAACGGCTGGGAGTCAAGTTCTTTGATACAGTCATGAGTCGAGGGGAGAGCGTTCGTCCGGAGCGCCCTCTCTCCAGGGTTGCGGGTTGGATCGTCACGTGTGCACCGCATGCTCCTCCCAAGGAGGATTCTCGTATCGATCCTCTCCTCTCGACGCTTTTTGCTTTCGGTGCTGGCTCCGTGGCGATGCCATGAGGATCGCCCGGGCGAAGTCACGGAGATCTCATGTGCCGGGAGAGTGCTCTGCGGGGAGGAGCCCGAAGCAGGCCATGAGTGTGCGAGGCAAGGAGAATCGACGGACGTCATCGCCCTTACGGAGGATGGATGGCGGCCCGGCCGTTTCTTCGTAGTCCTAAAAATGTGTTATCATATCTTCCTCCGCATAAGACCCTGATGCTTCTTGTCAGGGTTTTATGTTTTATTGCAAATATTTGCTACTATGCAGCGACGAAGACAAGAAGCATCATCTCTCCACCATTCATGACAAATCTCTCCTATGCCACAACGATCATATCACTCGCCGGGTTTTTTGCCACTGATAGTCATCGCCCTGATTCTCTCCATCAATTGCAGAGCACAGGATACCATTCATCCGAATATTGTCGCCACCATCGCGGGTGATTATTCAATCAGTTTTGCTGAATTGCAAAAATTCGTTTTGGATCGTCATTATGATCAATTTTATAGGAATGACATGGCAGCGGCCTATAAAAAAGGTCTGGATGACATGGTTGTTCGTCAGCTGAAGATCATTGATTTCTTCACCCTCGGGTTGAATCAAAACACGGAATTGCTTCAGAGCATCAAACGGACGATCAACGAAGAACTCGTGACTCAATATTTTAGAACCCAATTTTATGGAAAATGCGTAAACGATGAATCCATGCAGGAAGCATACAAGCAGATGGGAAGGGAAGTCATCTATCGGCAAATTGTCCTCGCAAAGCCAAAAAACGTCTCACAAAAGAGCAGAGACTCTTTGAAAACTGCGGCGAACAGTATCAGAGCAAAGATCGAGAATGGCGCGGATGTCGCTGAATTGGCAAAACGCTTTTCGCATGATGCTGAATCAGCCCGTCGAGGAGGTTTGATGCCTCCCGTAGATTGGAAGACGAGCCTCTCAAACATATATGATAATGCCATTTTTGATCTTGCTGTTGGTGCAGTGCGTGTTTTTGAAAAAAATCAATCAATCTATGTTGTGAAGGTCGTCAAAATCAACAGAAGAGATGTGCAGCCGTTTGAGAAGGTAAGGGACGATATCGCAAAAACTCTTGATGAAAGATATATGGACTTTTGTCTTCAGGAGTTTGACAGTACAAAAAACAAACTCGTTGATGAAAAGACGTTGAAATGGAACGAACGAGCACTACAACAACTTGTCACGTGGTCAAATATTCCCGACTTTTATCAAAGGGAGTATGCAGATACTTTACAACATGCGATTTCACAGGGAAGGAATTTTCTTATTCTGAGCCATTCCCGGGGCAAAGTTGATCTTCAGGAGTACCTGCGCTTATTGGATAATGTCCTCATCGTGGGGAGCTCTTCTTCATTCAAAGAAGATGATCTCAAGAGGTTCATCCTGGAGGCTGTACGGACGAATTTCATTGTAGAGAAAGCGAACGCATTGAATCTTGGAAAAGATATACTGAACCCCCGCACGACGAATCCTGTGATAGAAAACGAGATTGTCAGAATGTACAACCGGCAAATTATTGAGGCACAGATTCCCCAGGCAACCGAAGAAGCGCTCAGGCAGTTCTATCAGGCAAACAGGGATTCGCTGTTTTATCAATTTGCGAAGGTGAATATCTATGCCGTCATTGCTCCGGATCAGAAGACAATAGATGAACTGAAGCTCAAACTCGATCAGAATGTTCCTTTTGAAAAACTGACAGGCCGGATACTGGTAAAAACCTTCATACGGGACCGTGATGGTGCCATCAAATCGTACCTGAGCCTCGAAAGACCATTCCTCGGCAAAGCTGCTTTTCAACTGAAGCTGAATGAAATCGCCGGACCAATCGAATACAACGACCCTGAGCACGGGGAAGAGTATGCCCTCATTCAATGCATTGCGAAAAGAGAAGAGAAACAACTGCTGTATCAGGACGTAGAAAAGACGATCGCCGATGAATTCTTGAAATCTCAAAGAGAAAAGATATATTCTACTGTGCAAGGGCAATTGAAGGCAAAATATCCTGTAAAGATCCATCAGGATATTTTCAAACAAGGCCTTTCTGCAATAGGAATCAATGCACAAGAGTGACGTTGTACTTCTTATGAAGTGAACTGAAACAGTCTTTTTGGTCCTGTAGTACCGGAATTGAAGAGAATCCCCCGTCATGGTGAAAAATATCAAATTGATGTATCTGAATGTATTTCTTCTTTCCGCCTCAGTGCTTTGCTTTGAAATTATCTCTACGCGCATTTCATCCGTAATCTTTGTCAACGATTATGCATTTTTTATATTGTCTCTCGCCATACTGGGGCTCGGATCCGGCGGCATATTCTGCTATGCGAGAATAAAACAACATGAAATTGCCGCCTCGCTGAGGACTATTTCCGAATTCGTGTTCTTGTTCGGCGCTTCGTTGTGTCTCTTCGTCATTTCGGTGATAAAGCTGTCCATCACCGACCCGTTTCTCTTTTTCTTTCTTCTTTTCATCCCTTTTTTCTTTGCAGGCGTTGTCTACGCCCAGCTCTACAGGATCTATGCAGAGCAGAGTTTTGCGTTCTACGCTGCTGATTTGTCCGGGGCGGCGCTCGGTTCACTCGCAACTCTTGGTTTGTTCAGCCTCTTGGGAGCACCGAACAGCATTCTCTTCGTCGCCGTCATCGTTTTCGTGAC
The DNA here is from genome assembly GCA_003162635.1 of Ignavibacteriota bacterium. Classification (GTDB taxonomy): domain Bacteria; phylum Bacteroidota; class Ignavibacteria; order UBA10030; family UBA6906; genus Fen-1260. The sequence continues at coordinate 93,124 of PMNE01000103.1, forward strand.
GTCGGTAAATTTCATTGTTGACCGCGGAAAAAGGAATCGAATGGTTGGCCTTTATTCGATTCTTTTTTTATCACTTGTCATGCTGATCTATAACGGCAAAAACGATGTTGTCGGCATGGTACCGATCGGCAATTTCCCGGAAAAGGACTTCTTTCATGTCTATCCTCAGGTCAATACACAATGTCGAATTATCGACAGCCGGTGGAGTGTGTACGGACGGTCCGATCTGGTGGAATACAGCCATCAGGATGTGGTCAAACACCTTTTTGTCGATGGCGCGGCCGGTACTCCCCTGTATCGCTTTAATGGAGACGTCAAGAAACCAAACCGCATTCTTTTGGATCTGCTAGTCAGGCAGCCCAATTCGATTCCGTTCCTGTTCTTGAAAGAGGACGAAAAGAATGACATGCTTGTCATCGGTCCCGGGGGCGGTAAAGAGGTATTGATGGGTCTGTTCAGCGGCGTGGAGAAGATTACAGGTGTGGAAATAAATCCTGATTTTGTCGATATCGTCAAACAACACAGAGATTTTGACGGAGGCATTTATACTGACTTTCCCAACGTTGAGGTTCTCGTCCAGGAAGGAAGGCATTATGTGAAACAGGCAAATCATCGCTATGATATTATTGCGATGGCGTTCCCCTCCACCGAGCAAGTGCAGAATATTGAAGCTTTTGCGATGAGTGAAAATTATCTTGTGACAACCGAGGCGCTGCATGATTATCTGAATATCCTGACCCCCGAAGGCAGTTTGATCCTGACTGTGCATAACAGATGGGAATTACAACGGCTTGTGACGACTGCCATTTTCACTTTCAAGGAAATGGGAGTCAACAGCAAAGATGCAATAAATCACTTTGCAATAGTGGAATCAGAATATGCTCCTACATTGATTATCAAAAACACTTCTTTTACTGGGGACGATATTACGCATTGGCAGGACATCATGAAGAAGATTCCTCAGGAGTTACCCGCCGTCACATTTCTTCCGCATAGTTGGGATCGACTCGATCGGACTGATATGAACCGGTTTCTCATGTCAATCAGTCAAGACGACGGATTTCTGCAAAGATACATTGAGCAATATCAATACGATATTTCCCCTTGCAGAGATGACAGTCCGTATTTCTACAAGGTGCAGAGGGGAGTGCCCGGCAATTATCTGTGGCTTTTATTTGCGATTGCTGCATTCAATTCCATTATTATAGGATGGCCCTTACGGCGTATTGGCAAGAAAGTGAAGAGACCCAATGTGCAGGCTGTCGCGGTGCCTTTGACCGCTTTTGCCTGCATCGGCGTCGGTTTTATGATACTGGAAGTTTCACTTTTTCAAAAACTTGTGCTTTACCTTGGCTCCCCTGCCGTTTCCTTATCGATTCTCTTGAGTTCGTTGTTAGCCGGAATGGGGACGGGTAGTTTTTTTGGGAAGAGAATATATGCAACGAACGTCGCAAAGCGGCTTCGCAGGGTAAGTCTCTTGATTGCGATAAGCGGTATTCTCCTTTTTATGCTTTGTCCTTTTGTTCTTTCACAATGCTTGGTATACAGTTTGCTTGTTCGCTGCACCGTGTGTTTCTTTATGGTTCTTCCATTCGGGTTCTTGTTAGGGATCCCTTTCCCTTCGTGCATTCAGTTATTACAGCAGGAAAATATGGAGAAGTACATTCCCTGGATGTACGGCGTTAATGGTGCCATGTCCGTGCTAGGTTCCGTTCTTGCCGTCATTCTATCGATGCTCTTTGGTTTTACGCCTACCTTTTATTTCGGTTTGAGTTTTTATCTCATTGTCACTCTCGTTTTGCGTTCTACAAGAATTCCCACGAAGACTCCTTACCCGGTCATCTAGATCACCGTACCATTCGCTGCTCACATTGCCGTCACACCGCACACATCTTTCGACCAGTTGTTCTGAAGGTCGATGTTTCCGCCGGGAAGGCGGGGTCCCACGGGCGCGGCCATTGGCGGATGCCGTCCGATGGCACATCGTCGTGTCCCGGGCTCATCATGGGTGCAGTGGTTCATGCACCGGTGAAAGCAAATTGAATTTGTGACGGAATCTTTGTAACTTCACTGCAGCGTTTACGCCGATGCGCGTTACGCTCCTTGAACAACGATTCTGCCTGTTATCAACGGTGTTATCACCCCCCCATTTTTTGGTAACGGGCAATTTGACAATGTGCCAAAATCGGGTTTGCTGAAGTAGCTCAGCGGTAGA
>PMNE01000010.1 GCA_003162635.1 Ignavibacteriota bacterium
TATTCCAGATTTCAGGAGAGCTTGAGGATGGGCGCGTCTATGTCACTGGTTGTCCACTCAGAGGGCGCGATTGAACTGAAGCAGAAACGGCCCAGAACACCGGGGCATTTTTGTTTGGCTTAGTGTTCCTACGGTGCTTCGTTCGGGTGGAGTCGAAGAGCAGACGATCTCGGCAAATGACACTGGTTGCTCAACAGCAGCAAAAGAAACTATATGGAGTTTCTTCGCGACGGCGAAGGTATTTCAGCACAGTTTTGTCAGGATATTCCCATTTCGTCTTCAAGAGATGCTTTCTATGTCGAACGACGCTCGAAAGAGCTTGGATAGCTCCTAACCGAATGGCTTCCGGGTTCTTCTGCTCAGACTCGGTTACAAATTCTGAACCGCTCCCTGAGATCGCGAAGTTCCAAATGTCCTGAAGAGCGAGACCAAGCAAATGCGTGGCGTCGAATTTGAATTTCGATGCAGGATATTTGTTCAAGAACGCCAATGCACGGTCACGTACGATCCGAGGATCTTCAATTGCCGGTGCACCACCTGGGGAAACTTCATCGCTAATGAGATCATATGCTGCCTCTTCACCCCACGACGTTCTGGAGTATGTTGATGCGAGTAGCTGTCGGCTACTGGTGTCAGCGTTAGACCACCTCTCAAAGCGGTCAAGATAAACAAGATTGATTCCGATGGCACGAAACGATTCGACCTGGCGCAATGAATCTGGCGTGGAATTGATGCCCATGCGCTTGGCTTCAGCATCGCCACAACTCACAAATCGGTAAATGGCTTCTGCTTGCTGGCGTGAATCTGCACTTGATGATTGGATCGAACGGAAGGTCTGAGCTGCAAGGAGATAATTACCGTCTCTTTGCATGGCACGTCCCTGGCGGAGGAGCTTCTCAACATCAGGGCTTAATCCGCCTGTACTGTCTTGAGAGGAAGAAATGAGAAATGCGCCAACTGAGGCGAGTACAAGCTTTGCGGCGAATGAGGTCATTCTATATTTCATCAATAGAATTCCTTGGGACTTTCTAACATCCGCGTCTCACCCCCAGCTCCCACAGTCACGGACTTCACCGCTTGGCCTGGTCCGGATCGACGATTGCGCCTCGCAACGGGAATCTCTTTTCTCTTGTCGGAGATCCCGCCTAATTAGGCGGAGAGATTCTCCTTCATAGAGGGGTTGGCGGCGAGCTTTGATCAGGATTGGGGATGTTGCTCACGGGGTTTCACTAGAACCAGATGTTGGTGGACCCGGTGAAGGCAATTGTTGAAATTTCTTTCCAGCGTTCTCATTGACGATTGTCTCGGCCGCTTTTCTCCTGTCATGTGATAGAAAAGCGTCCGTCGCTCCCAATACAATTGTTGTCATACTGCCACCGCCCCTTCGGAGCTTCACGCATATCCGAATGAATGTTCCGATGATAACCGCAAGCAGAACAAGAATAACTAACAGTGACAGTGCGTCATTCATGGATACTCCGACTCCGGGAGTGGAGAAAAGCTTCGTACTCGTTGCCTAACTGTTGGCGCTTAGCTGCGGCCGATGAACGTCACATTAACGTAACGCACTTACATCGTTCCCGTGAATTACGACAACCTCATCTCTTTTGCCAGGTATCTCACCGGCCGAATCTCGCACCGACCGATTTTCCGCAGGTTCAGCCGCTGGTCAGGCAGCCCTCGCACGTCGCCTCCTTTACCACCGAATTGTCGGCAGGGGCTCACGGCCGAGGGAAACGAGTTTGCCTGAAAGATCCTGGTAGTCGTGGAGCATTTCCTGAAGCTCGACACGGTTCAAGCTCAAGGTAAAACAGACCATGTTTGTATCTGCTCGTTCGCCTGCAACAACCGCGGGGAATTGGTACCCCAGTTCAATCAGCCTCTTTACACGCATTGCCTCTTCTGTTGAAACGAAACCAGATAAATCAAAGTCAGACAATTTCTTCAAAGCCTGAAATTCCGAGTTGGCGAGGGCTGATTGTCGGTCAAATTCTGCACGGATCGTGTCGCGATTAGCATAAGGTCCTGCACACTTAACGTTGGAATACGCCAGCTGGTATGGTCGGTTCCTTTCACACGTGATGAATGTAAAGCCGGCGCGGACATCGGCGAGCGTTCTTAGGGTTGTCGATGCTGTCTCGGACATTTTCGACTCGCGAATCCGCTCAATGTACCTCGCCATGTCTGGGGGGTCGAAGAACGAGCGAACTTGGTTACAGCCGAAGGAAGAACAAAACAGGATGATCAAAGACAATGTGACTGCACCTCGCATTGTTGTTTCTCCTCAATGGTGGACTGCCTGCTATGTGCAAAGTCAAGTACTGAGTCTTCGGGGGAAGTGAATCCAAACCAGCCTGCTATTCGTGATCCACGCCTTTGGCGTGGCCACATGTAATTTATCCGAGGTATTCTACAAATATGAGAGGCGACAACCTAACGCACGTGGTTCCCACACTTGGCGGGACCACAGGCAGCACAACGTCGTCCTCCCACCCCTGATGTGTTACGGTTGGATCTACGCCGCACGCCCCATGACGTACGGCCTGTTGTCAAGCAACATCCTTCTGGTCCTCAGCAATGTGATTCGTGCGATGGCGATGATCGCCCGTTTGGAACCAGAGCGAGCCTTGATCCGTTCGTATTTCCTCCGCATCACACGATCCTTCCCGATCAGTCGCCACGCAACCTCGACCAACGTGCCTCTCAACTGGTTCTTGCCGATTGCCGTGATCCGTCCCATCCGTACCTTGTCTGCACTCGAATACTGTGATGGGGTGAGACCTACGTATGCTGCCAGTTGGTCCGCTCTCCTGAATCGCTCCACATCCTGGAGTTCCAGCAGCAATTCCATTGCTGCAATCAGTCCGATCCCCGGTACTGTTCTGAGGATCTTTGTTCGTCCTTTATAAAGCGGCGTTTCGGCTAACTCGTGCAGCACCGCCGTCTGCTTCTTGATCAAGGCACTCAAGAAATCGTACTCTTCCAGCAGTCGCTGGAAGCTCTCTTGCATCCAGTGGTTATTGAACTGGAGTCGGTGTAGGTTCTCGAGATACACCTTGCTCCACTTCCCGGTCGTATTGGGTATCTGAATGCCATAGAAACGAAGCTCTGCCTTGATCCGGTTCTGGGTACGCACCCGATCACCGATCAGCTGCCGGCGCCGTCGGATCACTTGCCGGTGGAACCGCTCTTCTGCCGATGGAACCCAGACCCGTTTCAGTATTCCCTTGGCCAGAAACTGAGCAAGCTTTCGGCTGTCACGACGATCGGTTTTCACTTTGTTCCCGTACTCGATCGGAAGCAGACTCGGTGGCGTGACCACGCATTCGGCTCCGTATTCCACCAACAGATCGTGAAGCCAAAACCCAAAATACCCCGCCTCGTACACCGTCTGCACCCGGCTTCCCCGGTAACGATCCAATAGCTTGCGTAGCGCCTCCCACGTCCCAGGTATCGTCCCGCTGAAGACTTCCACATCTTCAGTCCTGACTGTGACGTGCCAATGAATCTGGTGGAGATCAATCCCCACGAATAGGAATTTGCGTTTCTCCTCCGTTTCCTTGTACCTTCTCATCTGAGCCTCCTCGTGGTGTGGATTTGTAGGTTGGATTGGACCCCTACAAATTACCACCTCCACCCGTGAGGCTCAACTGTTTTGCAAACATAGTTACTAACGCCCGCG
>PMNE01000007.1 GCA_003162635.1 Ignavibacteriota bacterium
AGAAAGAGTACCACTCCGGAGGAGCAGAGCATGAACAGAGTCTTTGGCCAAGAAGCCCCCTCCACGAGATCCCTCTGTCGCAGCGCGACCCAAAACCGGGAATGGTAGCCGTAAGGCATTTAATTATAATGACTTAAGGGTGGCTTGACAATGAGTGGTCGGCTGAGTATATTATATACACCCATCGAGTGGGTAAGATATATACACACAAGAGAGGGGGCAAATGCAGATGTACACAGAAAAACAGATGCGAAGAAAGAACTTCTTCCTCTCGCCCGATCTTGACGACCGTGCAACAGCGGTCGCAAAGCACCTGGACCTTGATTTTAGTGAACTGGTGCGCGCAGCACTGGATGAATTCGTTCAGAGACGAGAAAGGGAACATGAGGAAGAAGAATTGGCAAAGGCCTGTGAGAATTACCGGGAATTCAACAAGAGATTTTCGCCTGGGTGGGCCAAATTTGAAACGAGAATAAAATGAGTACCGTCCAACGTGGGGAAGTCTATAAGGTGATCCCAGATCCCTCCGTCGGCAAAGAAATACAGAAGGAAAGACCTTGCGTGGTCGTTTCATCGAACATATTGAATGCGAAGACAGACCTCGCGATCGTCTGTCCTATCACAGAAGGCATGGGACTTCAATTCGACATAATCCACATTCAAGTCAAAAAGGGGGAGGGGGGCGCAACAAAAGAAAGTGTTGCTCTCTGTGATCAGGTCAAAGCCGTGGACCAAGGCAGACTTATGGAAAAGCGCGGCCATCTTGAGGCAGACACGATGCACAAGATTGACAAAGGGCTAAAAGTAGTATTGGATCTTCGCTAGAACCTTCTGCACAAATCACCTCCGAATCAGGACAACACCCGTCCGTTTGAGTTTTCGGGAAACATACACTACCTTCATCCTTGAGACTTTCCCTGTTGTCGTGAAGTCCGGCCTTCTGAATCCCTCTCATGNNCAAGTACCATGAACTCTTTAAAATGACGGTCATGGAGTTTGTCCGAAGCAAATTGGTGCGGGTGGACGAATACGATGAGGTGCTCCAGACAATTTACCTGGAAATGCTTGAGAACCTTCCGACCATCCGCCGCAATTATGACGGCCGGGCCCGCCTCCGTACGTATGTCACGAAGCTTGCCACGAACTCATGCCTGAAGTTTGCACGCGACCGCAAGGACCATATCGGNNATGGACGACGTTTCGGCTGCCTACCCCGGCGCGGGCCCTCGAGCCGCAGCCAACCTGGTGAAACGCTTTGGATCGGACTATTCAGGCCTGAAGGAGAAGATTATCCTCGAGAAGGCCGCACCTTTCCTCAATGCGCTCGAAGGGACCCGGCTTACGGCGGAAAGCTATCGACGCACGATCAATATGCTTGTGCGGGAAATGTGCGTGCTGCTTAATGGCAATCCCCCGGCATCGAGTTTCGACTACGATGATATTAAGATCCTCGTTGAAGATTTTTTCTATCCTTTTTTGGGTCGGCGTGGATATAAGTAAGAAAAGACACAGATCAGATGAACCAAGCAGTCCCGCTTGCAATCTTGCAGTTCTGTGTCAGAAACCACATCTCAGCGAGGATTCACCATGACCGATGACATGCACCTGAACGACGAAGATATCGCCCTCTTTGCCGATGCGCTAAAATTGAAGAAAACGAGGGATCTGCCCGCTTCTTTGGTCGAGCATGTCGCTGATTGCAGGACCTGCAAGGCGCAAATCCTGCAGATTTACCGCATTATCGAGAATCAGGACGAACGCCCCCTCGGGCCACATCCCTTCTTCCATGGAAGCAAAGAATCAACTCACAGGGGAGTGCCAATTCTGTACCGGATTGCGGCAATGCTGGCCCTGGCGGTGGGTGTCGGCGGCCTGCTCTACTACCTCTCAACCAGATCTGGTCAAGAAACAGCCCAAACGGCCGCCCAGAGGCCGATTACCTCCCCCCAGACCGATTCTTCCCGCGGCGCGGTGAGTCCGGACGATTCACACCCGGTACTCGCGGAGAACCTGGTGCCCAACGCCGATCTGGAAAACCTTGTCGGCATGAGGACTCGCTCGGAGGGAATTCGTGTCTTCTCCCCGTTGAATGGCGGCTCGTGCGATGCGGCGACTCTGTTCCGGTGGCAATCCGCCGGGAAGACCGTTCAGTTTCGGGTTGTGAACAACAAGGGAGTGGAAGTCTTCCGGAAGGAGACGAGCGCGTCCCGCCTCAGATTGGGAAAAATACCGCAGCCCGGGCTGTACTACTGGATGCTGCGGACAAATGGAGAATTGGCCTACGTGGGGAAATTTTTCGTCAAATAAGCGGAACCGTCAGCGTCCCACCAGGACAAACCCAGCCCAGTTAAGGGGATATGCGGAACCAGGTGCGGCGATCATCTTCAACTTGGCCGCCCGTAAGGCGTAGGAGTAACTCCGCCCGGCCAGCACTTCTTTGTAGAAAAGCGACATGAGGTCCGACGTCTGCCTGTCGATGACCCGCCAGAGCGAGAAGACGACGTTCCGTGCGCCCGCGTAGAAGAATCCACGCGTCAATGCCATCAATCCCTCGCCCCGTACCATTTTCCCCACGCCGCTCTCACAACTGCTCAGCACGACGAGATCCGCATTGAGTTTCAAATCCTGAACTTCGTCTGCATAAAGGATCCCATCTTCCTGCGAGAGCGTCGTGTCGTTCGGTGTGAAGACAAGTGCCGACATCCGCGGGTCCGCTTCATCCACCAGTCCATGGGTGGCGATATGGACCACCGAGTATTTTCCCGCGTTCGCCTTGAACGCTTCTTCCGTCGCGTCCTGGCGGAGGAACTCCTGAGAGAAAAGCCCTTTCTCTGAGAAAGAGCGATGGATGTCGCTCACTTCTTTTTCGGAATTCGGGAGTTCTTCGAAGTACTTTCCCCGGACCGTTGCCGAACGCAGAACAGTCGAATCCCCCCTCTGGGCCAGATATCGCGAGGCGAGCATCTCATCCGCCGGCTTCTCGCCTCCAAAGACCGGAGCGAATCCCAGGAATGACCGCGGCGCCTGCACGCCCCCCGTCCCTCCGGATCTGCATCTCAGATAGAATGCTGAGGAATAGGAATAGAGGATTTCATCCGACCGGATCAGGTAGGGGAGTGAATCGGTCGTCAGGTTTGCCGGATTTCCGTCCCCCGTCAACAACACTTCGAACGGCAGATAACAAAGTACACCATCAGGGACGATGACCAGTTGTCCGACTCCTCGCAGTGAATGCCGGAGCGGGGAGATGAGAAGGCTGCATATCTTCACGCTCTTTTCGATATATGCCTGCGTGTCGAACCCTTTGATCGCAGCCAGCATCTTTTGGATATCCCCGGCAAAGGACCGGGGCAGGGGAGTTGAATAGGCGTCAAAA
>PMNE01000049.1:0-2290 GCA_003162635.1 Ignavibacteriota bacterium
TTTGTCCTGATAGGGGATACATCACCTTTGGATTGGCAGGCTCCTGATAACACTAAGGGATCAAAGACCGTCTGGCTGGCGGGTCCGATGAGCGTGATTGTGGCAATATGCGTCGTGGTGTATTTTCGGCGCCGGACGGGGAAATCGACGTGTCAGAAATGACACCACGGAAGCCGGCAGTTCCTGAGCTCATTCTGCAACCGGTATCGGCATAAACGTCAGGAAGAATATGACAATGCAGGCCCAGCCGATTGCGATCCGTGCAGGTGTGAGCTCGGTATCGTCACGAAGCGCTGGGTGACGCAATCGGGAATTCTGCATCATGAATGCCAGAATGATCGCCCAGAGGAGCCAGCCCGTCCACCCTGCTCTCACGGCAAAACCGAAGAAGGGGAGGAGACCCAGTGTTCCAAGAACCATGAGAAGGATGAGGAATGACTGTCCGATTCGATGGTAGCGCTCGTTGAAGAGAGCGTAAGCGATATGTCCGCCATCGAGCTGGCCGACGGGGATGAGGTTAAGACCGGTGACGAACAACCCGAACCAACCCGCACAAAGGAAAGGGTAATGGTAGATTTCATTCATGGGCGGAACAAAGGATCCGGAAGGAGGGATCGTTCGTTCGAGAACCCAGTAGAGAGCGCTGGAGCCGAATGTCAGCCCCTCTGCTGGGAGAGAAGCCATCTTCGCATATTCAGGGTGGATCGCATACAGGTACCCGATAGGCGGGAGTGTGAGAAAGCCGACGATCAGGGTAACGATCGAGACGACAAATCCCGCAATGGGTCCCGCAGCCCCTATATCCAGAAGAGCCTTCCTGGAATCCAGGGGTGACTTGATGCGAATGACGGCACCGAAGGTCCCGAAAGGTGCAATGTTCAGAAACGAAGGGAAGGGAAGAAAGTAGGGGAGTGTGGTCTCCACACCGTGTGCCTTTGCGGCGAAGTAATGACCGAACTCGTGCGCTCCGAGGAACACCGTGATCAAGAGGGCGTATACGATTCCAAGGGAAAAGTTTTCGAGCTCAAAGGGGTTCTTGTTAAGCCATTGAACACCCGCAAGCGTCAGAGTCAGAACAGTTGCCAGGAACAAGAGGGAATGGATGAGGAAAGCTCTGGCGGATATACCCATCTGGACAATGCGAATGAATCTGGTAGGGTGAGTTCAACGTTGAGTGTGTAGAGAAAGGTAACAAAAATCGGGAGGAATTCCCAAAAAAAACCCGGAGCTTTTAACTCCGGGATTGGATCCGAAATGCTTGTGAAACGAGTTATGGCCTGGGGCTTTCAGGACGAACCCCAACTCCCATCTTGGGTCTGGGGCTTTCAGGACGAACCCCGACTCCCATCTTGGGCCTAGGGCTTTCAGGACGAACCCCGACTCCCATCTTGGGCCTGGGGCTCTCTGGTCGAACCCCAACTCCCATTTTAGAGATAGGTGCAGATCCTGAGGATGTGGGCAGGGAGCCAGCGTATGAGAGAGCAAAGTTCGTGGCAGCGATCGCAATGATCGTGATCACAAGTGAGCGGAACCGCTTCGCTGTACGTGACATGGGGTAAACTCCTATTCGAGGTGATGGAAAAAGATTCGGACGATCTTCCTTTGAGAGGGCTTCTCCGATCAGGAGGTCTTGGTGACCCTGCCGGATCCTGCCCGAGAGGCAAACTACATTCTTGAAAACATGCGTCGGACTGTGTTCCAATCCCACGAATTGTACCTTGTTTTCATTGAAAAACTACGAAACTTGTGCTATAATGTCAAGTGAAATTCACGAATTTCTTCGTTTTCTGGCGGGCACGAAATTGTGATGCCTGGCACGAAAATGGCGATATTCTATAAGGATTTGCGTTTCCTATTGACTTCACTTCTCCCCTTCGCTATATTGGCATCGGAAAAACATTGGAATAGAGTTAATGAGACCGAAGAATATCATCCTGAAAGTGTGGTTGGTCGCGGTTGGCGTTTCCGCGCTCTCCCTTATGCTGTGGCCTCACATGGAGACCACCGCCGGCAATTTCTTTGTCTATGCTCTGCAGCTTCTCCTGATGCTGATCTCGGCTGCCATCGCATGGAATGAACCGAATCGAAAGAACAAGTATATTTTTTGGAATTTTGCTGCTTTCTTTGCAATCGCCATACCGACCCACTTGTACAACTTCGTGGGTACAGTCTTCTTTGCTGATGAAAAATTTGCCCGGCTCTACGCGCAGCAGTATGTCTTTTTCGGTCTTAGCTATTTTCTTTTGTGCTTTGCACTTGCCTACCTTGCCATTGACGTCTTGTTTCGAGA
>PMNE01000049.1:2330-115769 GCA_003162635.1 Ignavibacteriota bacterium
TGTTTCCGGCCGAACGTCTCGCCCGTGTTGAGGCATTGTATCCCTACCTCCCCGAGAATTATCTCGTCCTGGTGTACAAGCCGATCTTCCAGAGTTGCATGAGCATGTGTGTTGTCTGCATCGGTTTTGTTCTCCTCTTCTTCGGATACACGTACATGAAGGACCCGCCCCAGGGTGCCTACATTGAGAAGATCATGTTCCTCTTCCTGCTCTTCTCGACCCTGGAAGTGCTTCATGCCTGGACGCAGATCAAGACGATTGAATGGTCGGCGGCGGATTCGATTTGGAGCATCGGGCAGTATGTGTCGACGGCGATCCTCGTGTTGATCACCGCCGCCTTTGCGTTGCGTTTGCGGTTCATTACATCTGTCAAGGGCGAATTCTACGAGCAGGAACTTGCTTTCAGCCCCCGTGCCGTGACTCGATGGCGCGATGCGATCGACAATATCGTGATTGAGAAGTTCTTCAACAGGAAGTTGGTTCTCGGGAGACTTTTCGCGGCGTCCCCGACGCAAAAATAACCGTGGGTGTTTCCCCGCACCTTTCGTCAAGAATGCTATCTTAAGTCGAGGTTGCAATGGAGAATAAAGCGCAGCAGAGTGAAGAGAAGAAAACCGGAAACGCGGGCGATTATCCCATCGTCGGCAAGAGCCGGGCGGTCGAACAGTTGATCAAACAAATCGGCAAGCTCGCAAAGTCACGCCGTGATGTTGTGATCATCGGCGAGGCCGGTGTCGGGAAGGGTGCTGTTGCCAAGAATATCTACTACTTGAGCAAGACCGACAAGGGCGAGCAGCCCTTCATGTCGATCAACCTCTCTGTCCTTGACGACAAGGAGCTGGAGGCGGTTCTGTTCGGTTTCGACCGGGGAGTCGAGGGGTTGCCTTATACGTCGAAGCGCGGTCTCTTTGAACTGGCAAACGGGGGTACGGTCCTCATCGAAGAGATTGAAGAGGCGAGCTTCCGGAATCAGATGAAGATCCTCAATTTCATGAATGAACGGAAGACCCGGAGGATCGGCGGCGAGACGGGAGAACCGGTTGACATTCGCCTGGTCGTCACGTTGAAGGGGGATCCGGCCGAACTGGTGGAGAAACGAAAACTGCTCGAGGATCTCTACAGCAAGATTTTGGAATTCGAACGCATTGAAGTCCCGCCGCTTCGTACACGGCCCGAGGATATCCCTCTCCTGGTAAAACATTTTGCCGTGGAGATCTGCAGGGAACTCGGCCTTGCCGACCTGGCCATCGACATCAATGCGATCGACGTGCTGGTGCGCCAGCCGTGGCGGGAAAACATCAGGGAGCTGAAGGCTGTCGTGGATAAGTGCGTCCTCTTCTCGAATGACGGACGGTTCATGTTGCCGCCGGAGCTGGTTGACGAGAAGACCGAGGTCGTGAAGATGATCAACAACATCATGGCCGGCCAGGAGTTCGTGTTGGACAGGTCCCTTGATGTGATTGAAAAGGGGATCATCGAGCGATCATTGGAGAAATTCGGCTTCAATCAGTCGAAGGCGGCTGCCTTCCTCGGAATGACGGAGCAGACCTTCCGTTATAAGCTGAAACGGCTCGGCATTGCGAGCGCCCGCGCCCGCGCCTGAAACCCTGGCGAGTGAGTCAAAGGAAAGCCCTCATGCGAACCGCACGAGGGCTTTCTCGTTGCAGGGGGAAGGCCTGGCTATTTCCGGAAGGAACGCTCTTTCCAGACAACTTCGGTCCGCATGAGGACAAGAGGGGGATAGATCAGAACGTATGCAGTATAATAGAGTTCGTACAGCGGCCAGACAAGAAGCTTACGGAGCTGCCGGAACCGGACGAGAGCCGGCAGGCTGAACGTGAGATCGACCGCTATTTTTCCCGCCAATGCCCCCCACGCCGCGGGGGAGGGAGCGACGAGAAGGGTAAACAGGAGAAGAAGGTTGAAGAGGTACGGGACGGCGAAGACGAGCATGCTTGTAGCATCCATGCCGCGTCCCCCGGTGAACCATCTCTTCTTCTGGTTGTAGAGATGTTTCCACGTCTCGCATGGAGCACTGCGTACCAGCGTTCGAAGATCCATTGGTATTCTGGCCGCAAATCCTGCCCCGATGACGGCATGGAAGAGAGCGTAGTCTTCTGTCACACTGAAGGGAATCGTCCGATAGCCGCCCACGGTATCGTATGCCCTCCGACTGACGGAAAGGTTCGTGCCGACAGCAGTCGTGGGGAATCCCATGCGCAGCGTCGCCGCTGCAGCGGAAAAGAGGACCATCCAGTCAAGAGCCTGCATCGTTGAAAACCAATCGCCGCCACGGAGGAGAGTGAATCCTGCGACGGCTCCCACCTTCGGATTGTTGTAGTACTTGACTGTCTCTTCGACCCACCCGGTCGGTACGAGGCAGTCGGCGTCCGTGAACAGAATGATTTCACCGGCGGCCGTATCAATCCCCTGGGTCACCGCGTTCGTTTTGCCCCTGAGATGCCCTTCTTCCGATGTGCAGCGGAGCAGTCTGAGTTGCGGGTTTCCTGTTGCCATGCGTGCGACAATCGCTCCGGTCCTGTCGGTTGACCTGTCATCCACGATAACGATGTCGAGGAGCTCCCGGGGATACGTCAGATGAAGCAATGACTCCACGCATGCCCCGATGTGCGCCTCTTCATTTCGCGCTGCGACGACGATCGAAACCCGTGGTCGCAGGGTACTGTCAGCGGGATAGTGGGAAGCGAGCGCCCCGATCGTAAATACCAGGAAAAGGAGAACGTACGCGACTGCAAGGAGAAGAAGTATGATCGTGAACATCGAGATTGGCGGGTGATGGCAGGGATGACAATGGGTAAGAGTACAAAAAGAAACATAACAAGAATACATCCCCAAAGCAACGAAAACCTGAGCAACGACCCACAGCGCGATCGAGTTCCACTTTCTTGACTCTCCAGGCCGAATTGGATATATTTCACCTATGACTGCAATTTCTCACGAGAGAGCATCCGTTTACCGCAAGACAGTTCTCGACAATGGCATCCGTGTCGTGAGCGAGACGATCCCGCATGTGCGATCCGTCTCCATTGGCGTGTGGGCAAACGTGGGCTCCCGGGATGAGGATGTCCGCGAGAATGGCATCAGCCATTTCCTCGAACATATGGTGTTCAAAGGGACAAGACGGCGGAATGGACGCCAAATTGCCCAGAGTCTGGAGTCCTTGGGGGGCTATTTGAATGCCTTCACGTCGAAGGAGCAGACGTGCTTTTACGCCCGGGTCCTCGATGCGGACGTGGCGGAAGCGGTCGACGTCCTTTCGGACCTGGTTTTGCATGCGACGTTCAAGCGAACAGAGGTCGATAAGGAGCGTCTGGTCGTTATTGAGGAATTGAAGAACGCAGAGGACGATCCTGAAGATATCATCCATGACTATTTCGAAAAGGCCCTCTTCCCGCATCACTCGCTTGGGTACCCCATCATAGGAACAGAAGAGAACCTCAGGCGCTTCCGCAGAGGCGACCTCGTCTCCCACGTCGGCCGCCATTATCATCCTTCCCGAATTGTCATTGCCGCCGCGGGGAGCATCCGCCATGCGCCTCTGGTAAAACTGGTGGAGAGGTATTTTGGGAAGCTGAATTCCGGTGATCCGATCCAGGAGCGCAGGCCTGGGCCCGTTCGCGGGGTCCGCCGGTCGTTGCAAGTGTACCGTCGTCCCATCAAACAGGCGCATACGACACTCGGCACGTTGGCGTATAGCATCCACCATCGCGACCGGTATCCTCTGCTCGTCCTCAATGCGCTTTTGGGAGAAGGAATGAGTTCTCGCTTGTACCAGACCATCCGGGAGCAGTTCGGGTTCGCCTACTCGGTGTATTCGTTCGTGAACCTGTTGTCCGACACCGGTTTCTTCGGCGTGTATATCGGCACGGATCAGAAGAATATTGAAAAGGCCATCGGCCTTGTTCACAAAGAACTCCGGAATCTCAAGACGCATCCTGTCCCGGCGGCGGAGCTGAAACGGACGAAGTCGCAGATCAAAGGGACGATGATGCTGGGACTTGAAAACATGTCGAGCAGGATGATGCGCCTCGGGAGTGGAGAGCTGTACTTCAAGGAATGTGTTTCGTTGGATAGCGTCCTGCGCAAGGTTGATGCTGTGACCTCGGAGGCTCTCCAACGGGTTGCCAATGACTTGTTTGATGAGCGTCGCTTCTCGACGGTCGTCATCCGCCCCACACGATGATGTGAAGACGACCGGAATGCCTCTGCATGATCACGATCGACACCCTTAGTCCCCGTCTCTTGGATGCCCGGTACGCCGTTCGCGGTCCCATCGTGAACCGCGCACAGCAGCTTGAGGAGCGGGGGAGAACAGTCATCTACTGTAACATCGGAAACCCCCAGGCCCTTCAGCAGAGGCCGCTGACGTATCTCCGCCAGCTCCTGAGTCTCGTGGAGTACCCTGAGCTCCTTCGCCGTGCAGAGACCGAGCGGCTCTACCCCGCCGATATCGTCCGTCGTGCACGTACCATCCTTGCCCAGCATCCTCCGGGGACGGGCGCCTATAGCCAGAGCCCGGGGCTTCCGTTTGTGCGGCAGGCCGTGGCAGATTTTATCACCAAGCGTGATGGCATTCCTGCCGACAAGGGTCATATCATCCTGACCGACGGAGCCAGCAAAGGGGTGCAGGCGGTGATTACCGCGCTCCTCCGGTCTCCCGCCGACGGATTCATGATCCCCATTCCGCAATATCCGCTCTACAGCGCCTCGCTGACTCTTTATGGCGGTGCCCGGATAGGATATTTTCTCGATGAGGATCATGGCTGGCAATTGGATGAATCCATACTGACGCGGAGCATACAGGACGCGAAGAAACGCGGCATCAACCCCCGGGGCGTTGTCGTCATTAATCCGGGGAATCCGACGGGTGCAGTTCTCTCCGCGGAGAACATCGGCATGATCATCCGGTTTGCAAAGACGCACGGTCTTGCGATCATTGCCGATGAGGTGTACCAGGAGAATATCTACGACCAACACCTTCCCTTCTGGTCGTTTGCGAAGATCATGGCGGAAACGGGGGAACGGGATGTCACCCTGTTCAGTCTCCATTCCGTCTCGAAAGGATTCCTGGGGGAGTGCGGACATCGGGGAGGGTATGTCGAATTCCGGAATATTCCTGACGATGTGCTGGCGCAATTCGTCAAACTGCAGTCCATCAGTCTCTGTGCCAACCTCGTTGGCCAACTGGCGACGTATATGATGGTTGCTCCGCCGCAGCAGGGCGAGGAAAGCTACGCGGGCTACATCAGTGAGAAGGAGGCGATACTCCATGATCTTAAGGCGAAGGCGGAGATCCTGGGAAACGGAATTAACGGCATTAAAGGGATGTCGGTGACCGTCCCGCATGGAGCGATGTACGCTTTTGTCCGTTTCGAGCTTCCCGGGGGGAAGGACGTTGCCCATATGCGGGCTGCGGAGCGTGAAGCGTACGAGGAGGAGAGGGATTCCGCATACTGCCTCGCGCTGCTGGAAGAGACGGGGATTTGCGTGGTTCCGGGGAGCGGATTCGGCCAGAAGCCGGGCACGTTCCATTTCAGGACCACATTCCTCCCGCCGCGTGCGGAGATTGAAGGACTCGTCGCGAAACTGAAAACCTTCCACGAGCGTTACACCCATGACATGTCGGTTGCGTAGAAAAGGGAAAGCATGGCGAAGATAACGGTCGATGGGCAGTCTTTTGAGGTTGATCCGAAGTTGACGATCATCCAGGCGGCACGCGATAATGGGATCGAGATTCCCCATTTTTGCTGGCATCCTGCCTTATCCGTTGCGGGCAACTGCCGGATGTGCCTCGTCGAGGTCGAAAAGACGCCGAAGCTGGCAATCGCATGCTCGACGCAGGTCTCTGACGGCATGGTGGTCCAGACAGCGTCCTCCCGGGTTCTCGAAGCACGACGCGCCGTGATGGAATTCCTGCTGATCAATCACCCGCTCGATTGCCCGATTTGCGACGAGGCGGGGGAATGCAAGCTCCAGGACTATGCCTACGCCCACAGCATCGGTTCGAGCAGGTTTGAAGAGGATAAGGTCCACAAGCCCAAGCGCGTGGCGCTCAGCAGTCTCATTATGCTGGACACGGAGCGATGCATCATGTGTTCGCGATGCGTTCGTTTTTGCGATGAGATTGCGAAGAAACCGCAGCTCACATTTACGCAGCGCGGGGATCACGTCGAATTGACGACGTTTCCCGGCGAGGAATTGGACAACCCGTATTCCATGAATGTGATCGACATCTGTCCGGTAGGAGCCCTCACAAGCCGCGAGTTTCGGTTCAAGGCAAGGGTGTGGGAGATGTCGGCGACGGAGACTGTGTGTCCCGGTTGTGCGAGGGGATGCAACATGAACACGTGGGTGCGGAACAATGAGATCCTCCGGCAAACCCCCCGCTACAATGCCGGGGTGAACGGGTTCTGGATGTGCGATTATGGACGATTGGAGACCTTCCGTTCGGTGAACGCGGAGAGTAGGATCAAGAGTCCGCTCGTCCAGAAGGAGTCTGCTCTCGGCGAAGCCGGCTGGGATGAAGCCGTTGCCCATGCCGCTTCGGGGTTCAAGACGTTTCGCAAGGGGGAGCTTGCCGTCCTTGG
This sequence comes from Ignavibacteriota bacterium, assembly GCA_003162635.1. Taxonomy (GTDB): domain Bacteria; phylum Bacteroidota; class Ignavibacteria; order UBA10030; family UBA6906; genus Fen-1260. The sequence continues at coordinate 8,939 of PMNE01000049.1, forward strand.
GTCTGCCTTCGATACGAACGAAGACAACTATGTCATCCGGAAATTCGCCCACGATGTTTTGGGGACGAAGAACATCGACTTCAGGCGTCATATCGCACCAGGCAGTGATGATGATTTGTTGATCCGCTCCGATAGGGCTCCGAACAGCCGGGGTGCGGTGGAAGTGGGTGTTCGCCCCGCCGAGAAGGGGATGGGGTTCGATGCAATCCTGCAGGGGGTGGTGAACGGGACGATCAAGGCGATGTACGTCGTGGATGATGTGCTTCTCACAATGCCCGACATCGTGCAGGTGCTCTCCCGCCTTGAGTTTCTGGTCGTGCACGCGACGGCAGAGAACGAAGGGACAAGCATCGCTGACGTCGTTCTTCCTGCCGCGATGTACGCCGAGAAGAACGGCACCTTTACCAATTTCGAAGGGAGGGTGCAGCGCATCCGCCCGTCGGTGGTAACACTCGACAGGGAGCGGTCACTCGACGGATATGCGATGAGCCGTCTCGACCGGTTCGGATCACAGTTCGATCGGTGGCTGCGGGGATCCAAGAAGGACGCTCGGCCGACATGGCGGATTGTTTCCGGCATTGCGGCGCTGATGGGGGCGAAGTTCAAGTATCAGAGTGCAGAAGAGGTATTCGACGAGATTGCGGCCCGTGTCGAAGCATTTCATGGAATGTCGTACAAGAAGATCGGCAACAAAGGGCTCCCGCTGAATGTCGGAAAGCCCGCTCATACGAACGTCCCGGCATAACCGGCCGAAGCCACTATGGAACTTATCCTCATCGCGTTCATCAAGATTGTCGTCGTGCTCCTCGTTATCCTGACGACGGTCGCGAACCTTGTCTATGCGGAACGAAAAATAAGCGCGTCCATCCAGAACCGGATCGGACCGAACAGGGTCGGCCCATGGGGACTTTTGCAGGCGCCGGCGGATGTCCTGAAGCTGTTCATGAAGGAGGACATCGTCCCGGCCAGCGCGAATGCGTTTGTGCACACGCTGGCGCCGGTCATCTCGCTGACCGTCGCGATGACGACGTTTGCCGTCATCCCGTTCGGTGATACCATCACTCTCTTCGGCAGGGAGATCAAACTGCAGATCGCCGACGTCAACATCGGCGTGCTGTACATTCTTGCCATGACGTCCATGGGTGTGTACGGCGTGACCCTGAGCGGGTGGGCGTCGAACAACAAGTACTCGCTGTTGGGGGGATTGCGTTCCGCCGCGCAGATGATCAGCTATGAACTCTCGATGGGACTCTCCGTCGTCGGTGTTATCATGGTCGCCGGAACATTGCAGCTTGACAAGGTGGTCGCAATGCAAAGCGGCTTTGCCTGGAACGCATTCCTGACGCCGATTGGGTTCATTACATTTGTCGTTGCCTCGTTTGCAGAGACAAACCGCCTTCCCTTCGATCTTCCGGAAGCGGAGCCCGAGCTCGTCGGGGGCTACCACACGGAGTATTCCGGCATGAAATTCGGGACCTTTTTTCTCGCCGAATATGCGAACATGATCACATCGAGCGCCCTCATCGTGACGTTGTTTCTCGGCGGCTGGCAGGTGCCGTTTCTGGAGCTCTGTGGACTCTCGCCTCTGTGGACGAGCATCGCGCAGATCGCCTCATTCGCGCTGAAAACATGCGCTGTGATCTTCTTCTATATGTGGGTTCGCTGGACCATCCCACGGTTCCGTTATGATCAGTTGATGAATCTGGGCTGGAAAGTGATGCTGCCTGTCTCGCTCTTGAACATCGGGGTGACGGGAGCGTGGCTGTTGCTGTGGGGTCGATGAGGTGCGGGTCCATGAACGTCGGGGGACACAGGCGATGACGCCGAAAGACAGTGACCAGAAGGTGCTGCAGGTGCGGCGGAAGGACCTTTCGCTTTTTCAGCGTGCGTACATTCCTGAGATCGTCAAGGGCCTCTTCCTGACGTTCGGCCAGATGTTGCGTCCGAAATTCACGAGGCAATATCCTGAGGAGCGCTGGAATCCTCCCGCATCATTCCGGGGAAGGCCTGTGTTGGTGGAAGAGGAAGGTGTGGAGCGGTGCGTTGCCTGCGGCCTGTGCGCACGGGTCTGTCCCGCGCTCGCCATTGAAGTCCAGGCCGCGGAGACAGATCTTGACAAGGAGCGCTACCCGGTCAAATTTGAGATCAACATGCTCCGGTGTATCTTTTGCGGGTTTTGCGAAGAGGCATGCCCGGAAGAGGCAATTGTGATGAGCGATGAATACGAATTGACGTTTCTCAAGACGGAAGATGCAATTTTCGGGAAGGAGAGGCTCCTGATGTCGACGGAGCGGCTCAAGCCACGTCTCGACTTCCTTAGAAAGTCGCGATAACGCCTGCGAAGGGCTGTTCTGTGCATGTCACCGCGGGCGGCCCCCAGCCGCCCGCGGTGCTGTTTGGAAATCACCCCGAAAATTGATTAATTACTCCAGAAACCCTTCCCATTCTTAAGTTTGGAGACGTCCCCGGCGCGATGGATACACTTTGGATCGAGATTCTGGGTGTCCTGTGCCTGATCGCGCTTGTGGGGTTCTTTTCCGCCGTCGAGGTTGCCGTTCTCTCCAGCCGCAAGAGTAAAATGCGGGAGCTCGCGGAAGCCGGGAACAAGAAGGCCTCGGAGATTCTCGCTTTCCAGAATGATCCGGAACAGTTCCTCGCAGCCGTCCATGTCGGCGTCGTGTTTTCCCTCATCCTTGCCTCCGGATTGAGCGCCATCCTCGAATTGCAGCACCTGGCTCCGGCATTGGTGTCGAGCGGCGTGCCGTGGATCATGGAATGGGGTAGTTGGATATCCCTCGTTGTCGTGGTGGGAGGGCTCGGTTTTCTTGTCGTCGTCTTCGGTGAACTTGTTCCGAAATCCCTCGCTCTCCGCAGCGCAGAGCGAACCGCCCTCTTCCTCGCTTCCCCCATGCAGTTCTGTGCCGCCGCGTTCCGCATTCCCGCGGGGGCTCTCAGACTGGCAAGCAATCTGGTTCTTCGCCCATTCAGAGATTCAACGAGCTTCAGCGAATCCAGGATTTCGGAAGAAGAGTTTCGACTGATGCTCGAAGAGGGAACAAAAACCGGGGTCATTGATAAGACCGGACAGGAGTTGATTGGAAGTATCTTTGAGTTTACCGATACCACCGCAAAAGAGGTCATGATCCCGCGAACGGACGTTGTAGCGCTCGATGTCGACTTTTCTCGCGAGCGTACGATCAAGACCGTTTTGGAAGAAGGGTATTCCCGTATGCCCGTCTTCCGGGGGACGATCGATAATATCCTCGGCGTCGTGTACACCAAGGATCTTCTTGGCCTCATGGAGTATCGCGACCTCATCATCATCCAGGATCTGGTGCGACCCGGGTACTTTGTTCCGGAATCGACGCAGATCAGCCGTTTGATGCGCGAACTCCAGGGGCGGCGCTTGCACATGGCAATTGTCGTCGACGAGTTCGGCGGGACGGCGGGCATCGTGACCATGGAGGACATCCTGGAAGAAATCGTGGGCGAGATCCATGATGAATATGACGAGGTGCTCAAGGATGTTGAACAGACCGCAGATGGAACCTTCCTGGTCAACGCGCGAATGTCGATCAAGGATTTCAATGACCGGTTTCAGGCAGGCATTCCTCTTGCCGACGAATATGAGACCATCGGCGGTCTTGTGCAGAAAGTGAGCGGGCGGATTCCCGAAGTCGGCGAAGAAGTCGCAGCCTCGGGTTTTTCGTTCACCGTCATCAAGAAGAGCCAACGCCGCATCCGCATCGTGAAAGTGAAAAGGACGGACGGATCGCGGCAATTGTTCCACACCGACATTCTGTGACAAGAAGACGTGACATCCAGAAGGAAGATCCTTGTTGTTTTTGGCACACGACCCGAGGCCATCAAGATGGCCCCGGTTATTCAGGCGCTGCGCCAACACCGGGCCAGATACGTCACCCGGATCTGCGTCACTGCACAGCATCGTGAGATGCTGGACCAGGTTCTCTCGCTCTTTCACATCAGGACCCACCATGACCTGAACGTCATGCGTCCGGGCCAGTCCCTGGAGGATGTCACGGCGCGCGTCCTGCAGGGGATGAAAGGCGTTCTTGCAGCCGAGAAGCCCGACATGATGTTGGTCCAGGGAGATACGACGACAGTCATGGCGGCGGCGCTTGCGGCCTTCTATGCCGATGTGCCCATCGGGCACGTGGAGGCGGGATTGCGGACGTGGGAGAAGCGGAGCCCGTTCCCGGAAGAAATCAATCGGGTCATTGCGTCCCATCTTGCGGATCTCCACTTTGCTCCCACGATCCAGGCCAGGAAAAACCTGCTGCGCGAAGGGATCGATCCTTCTACGGTCGTCGTCACCGGGAATACGGTGATCGATGCGCTCTTCCATGTCAGGAAAACGGTGCGGCGCAACCGGCGGCGCTTCGAACGCGAATTCCGGGGGATCGATTTCCATCGGCGGATGATTCTCGTCACAGGGCATCGGCGGGAGAATTTCGGCGAGGGATTCGAGAATATCTGCCATGCCATTCGCAGAGTGGCAGCCAAACATCCGGATCTGGAGATCGTCTACCCGGTGCACCTGAATCCCAACGTGCAGCGACCTGTACGCGAGATCCTTGGAATCCTCCCGAATGTCCACTTGCTGGATCCACAACCGTATCTCCCCTTCGTCTTTTTGATGGATCGGAGCACAATCATTCTGACGGATTCGGGCGGTGTGCAGGAGGAAGCGCCCTCGCTGGGAAAACCTGTCCTTGTGATGCGCGATTACACGGAACGTCCTGAAGCGGTGCGGGCAGGAACGGTACGGCTCGTCGGCACATCGGAACGGAAGATCGTCGCGGAAATCGAACGGCTGCTGTCGAACAGGACGGCCTACAGGGCCATGAGCAGGGCGATCAACCCGTATGGCGATGGGAAGGCCAGCGGCAGAATTCTCAAGGCGATCGATCGGTTTCTGTGAACGGCGTCGCATCCCTTCCGGTTCACAATGCTCTGTGCCGGATCGTTTTCCCGGATGGCTCATGATGAAGTTATCTCATCCCCTGGCGTGGGGAGCAAGTTTCTGGAAACGACTGCTTCCAGCCGGTATCAGCGTCAGAAGGGAGCAAATTCGGGAGTTTTCCTGGCTTGCGGGGGGGCAGGCGTTGACCATCCTCCTCAGTCTGATTTCGATCAAGCTTGTGGCGACGATCGGTGCCGCGGAGTACGCCAAATACGTGCTTGCATTGAGTGTCGGAGGGATGCTCAACCTTGCGATGTACGGGCCGATGGAGCAAGGTTACATCCGAATGCTCTTTTACTATGGTGACAAACCCGCAGCGCGTGAGACATACTTTTCGTCTCTCAGACAGGTGCTGTTCTGGTGTCTGGGAGCTCTTCTTGTCGTTGCCGGTGTCGGGATAGCACTCGGCAGACTTGTTTTTGCGGTCGACGTTCCCTTTGCCATTGCCGCTGCAGGAATGATCATCGTTGCTGCTACGGCCATTCCTGTTACCGGCATGCTCGGCGCCCTCCGCCTGCGGCGCGAGGTATCAATCATCGCGACGGGGGAACGGATTCTGTTCATCGGGTTTCTGTTCTCCGTCCGATGGATGTCGCCACTCAACGCGACGCTCGTCCTGGCGTGCACGGCGCTTTCCACCGGGCTTTCCTTCATCGTACGTCTCGCATTCTTCAACAAGCAGGCGCGTCCGCGCGAAGGTGCATCCGTTTCCCTCACCGGGCCGGAGCGCAACGAACTCCGCAAGGAGATCTATTCCCGCGTCGTCGATTACGCGCGTCCGTTCCTGCTCTGGGGCGGGATTTCATGGGTTCAGTCGAACGGGGAGCGGTGGGTGATCGAGGGGGTGATGACAAACGCCGATGTGGGCCGCTATGGATTGGCTGCGAACCTCGTGAACAATTCCGCGGTGCTTGTTGTCGGGGTCTTGGGACAATTCCTTGGGCCGATCATCTTTCGCCAGTTTTCCTCTTCCTCTGACGCGGAGCAGAGAAAGGGGAAGGAAATCATCCGGCTGAACACGCTGCTCACACTGGCGGTCTTTGGTTCGGCAGGCATCATTCTCGCACTCATGGGAGACTCCATCATCCACTTTGTCAGCAATCGCGACTTTACGATGAATGGCCACATCCTCCTGTTGTTGACGTTCGGGCTCGGGGCATACTACGTTGGACAGGCGATGTCCACGATGGGGATGGCTCGTAATCAGCCGGGAATTTATCTCAGACCGAAGACGATTTCTGCGGGAATCTCGATTGTCCTCTACTACTCGGGCTGCGTGTTGTGGGGGCTTACGGGACTTGTTGCCGGCCTGTTGGTTGCAAACCTCATCTATGTATTCCTGATATGGCGCGCAAATCGGCGGCTCGAAGAGGAATTCGAAGTGCATGCTGAGTCAATTCGATGAACTTGCTGATCCCTATGATCCCTCTCATGGTCACCCGGCCCCTTGCCGGTGGTTCCGCGTGGGTTGATTGTTCTTGTGCCGGGGATCAAGGGGAGTACCGTCATCACGCGGCTTCGAAGACGTGTGACGCCATTCCCGAGGGTACCGGTCTCTCTCATTTCAACCGCAACCTTCCGGTATGAAGATCCTTTACGCGGCATCGAAATTCGACTATGGAATTCCGGCAAGGGGATACAGCTTCGAGCATTACAATTTTTACGATTCCCTCGTGGGGATGGGGCATGAGGTGGAGTATTTCGACTTCCTGACTCTCCATCAGGAGTTCGGACGCGATGGGATGAGCCGTCTCCTGGAACAGCGGGTGAAGGAAGTCCGGCCGGACCTGATGTTCACGTTCTTGTATAAGGATGAATTCGACCCCGCCGTGATCCGCAGGATCACGGCACAAGGAAGAACGACGACATTCAATTGGTTTGCCGATGATCATTGGCGGTTTGATGACTTTTCACGGTTGTGGGCCCCCTGCTTCACCTACGTCTCGACGACCGATGCGGATTCGTTGCCGAAGTATCGGGCGATCGGGTATGAACGAGTCCTGCTGACGCAATGGGGCGCCAACCCGCGATTCTACGTGCGGAAAGATGTCCCTCCCCGGTATGATGTGTCATTCGTTGGACAGTCGTACGGCGACCGCCCTGAAGTTGTGCGACAATTGCACGCTGCGGCGATTGCGGCGTACGTCCGGGGCACAGGTTGGAAGAGCCGATGGTGGCACCGGCATGCGAGGCGACTGCATCTGATGAGCGCCGGGCGCCTCCAGCAGATCGCTGGTTCGACGCGCATTTCCCAGGAGGAGATGATCGAACTCTTCAACGTGAGTCGGATCAATCTGAATCTCTCCGCCTCGTCGCAAAGCGGAGCGAATCAGATTAAGGGACGGAATTTCGAGATCCCCGCCTGCGGAGGATTTCAGCTTAGTGGCATGGCATCACGCCTTGAGGATTTCTTCGTGCCCGATCGGGAGGTGGTAACCTACGGGACGACTCGGGAAATGATCGAGAAGATCCGTTTCTATCTGGCACACGAAGACGAACGCAGGAACATTGCGGAAGCAGGGTATGCCCGGGTGCTTCGTGATCACACCTATGAGAGGCGCCTGCGCGATCTCTTCCAGAAGATGGGTTTGGAATAGCAGTCTTCGGGCCGCCATTCCGGGCTCGTCTCCATTCTTGTACCGTTGAGCGTGGATCCTTCATATCGACATACTCCTCCGATCGGATTGGTTTCCATCATCGTTCCGGTGCTTAACCGCCGCGATGTGATCATGGAAACGCTGGAGAGCGTCCGTACGCAAACGTACACGCCGATCGAACTTCTGGTTATTGACGACGGGTCTTCCGATGGAACGGCGGAGAGTGTTGCGGGATGGATCGCAGTGCACCCGGAGGCCGGGGGATCGTTGATACGTTTTGAGAAGAACGTCGGCAAATGTGCGGCCGTCAATGCGGGGATGGAAAGTGCTTCCGGGGAGTACCTGATGGTGTTGGATTCCGATGACGTTCTCCTGCCCGACACCATTGCACGCGAGGTGGAGTTCCTTCGCGAACACCCCGACTGTGGAATGGTCTTCGGCCGGGCGTTTGTTCTTCGGGATGGACGGCGAACAGCCGAGACGATGGGGATGTTTGGCGGGGAGAAGCTCATCGCCGACGTGAAGAGCTTCCACGGTGATCTGCTCTTCAACGGGAATGTGGTGATCTCCTCCTCGGCTCTGATGAGACATGCCATCGTGAGAGAACTTGGCCCTTTGAACGTGAATTTGCGGCATGCGCATGACTGGGAGTACTGGATTCGAATGTCACGGATTGCCCACATCGGGTTTCTTGAGGGTCCCTTGATCTACTACCGGGTTGCTTCCGCCGGGGCGTTGAGCGCAAATCGGCTGGGCCTCCTTCGGGAGGCGGTCGGACTTCTGGAGGCGGAGAGACACGCGGTGGATGCGCGCGTATATTTTCGTGCCCTGAAAAAGGAAACCAAGGAGGCGTTGTGGCTTGCCTATCATGATGGGAATCTGGGGCAGTGTTTTGCTATCTGCTGGTTCGCACTGCGGATGGGTTTTCAGGAAATCCGCCGGAGCCGCCGGCAATGAACAGCCCTGTCATTTCTGTGATCATGCCTTGTTTCAACCGGGAGCGGTATCTCGAAGCTGCGCTTCAGAGCGTCTTGTGGCAGACCTTCACGGAGTGGGAATGCATCCTGGTCGATGACGGGTCAACGGATTGCAGCGCTGCGATCTTCCACCAGCATGCGGACCGCGACGATCGCTTCCGATATCTGCATGAGGAGAACCAGGGTCCATCGGCAGCCCGCAACCTGGCGATGGGCATTGCTCGTGGAGAATTCGTTCAGTTTCTTGATTCCGACGACATCATCCCCCCCGGCCGATTCCGGCGTTGCGTCGATCAGTTCCGCCAACAACCTGATACCGACGTCGTGTATACGAACTATGTCGGATACCGGCGGCGTGAAGGATTCGTTCGTTCGCTGCCGGCAAGGATTCCGGGAAATGATCCCCTGAAAGCATTCCTGTTTGAACAGAACGAAACGTTTGCGACGGTGATCCATTCGTTCCTGTTCAAGCGACCTGTTGTCGTTGCGCATCCATTCGACACGTCGTTCCGGAACCTTGCCGAAGATATTGAGTGCTGGATCCGCATGGCAGCCGACGGCGTTCGTTTTTCGTATGTCGATGAGGTGCTTGCCGTCTATCGCTATTCGGAAGATTCACTTGCGGTGGAGGAGTCGGCCCTCTATGCCATGAGGATTCAGGTTCTCGAACGGTATCAGGGAGATCCCCGCTGTGCGGGCTTTGCGTCGGAATTTGCCGCAGGATCGCGACGGATGCATCAGCGGCTGGCGGTGGGTTACTTCATGGAACGGTCCTTCGGTCATGGATGGAAGGAGATGAAGAATGTCTGGCGGGAATCAACGTGGGGTGAGAGAATAAAGATGAGCCTGTGGGGAACCCTTATGACCGTCTTTTCAAGAGATCAGATTTTTGCCGCCCGCGCTTGGGTCCTTGCGCATACCTTTCTGCGGTGGGGAGGCTGGGTGAATTATGCCACATGGGATGCTCCCCCTGAGGTGCGTCAACTTCTCAGCGCATGTGACAGCGCGCCTCGTGTTTTGCGATAGTCCCCGGATGCGCGCTGCGACGGTCAAGGGGAGGGAAACGCGTCTGTGGCTCTCCTCGCCTTGCCATGCGCGCGCGCGTCGGATCCACGGTTGCCATGGTGGAAGAGTATGATTGATCTGACGGTCATCATTGTGACCTGGAATTCCAGAGCGGACATCGACCGGTGCCTGACGTCGATACATAGTGCCGGGACGGTGTGCCCGATGAAGACGGTTGTCGTTGATAACAATTCGGGCGACGGGACCGCTGATACCATAGCCCGCGCGTTTCCGTGGGTTGAACTTGTCCGCAATGCAGGGAACGCCGGATTTGCCGCGGCGAATAATCAGGCCGTGAAGCGGTGCGACAGCAGGTACGTGCTGCTGCTGAATCCGGATACCCAGGTATCACCGGGAGCATTCGATGGACTGGTGCAGTTTATGGATGCACGCCCCACGGCGTGGGCGGCAGGTCCATCGATGGTGAACAGTGATGGGTCACTCCAACGGACGGGCGTGCGATTCCCAACGCTCTGGAACATTTTCGTCGAATCGCTCTTCCTGGATCGGATGTTGCCGCACTCGCACGTGTTCGGCGGCCACCGGGAGTTGTACCGCGATCCCACGATCACGCGGAAAGTGGACTATGTGCAGGGATCGTGTCTCATTGCGCGTCGTGAAGCAATAACACAAGTGGGCGGATTGGATGAGGAGTACTTCATGTACTTCGAGGAGACGGATTGGTGCTACCGGGTCTCCCAGGCCGGAGGCGAGGTATGGTATTGTCCGGATGTGAGCGTGGTGCATTTCGGCGGAGGTACGACGGGACACTATGATGAGCGCAGACTGGTGCACTATTATGCCAGTCTCATACTGTTCTACCGAAAACATCACTCCCTGGCGGGACGGGCGGCAGTACGATTGGTGATCGGTTGCCGGGCGATCCTCCGCTTGCTCGTCTGGTGCGCGATTGCAATTGCAAGGCCGGGCATTCGCGAATCTGCCCGTTCAAGCGCACGGGGATATCTGCGCGTTCTTGCAGGGGTGTTCCGATGACGAAACTGTCAGGGGAGACGCCGTTCTTCTCCGTGGTGGTTCCTACATACAATAGACGGGAATCGCTTCTGAAATGCCTTGGGGCCCTGGCAGGTCAGTCGATCGACATGAAGAACTTCGAGGTTATCGTCGTCGTCGATGGCTCCACAGACGATACGGTGGAAGCGGTCGCAACTCATTCGTTTCCGTACGTCCTTCGGTGCGTTTCCGTGCCCAATGGCGGCGCATCAAAGGCACGCAATGCGGGTGTTGCCATGGCCCGTGGGAAGTATATCGGCCTGACGGAGGACGACGTGCTTCCGGACAGCACGTGGCTTGCAGAAGCAAGCAGGATTCTGCAAGGGAATGATATCGATGCCCTCGAGGGCCGAACGATCTACCAGGAAACGGGGAAGGATGTGCGACGGATGGATATGAAGGGGATGCCTTCGTTTATTCCATGCAATCTGTTCGTGAAACGAAACGTGTTTGAATCCCTCGGCGGATATGATCCCGAGTTCTACGATGGAAAGAAACATCTGTATTTCCGGGAAGATGCCGATTTCGGATTTCGATTGCTGGAGGCCGGATGTCTTGTCCGGATTGCCGCGGAACCGGTGGTGTCGCATCCATTACAATTCGCCGATTTGCACCTGTGCCTTTGCCACGTGCGTCGCTACGTGTTTGATCCGTTGTTGTACAGGAAGCATCCGGTACTCTTCAGAAAAATGATCGAAGCGAAGAGAATTTGTGGAGTGGTGATTCACAGGCCGCAGCATCTGGTTGCGTGGGTCTCTGTGATGGGAATGCTCCTCGCGGTGGGTGCACTGCCGTTCGGCGAATGGACGTTGGCGTTGTGGGGAGTGGCGGTCGCTGCGATATGTGGGCATGTCTTCCGGATGAAGTACCAGGGTTTGCGGGCTTTCCGGATCTTCCACGTGAAGGAAACCGCCGGATTCCTGCTCCTTCCGCTGGTGTACTTCTGGACGGTAATGAAAGGATGCTGGAAATACCGCGTACTTGGACCAATGGTGTAAGTCATGAATATCGGCGTCTTTGGCGGAACATTCGATCCCCCGCATAACGCCCATCTGGTTGTGGCGGAGCACGTCCGCGAGGCGCTTTGCCTTGACAGGATTCTGTTTGTTCCCAGCGCGACACCGCCCCACAAGCGCGGAAGGCCGATCACGCCGTCTCTCCACCGTTTGAACATGCTTCGGCTGGCTGTGGAAAGAAATCCTCTCTTTGATGTGTTGCCGTATGAAGTGGAAAAGGGAGGAGTTTCGTTTACGGTGGATACCCTCGCAGAACTGAAGCGGCCTGCTCCCGGTGACGGGCTCTTTCTCCTCATCGGCATGGATAACTACCGCGATTTCGACACCTGGCGCGAGCCGGAAAGAATCCTGTCAATGGCAACGGTTGTCGTCATGACTCGTCCGGGTTTCGTGCTTGACATGGGGGCATTTGCCGGGGACAAGCGGATCATACGTGTCGAAGTGCCTGCGATGGACGTCTCATCGACGGGTATCCGGGAACGGCTGCGTGATGGAGCTTCCGTTCAATCTCTGATTCCGGAGCGGGTTGCAGAGTACATCGGGGAACATGATCTCTACAGGAGCGATCGATCGCCTGACGAAGAAGGTGCCTCTTGAAGAGGGAAGCTCTGCCGATCGTTCTGCGCCCCGGGCTGGATGGATCGGCCTTTCAAAGAAGGTCCGCGGGTGCGCGTGGAGGGGTGGGGAAGATCATGAAATGTCTCTCAGTAAGAGTGCCCTCAATGCCGAAAGATCTTCCTTGAGGAAGTAATCGGAGGCTCCCGCACGCTGAGCTTCTGAGCGGAGCCCGGGATCGTCGTAATCTGTGAGAATGACGATGCGCACGCCGGGAAACATCCTCGTGATGCAGCGGGTCGCTTCCAGGCCGTCAACGTCGGGCATCATGATATCCATGAGGATCAGATCCGGTCGCGTTGTGCTGCATTCCTCCACTGCCTGAGCCCCGCCTGCACATTCGACGAATTCCGCCGGGGCATCCGAGAAAAAGCGCCTGATCAGCAAGCGCATCCCTTGGTTATCATCCACGATCAACACTCTCATCGGTGCTCTCCTTCAGGATCGGCTATCGGCCGCATGCACAACACACATGAGAAACAAAGGAAGGGAATCGGAAGCGCGCCTCCGTGTCCCCCGACCCGGAAGCGCCCTGAAGAGGCATTCAGGTCCACGTGCCGCTTTCAGTTTCCGATCCCGTTTCTGGATCATAGGTCCACCAGCTTCCAGCGCCGCCGGATGACCATGTCGACTTGAACGTCATGCATACACCTGTGTACTGTGCCACCTCACCGCTCCCATCGGGATTGCCGGCAACGGTGAGCGACACGGTAACAACCCCCGCGACAAAATCGAGGATGGTGGCTGTGACGGAACCCCTGGAATCCGTCGACCATTCGAATGCCACGGCGGGCGATTGTTTGTGGGGGGATGCCTCGTCATAGACTCTCCACATGCCGCTTTTCCCGTCGGGACAGGTGGATCCTTCCCAGGCAACCCAATCAACGAACGCCGCTCCCGCGTTCTTCCCCGAATACAAGCAGGACCATGTGTGCACGCCATCTTGAGCTATGACAGTGAGTGCGACATTGAGTTCGCCTGTCGTATGGAGCCAGATCCAGGTGTCCCCCTTTTTCGCGGGCGACATGGACCGGTACGGAGCAAATGACTCAGTAAATGCTACAAGCCGTGCGATGGACCGTTTGGCGATTTCCGCATGCGGGTCTGCTGAAACGACGGGGGAACAATTGACTGCGATCTCAGGGAATGGGGGCGCGAGCGCCCGTTCCGGGGTGGGGATCGTGGATTGATGGCGCCGCCGAATGGACAATTCGACCACGAGAACAATGAGAAGCGAGGCGGCAACCAGGAAATAATCGGGCATTGCCATGGGATGAGCTGTCGAGTCGTTCTCTGGCGGGGGATGGTGAACGGGACTGCCCGGGGATGGTCCCCGGCGCATCGGATGTGAGAATAGAGAGGTTCGGGGAGAGAGTGAATAGGCGGGCACAACCGAAGTGAGGGGAGGAGGGCCCCGATACCGCATGGGGGCTGACCCCTATCGATGGGGATCCCAGCAGGGCTACAACAACGCCTTGTTCTCGAGCGCAAATCGGAGCAGGGCATTGTTCCCATGGAGATGAAGCTTCTCCGCGATGTTGGCCCTGTGATTCTCCACGGTCTTGTAGCTGATGCAAAGATCGGAACCGATCTCCTTGCTGGTCTTATTGCCGGCGATGAGTTTGAGAATGCGCCATTCTGCCGGCGTGAGGAGAGCAAGCTCCGGCTTGGCACCGAGCGCTTTCTGCCGCCGGTGGGAACGATCCACGAGAAATCCGGAGATCGTGGGGGAGATGTAGTACTGCGCGTGTGCAGCGGACTTGATGCTGTTGAGGACGTCACTGACCGCGTTTTCCTTCAGGACATACCCGACAACTCCAAGATCCATCGCTTCATTAAAAATCTGGGGATCAGCATACATGGTCAAGACGACGAGCCGTGTCGCATACCCCCGGTCCTGGGAGATTCGCGCCACTTCCAGGCCGCTCTTCCCCGGCATTTCCACATCGAGCAGGGCAACATCAGGCTTCTTCTCCTCGATGAGCGCAAGCGCCTCGTCACCGTTGGACGCCTCTCCGATGATAAGCAATTCCTGATCTGTGCCGATGATATGCGAGAGGCCCCTGCGAAACACGGGATGGTCGTCGGCAATCAAGACGGTAATCTTTGTGCTCATGGACGTCTCCCGGGAAGAGGGATCCGCGCCGTAATGCGCGTTCCGGACTTGGGGGCGGAATCGACATCGAGGGATCCTCCCAGAATGCGCACCCGCTCCGCCATGCTCGTCAGACCGAATCCCTGTTTCCCGCTCTCGAAGCCAACGCCGTCATCCGATACGGCAAGCACAACAGTATCGCCGGTCCGCCGGATGCGGACGGCGGCATGGGCGGCATGGGAATGCTTGACGATATTCGTCATCGTCTCCTGGACGATCCGGAAGACATTGATTTCCTGCTGCTTCAGCAGGAGGCCGTCGATATTGTCCATTTCCACAGTGAAGGGAATGCCTGAGGATGTGGCAATCCGGTTGACGACCGACTGTAGCGCACCGGTGAGTCCGAGGCGATCGAGCTGATACGGACGAAGATTGTAGGAGATCTCCCGGACTTCCGCGAGGGCTTGTGAGGAGAGCGAGGAAATGTCGTTCAATTGTTCCTTCGTGCTTTCATTGTTGCTCCCTGCGTTCAGGCCGAGCACGGCGAGATTCTTAATCATCAGGAGATTCTGTCCGAGACCGTCGTGAAGGCCCGCTCCGATCCGCTTTCGCTCGTTCTCCTGAAAATCGATGAGCTGGCGGGTCATCTCCTGATGTGCGGCCGCGCGGCTCGCCAGAAGACGGAAGCGCTGCAGAACGACGGCGCCTGCTGATGAAACGACAAGGAGGAAGGCCAGCGCCCTGAACCACCACGTCTTCCAGATTGGCGGAACGACGCGGATGATGAGCGCTGCTCCCTCCGTGTTCCAGACCCCGTCGTTATTACTCCCGCGCACGTGCAGCACGTACTCCCCCGGATCGAGATTCGTGTATGCTGCGTAACGGCGTGTTCCGGAACTCACCCAATCCTTGTCAAATCCTTCAAGTTTGTACGCATAGCGGTTCTTTTCGGGGGAAGAGAAGTCGAGAGCCGCGAATTCAACCGAGAAAAAATTATCGGAAGAGGCGAGCTCGATCATTCCCTGGCGGAACAGGATCTCGGGAAGATTCACTGACTTATCGAAGACGCGGAAGTCCGTGAAAACGATGGGGGGAGGGTGCGGGTTGTCGATGACCTGATTTGGGATGAAACTGTTCAGCCCGTTCACGCCGCCGAAGAACATTTCGCCCTGCCTGGTCTTGAGGAATGCCCCTGCATTGAATTCGCTGCTTTGAAGACCGTCCCGGATGTCGTACGCGTGAAATAGCTGATGTTCCGGATCGAACCGGGATATCCCCTTGTTCGTACTGAGCCAAAGATGTCCCTGGCCGTCTTCGAGAATGCCGTAGATGACATCGTTCGGAAGGCCATCCCGTTCCATATAGGCGTGAAAGCCGCCTGTTGCCGGATCGAACTTGTTCAAGCCTCCGGCGGTTCCAACCCAGAAAATACCATGTGAATCGGTCAGGATGCTGTACACCCGACTGCTGCTCAGGCTTCCAGGGCGATTGGGATCGTGGCTGTATCTGGCAAAGTGCAGCCGCGCCGGATCGAACTTGTCGAGACCGTTGCCCGTGCCGATCCACAGGGACCCATCATCCGCAGGTGAGAGGCACAATACCTCATTGTCGCTGAGAGACTGTGGGTCATCGGGATCATGCCGGAACCATGTGACGGCACCTGTTGTCCGGTCGAGCAGGTCCAATCCGCCGCTTGCCGTTCCGAGCCAGAATCGCCCATCGCGGCCCTCATGGATGCAGGTCACCGCATCATCGCTCAGGGCGCGCCCCGGCGGCAGTTGCGTGGTGAATGAGCGCATCGTATTGCGGGCTGTGTTCCAGGCGATAAGGCCGCTTCCCAATGTTCCCGCCCAGAGTATGCCACCCCGATCCTCGTAGAGGGATCGGATGACGTGTCCTGAGAGTCCACAAGGGGCGAGTGTGCCGTGGACACGGTCACAGAGTGCGACATTGTTGTTTGTTCCAGCGAGGAGTGAACCGTTTGCGCATTCATAGAATGCCCAGATGTCCCTGTCCGCATCCTTCGGCTTCTCCGGAAGGGAATACGATGTGAATCGTTTTCGTTTACCATCGTATTTGCAGATTCCTTTCCCGGTGCCCACCCAGAGGAGCTTCGTGTTATCCTCGAAGAGTGAAAGGATGTATCTGTCTCCCGGCGCATAATGAACACTTTCGCGTCCCCCGCCCCTCACATCGAAGAGGCCCGATCCGCCGGTCCCGACCCACACATCGCCATTTGGTTCCTTCCACATGTTCCAGGCGTGCTGATCAATCAACCCGCCTGGTGCCCGACCCCCGGGATGGAGAAAAGTGTGAGTGTGCGAATCGAACTCGTAGATTCTGCTGTCATAAGTTCCGATCCACAGGAGACCGGGCTTCACTTCGCAGAGCGTCCAGACATCGTGGCCGCCGGGAACGGGATATTGTGAAAACGTTCCGCTGCGCCGGTCAAGGGATGTCAGGAGGCCCGCTTTGGAGATGCCGCACCATATCGTTCCCGCGCTGTCTTCACAGACGCACCGCACGTCATCGCCGGGAAGACCGGCCGACTGATCGACATCGTGGCGGTACGTCGTGCAGACACGAGAGGAAGGGTTGTACGAGACAAGGCCGGAGGCGGTCGCAAACCAGACCGTTTGCTCCCTGTCCTCGATGATCGATCGACACTCGCCTTTTGTAAGGGCCTCCGAGTGGGGGAGATCGCGCGGGAGGCGTGAGAAGAGACCGCGGGCGTTGTGCCACATGCCCGCCCCGTTCCTCGTACCGACCCAGAGCGTACCATCACTGGCAGAGCACAGCGATTGAACATAATTGTCGGCGAGCGAGTTGCTTTCCTCCGGCTGATGACGGAAAACCGTGAATTCATAGCCGTCGTAGCGGTTGAGACCATCTTCCGTCCCAAACCACATGTAGCCGTCCCGGTCCTGTGTAATGGAATGCACGGTGCTTTGGGAGAGCCCTTCCTTGATCGAGAGAAATTCGAATGGGGCATCGACTGCTTGTCCGGATGCGAGGGAGGTTGCGGCCAGGATGAGCGCAGGAAGGACGACTGTAGGGGAAATCTTCAACATGCAAAAATGTACTGATGCTGCGGGACAAACACAATGCAAGGGCGGAGGTCAATCCGGCGGGATCGCGCAAAGGAGTGTCGAGAGAACGTTTGGAGGGAACGAAAGCGAGGATTGAAAGGGGGATTCCTGTTTCGTATATTATGGATCAGTTTGGCATCGTTGGAATGTTTGGTCGTTGCCCACGTAGCTCAGTCCCGCCGGAGAACGGCCCCCCCAGAAAGCATCGCGGCAAGACGGGATTTTGGTCCGGCTGGGGCGGCCCTCAACATGGAGAGAGCGACGATTTCTCTCTTGAGGTTCGTGGCGGGTTATGCTCTACGGTTCTCCATTGTCCGTTGTCCGTTGTCCATTGTCAATTGTTCGCCCTCGTAGCTCAGATGGATAGAGCGTCGGTTTCCTAAACCGCAGGTCGCGTGTTCGAGTCACGCCGAGGGCACTTCGGAGCAGTTCTGCGCCGAAGGCGCATCCGCCTCCGCCATAGAGACGGCGGACAGGTCCGCCAAAAAGACGGCGGACAGGTCCGCCAAAAAGATGGCGGACAGGTCCGNNGTAAAGAAGCGCTCTTGTTGAATGCGGGGGGGGGTCCGTTCTCGTCAATCCGAATCATGCGTAGAGATGTTCCCATGGCGATCCTGTCGCCGTGAAACAGCCCCAAGCGATTTCGACTACAATTCCTGCCTCACTTCACGCTTCGCGTCAAGTGTTCTCACGGTGAGTTTCTTCTCTCCGTCTGCCTGGACCATCCCCCAGTAAATGGCAAATTGTTCGATGAGATAGTCCGCCGGGTATCGCCCGGATCCCCCGAGGAAGACTTCGTCCACCCCCAACTGGGCAGCGGTCTGAGCAACAGCGTAGAGGGCGTTGTTCGTCGGAACGACGATGGGCAGGACCGTCTTGCCTTCCCGTTCAGCAAGCTTTATCACCTCACTGAAGAGTTCGGCCTGTTCCTTGCTGATGGAATTCTCGACGGTAGCCCTCTCCTTGTCAGCGAGGACCTTTGCATGCATGACAATGATGTCCGTCGTCTCCGGATCGTTTTCCTTAAGGCATTTCTGGAGCTGATAGAGACGGTTGGGGGCGCTGGCGGCAACCAACTTCCTGAGCTGATGCCTGCAGCCGATCGCCTCGACGGTAAGGAGGTCCTGGCCGTTCACATTGAATCGCTCCAGCTCGTGGCTCTGCGCAGCCGCCCGCCTCTTGTTCGCGCGTTCGGAGAACCCGAATGCAATGTAGAGAACGATGGTGAAACTGATGCCCCCCACCGTGGCATACGGTTTCGTGAAGAGATTCACGATGCCAAGAAGGAAGAGCACAGTGAATACCGAGCCAAGTCCGATGGGAATCTCGACTTTGCCGATTGTGACGTTGAACGGGACCCGCCATTCACGGCCGTTCTTCATCTTGTAACGGAGGATAATCATCGAATACGCCTTCATCACAAAGCTCCAGACCACACCAAAGGCATAGGCCTCGCCCAAAAGGAAGACGTCCCCGCGTGAGACGATGATGATGAAGAGCTGGAGAATCGCGAGCGTGTGAAGAATTCGATAGGAGGTTCCGTATTTCTCGTGCGGTCTGCGGAACCAATTGTGCAGCACCCCGTCTTCTGCAACCCTGTTGAGAACGCTGTTCGCGCCGATCAGCGCAGTGTTGACTGCTCCCGCAAGGATGAGAAAGCCGACAACCACGACGAAAGCCTGGAGTCCGAGCAGAAACGCGCGACTGCCCACCAGATGCATCGCGAGCCCGCTCAGGGCGTTGTCGTTGTATTCACCGATCAATTCACGCTGCGGTACGATCATGCTGGCAAACAAGGAATTGAATCCCGTGAAGAAGAGGGCAAACAGGAATATGATCATCCCTGTCTTGAGGAGGTTGGGGAGCTTCGGCGCTTCGATCTCCCTGTACACCTGCGCAAGTGTTTCCTCGCCGCTGACGGCAAGAATCGAATGTCCCATCCCCACCAGGATGCCCACCGCACCGACCGTCTTCAGCCAATCGATTCCCTTCAGGAGACCAAGCGCATCATCGGAGAGAGCGACGGTGAACGGGGGAAGAGAAGCGCCCCGAACGACAATCGTCACGATCGACCAGACGAAAAGGACGACCGCAAGGACCGCGGTCACCTGGAAGATCCTGAGAGCTTTCTCGCTTGACTCTTCAATGCCGATAATATTCTTCCGCCAGAAGTACAGTTCGATAACGACCGCGATCAGCGTCGAGCTGAGCCCGGTGGGAATTGTAAGGCCAGGGCGGACATAGGGGAGCAAGGAGTTCACAAGGCCGGAGATGTACTGGCCGGCCGCTACAGCGCTGATCGGAGCGGTGATGAGGTAATCAAAAAGCAACGCTGAAACTGAGAACTTTGCCGCCGTTTCGCCCAGCGCCTCGTGGACAACGCGGTAGACCCCTCCCCGGACAAACATGCTGGACGATTCGATGTACACAGCGCGGATGCCATAGGCGAACACCATGACAAAGAGAATGAACCAGGGGGCGGAGGGCCCCACCGCCTTCACTGCGATGCCGAGAGCATAGTAGGCGCTCGAAGCGAGGTCCGAGAGAACTATCGCAGACGCCCTCCAATACGAGATGAACGAAAGCATGACGGTGGTTATCACCACCACCCTCACTTTCTTCATGGGAAGGTTTTTGCCGGTTGGACCAAGATCGAGTGATATCTTCTTCATCGGAGACAATAGCCCTGATAACTGGAGAAAGTGTCTGCGGGACTTCGAATGAGACAGTTTTCGACGCCGTTCCTCGCGGGGCTGCGCTCTGTGAGCGCTGGTACCCCTTTCTCACTTCTTCCGCATGCGTCGATGGAATATCGCGGTGTGCAGAAAGTAGAGGAGAATAGCCAGAACAACGAAAAGCGCCCCAACTCCCATAGGTCTTCCCACCTTTGGTGAGATGGAATCGGTGATAATGTTCGGGAAAAAAGGGGATACAATCAAGGAAGTGTAAACAAAGAGGGCATCTGGTATAAAAATAGTATAAAGAGTGAGAGGCCTGGAACGCCAGGTCGTTTCGTTTACCTGTCATTCTGAGCTCGTTCTTGATGATCTGAGAGAAAAGCCCTACTATCATATCGTGAAACTTCCTCTCCGTGATCTTTGGCGCGAGCCGCCGTTCGTTGGTCGGGTGTTGGAAGCCTCGTCTCTTTTCCCCTCGCGACGACATAAGCTATAAAGAGGAAGCACAACGATGTACGCAACATTCATTATAGACTCGATTTCCGCAATTCTTCTCATGAGCACATTCTACTTGCTCTGGAGGGAGAAGCTGCGTTTCTATTCATTGAGACCCCTCCTTCCGGCGATTGTGCTTCTCGTTGTGAGCCACATGTGTGATATGCTGGTCGAGCATCCAAGTATTCGGCTGTCTGAATATGTTGGCATGCCCATCGGTTCCTTCGAGTCGATTATTGATGTCATTGGCAATAGCGCGGACGCTGTCGGTATCTCGTTTCTTATCTTCGGTTTCATGAAGATCATAAAGAACGAGCAGGCTGAGGAGAGACACATTCAAGAATTGGAACAGATGCTTCCCCTTTGCGCGAATTGCAAGAAGTTCCGGACAGAAGATGGCCAATGGCTGCCGATCGAGAAGTATCTGATCGATTCTGGTGCCCCGACATTGACCCACGGAATCTGTCCTGAGTGTGCCGATAAACTTTACGGAGACACGTTCAACAAACAAAGACAATAGCTGTGCAACGCGTACGAAAGGGAGTGAGTCCACAGGTCGTCGTTCGTAGAATTTTCTGAAGGGTGAATTGGCATGGCGCTCAACGAAGCAGTGATTGTCAGTGCATGCAGAACACCGGTCGGCAGTTTCCGCGGGACGCTCAGCTCCATCCCGGCGCCGCGTCTCGGTGCGATCGTTATCAAAGAGGCCGTGCGCCGTGCGGGCATTAAGGGCGAAGACGTCGATGAGGTCATTATGGGAAACGTCCTCCAGGCGGGTGTGGGTCAGGCACCGGCCCGACAGGCATCGATCTTCGCCGGACTTCCCCCCTCTGTCGAGTGCATGACCATCAATAAAGTGTGCGGGTCTGGGTTGAAATCCGTCATGCTGGCGGCCCAGGCCGTGATTCTGGGAGACGCGGAGGTTGTCGTAGCCGGCGGGATGGAGAGCATGTCGAACGCGCCCTACCTGCTCGCCAAGGCGCGGGAGGGCTACCGGGTGGGTAATGGCGAGGTCCAGGATGCCATCATGCGCGACGGACTGGTCGACGTGTATGACAACGTTCCCATGGGCAATGCCGCGGAAAGGTGCGCGCAGGAGATGGGGATCACTCGTGCAATGCAGGATGAATACGCCGTCCTTAGCTACACCCGCGCACAGGAAGCCCAGAAGGCCGGAAGATTCAAGCAGGAGATCATTGGAGTGGAGATCAAGGGGCGGAAGGGCGACGTCTCTTTCGTCGTCGATGATGAGGACGTGTTCAAGACAGACTTCGCCAAGATTCCCGGGTTGAAGCCGGCGTTTCTCAAGGATGGAACGGTCACTGCAGCAAATGCTTCGAATATCAATGACGGAGCGGCGGCGCTTGTCGTGATGTCCGCTGCAAAGGCCGAACAGCTCGGGTGCAAGCCCCTGGCGCGAATTGTCGCGCAGGCTTCGTTCGCCAAAGAACCTCTGTGGTTCACCACGGCGCCCGCCGACGTGATCCCGAAAGTCCTGACAAAGGCGGGGCTCTCTCTCTCACAGATCGATCTGTTCGAGGTCAACGAGGCCTTCGCGGTTGTTGCGCTCGCCGTCAAGAGGATCGCCGGATTAGATCAGGAAAAACTGAACGTCAACGGCGGGGCGGTGGCGATCGGTCATCCGCTCGGGGCATCGGGCGCGCGTATCCTTGTGACACTGTTACACGCGTTGGAGCAGCGTCATGCGAAGCGCGGACTGGCCGCCCTTTGTATCGGTGGAGGGGAAGGATCCGCCCTGATTGTGGAACGGATCGGTTTGACGAAGAACGGGGAGTGAGGAGAAGCAGGAACTCGGGTTGCCTTGCAATTCTGCANNGTGTGAGGATCTGGAACGCCTCAAGATTCGGAAGGGGAGGTTATGGGATTCCTTGACAAATTGCGTAGAGGCGGAACTCCGCCGACAATCAGAATGCCTGTGAGATTCAAGACGAAGGTGACACGCAGGACCGCCGGTGAAAACCTGGTCTTTGATGCCGATGTAAAAGGATATTTTATCGGCAAAGGAGGGAAGCCAGAATTTGTTGTGGAGGAGGTGAAGGTCACGGGTATTCCCAACATGAACATGAATAGCTTCTTGCCGAAGGAAGTGATACAGATCAGGGAACAGGCCCTGCGCGAGGAATACCCCCGCCTCCTTGGGATAAAGAAGCCGGGATAACCGGACAAGCAAATCGGGAAGGCGCCGACCTTTTCCCTCCTCGGCCATCGATGTCCGGCGCCTGCTGGATTATCACTTCATTCTTTCCTATCTTTCAACGTTCACCTCCTTTTCCCATTTCCGATCGTACTTCTTTTCCCATGCGTCTAAGCACTGGATTTGTCCCTACCGTCAAAGAGACCCCGGCAGATGCCGTCATCCCCAGTCACCAGCTCATGATCCGCGCAGGGATGATCAGGGCTCTTGCGGCGGGTGTGTATGCGTTCTTGCCTCTCGGGCTGCGGGCGCTGAACAAGGCGGCCGCCATCGTGCGGGAAGAGATGGACGCGATCGGGGGTCAGGAATTTCACCTTCCTGCGCTGAGCCCTGTCGAACTCTGGGAACAAACAGGCCGTGTCAAGGCGTTCGGGGACACGCTCTTCCATCTCAAGAATCGGCCTCTTGTCCTGGCGCCGACGCATGAGGAAGTGATTTGTTGGCTGGCGAAGAACCACATCTCCTCGTACAAGGCGATGCCNNTTAGACCATGCCTACACGCTCCATGCGGAGGCATACAAGAAGATATTCACGCGATGCGGACTGCGTTTCTTTGTCGTCGGCGCATCGAGCGGGGCCATGGGGGGAACCGGCTCGCAGGAGTTTATGATGGAGTCGGATGCTGGCGAAGATGTCATCGCCCTCTCTGCAGACGGCCGGTATGCGGCAAACGTGGAAGTTGCGTCGTCCGACGTGCCGAAGGGCGTTCGGCACTCAGAGAACCCTCCCGTGGAAGAGATACACACGCCTGGCGTCAAGACGATCGATGAACTTGTGGCATTCCTGAAGGTTGACGAAGCGCGGCTGGCGAAATCGGTGGTCTACTGGGGAGGCGAGAAGCCCATCCTGGTCCTGATGATGGGAAACGACGAGTTGAATGAGGCGAAACTGGGTAGTGTTCTGGGATTGGATGTGCATCCGATGGAAGCAGAGCGTCTCCTTGCACTGACGGGGGCTGACGGCGGTTCTATTGGGCCTGTCGGCTTGAAGGGATTCACGATTCTGGCGGATAAGCGGCTTGAGGGAGCCAACGGCCTTATCAGTGGCGCGAACCGTAACGACTATCATGTGAAGAACATCGATCTGAAACGCGATTGCGTGATTGACGGCTATCATGACCTCAGGACCGTGCGCGAAGGCGAGCAGGCGCCGAACGGCGGGGGCCCCTTGCGGATCGTGAAGGGAATCGAGCTTGGCCATATCTTCAAACTCGGAACGAAGTATGCGGATGCCCTTCATGCGACCTTTCTCGACGAAAACGGGAAGGAAGCATCCATCATCATGGGGAGTTACGGGATAGGGATTGAACGCATCGTTGCGTGCCATATCGAGCAGAATCACGATGCGAATGGGATCATCTGGGACAAGGCCCTCGCTCCTTTTGATCTGCATGTGATCGGCGTCGCCATGAAGAGCCAGGCGGTGGCGGATGCCGCGGAATCGATCTATGAGGAACTGCAGGCGGATGGATTCGATGTTCTGTTCGACGATCGAAAGGACATCAGCCCCGGATTCAAGTTCAAGGATGCCGATCTCCTCGGGATGCCCTTGCAGGTGATCATCGGGGAGAAGAACCTCGCTGCCGGAAAGATCGAAATAAAGAACAGGCGAAGCGGTGAAAGAACGCTTGTGGACAGAGGAAACCTGGCAGCGACGATTCGATCATTCCTTTCGTGATGGGTGGCGCCATGAAAGCGGTGAAGTTTCTTGTCAATGGTGAATGGAGAAGTTCAGGAGTCAAACGTCGGGTGTTCAATCCGTACCGGACTGAAGCGGTCGCCGAGGTCTGCCAGGCATCGTCGGACGATATCGACGATGCGATCGGTGCGGCCGCGGAGGCGTTCGATGTGACCCGGCGGCTTTCCTCGGGGGAGCGCGCAGCTCTCCTGGATTCGGTTGCAGAGAGCATTGACAAGAAGAAGGCGGAGTTCGCCCGCATGATAACCGAGGAGACCGGGAAACCAATTTCGTTTTCACGAGCGGAGGTGGAACGGTCCACGTTCGTCTTCCGGACCGCCGCCGAAGAGGCGAAGAGGATGTACGGGGAGGTCATCCCGCTTGATCTTCTTCCTCAAGGGGGGGACAGGAGCGCACTGGTGCGCCGCTTCCCGCTTGGGGTGGTTGCGGGAATTACGCCGTTCAACTTTCCGCTGAACCTCGTGGCCCATAAAGTCGCTCCCGCAATGGCGACAGGGAATACCGTTGTGCTGAAGCCGTCATCGAAAGCGCCGCAGACGGCGCTCCTGCTTGGGGAGATTCTGTGCTCGTGCGGCATCGCTCCCGGTGCTGTCAATATGGTTATATGTGAGGGAAGTGAAGCGGAACAACTCATTACGGATAAACGAATTAAGCTTGTCAGTTTCACGGGAAGTCCGGTGGTTGGATGGGGGATAAAGGTCCGAGCCGGACGCAAGAAGGTTTGCCTGGAACTTGGGGGAAACGCGGCGGTTATTGTTGCACCAGATGCCAATCTGGATGAGGCGCGGCAGAAGATCCTTCAAGGGGCATTTGGGAACGCCGGGCAGTCATGTATCTCGGTGCAAAGGATCTTTCTTCACGAGAGCATCGCAGACGCGTTTATTGCGAAATTTGTCAAGATGACCACGTCGCTGGCAGTCGGCGATCCGATGGATGATCGCACCGTGGTGGGGCCGATGATAGACGAGCAGGCCGCAAAGAGGATCGAATCCTGGATCGCGGAGGCGCTCGACGGCGGGGCAGAGCTCCTCTGTGGGGGGAAAAGAAAGGGCTCTTTCTTCGAGCCGACGGTTCTGACGGGGGTGCAGCCAACCATGAAGGTGAGCTGCCAGGAAGCATTCGCGCCGGTGGTGACCATTGATCGATACACCGATTTCAAGGAAGCTGTGGCGTCGGTCAATGCATCGAGCTTCGGACTCCAGGCTGGCGTTTTCACCAACAGCGCTTCCGACATATTCACTGCGTACAGGGAGCTTGAGGTTGGAGGAGTGATCATCAACGATTCCTCGGCCTTTCGCGTGGACCACATGCCGTACGGAGGGATCAAGGAATCAGGACTTGGGCGCGAAGGTGTCCGCTTTGCCATGGAGGAGATGACGGAGCAGAAACTGCTCTCCATAAACTTCTCATGAACGGGAAGCTCTTTCGTCGTGCATGACAAGGTTATACCCCTGTTGGGGTGAAGAAACGACTCTGCAGTCCTGCCGTTTTTCTGCGTGCTGCAGGCAAAAGTTGTGAATAAGTTGTCCGTCCCGCCTCTTGCTTTTCGGCTCCTGCTTCTCTACAATTCGGCGTCTTTCAACAGAAGGCAATGACTCAATTCGTCCATCTTCACAATCATTCTCACTACAGTCTGCTTGACGCCGCGTGCCGCGTTGAGGATCTGGTCCATGCCGCGGTGGAGAACAATATGCCGGCGGTCGCGCTGACCGACCACGGCGTGATGTTCGGCGCCATTGAGTTCTACAAGAAGGCGAAGAAAGCCGGGGTGAAGCCGATCATCGGTATGGAAGCGTATATCGTGACAAAAGGGGACCGGAGAGAGAAGTCGCGCCAGGAGACGGAGTCCGGGGGGAAGCGGGGGGCGTACCATCACCTTGTTTTGCTCGCCAAAGATGCCACCGGCTTCCGGAATCTTCAGAAGCTGTGCACCATTGCGCATTTGGAGGGTTTTTACTACAAGCCGCGGATCGACACGGAGGTCTTACGGCAGTACAGGGACGGATTGATCGCTCTTTCTGCCTGCGCAGGAGGCGTGGTGTCCGCTCACCTGGCTTCCGGGAACGATGCGGAGGCGTATGCTGCCGCGCAGATTTACAAGGAGATTTTTGGCGAAGATTTCTATATCGAGATCCAGAATCACGGGATCGACCGGGAGAAGACGATTCGGGAGAAAGCCCCTGCCTTGGCAAAGGAGCTCGGCCTCAAGCTCATCTGCACCAATGATGTGCACTACCTCAAGCGTGAACACGCGCTCGCCCATAATATCATGCTGTTCATCCCGGATGCCAGTTCAAGCAGCACGTCCGAGTACACACAGTTGCGCTATCAAACCGATCAGGCATACTTCAAGTCGACTGCTGAAATGGTCGAGCTGTTCAAGGATTACCCGGAGGCAATTGAATCTACGCTTGAAGTGGCGGAGAAGTGCAATCTCGTGCTTGAACTTGGGGCCAACCATATGCCCAGGTTCCCCATCCCGGCGGAATCCGGATCCGTCACTCTGGACGAGTATTTCGTGTCGCTGGCGAGGAAGGGCTTTGCACGGCGCTATCCCGCCGCGGACGAAGCGCTCCAGGCACGGTTGCAGCATGAACTTGACGTTATCACGCGGATGGGGTATTCCGGGTACTTCCTGATCGTCCAGGACTTCATCCACGCTGCCCGCGAGATGGGCGTGTGTGTCGGTCCGGGAAGAGGAAGTGCTGCGGGAAGTGTGGTCTCTTATTCCCTTGAAATCACAAACGTTGACCCGATCAAGTACAATCTTCTCTTTGAGCGGTTCTTGAACCCCGATCGTGTCAGCATGCCTGATATCGACGTCGATTTTGCTGATAACAAGCGGGACCTCGTCATCAAATATGTCCGCGAGAAGTACGGTGAGGATTCGGTATCGCAGATCATCACGTTCGGAACTCTTTCGTCACGCGCGGTCCTGAAGGATGTCGGCCGGGTTTTGGGGATCCCCCTGGCAATCGTGGAGTCCATCACGAAGCAGATTCCGGTGGAACAGGGGAAGGTCCGCCCTCTCGCGGAGGCGCTAGAGACGATTCCTGACCTGAGATGGGTGAAGGACAGCACCGACCCGAAGATTCAGACGCTTGTCAGCGCCTCGCTTGTTCTGGAGGGGATGAACCGAAACGCCGGGATGCATGCGGCGGGCGTGGTGATCGCGCCGGGGAACATCAGCGACTACGTTCCCCTGTACAAAACGCCGAACACCGAGGTCATGACGCAGTACAGCATGAAGGACCTTGAAGCGGCGGGATTGCTCAAGATGGACTTCCTTGGCCTGCGGACCCTCTCCGTGATGGAAAACTGCCTCCGGATGATCAGGGAAAACCACGGCGTGTCACTCGATCTGGATGCCCTGCCGGAAGACGACGCGAAAGCATTCGACCTGTTTGCCCGCGGGGACACGGTCGCCCTCTTCCAGTTTGAATCGTCCGGGATGCAGGACTGGCTGCGAAAGCTCAAGCCGACGTGCATTTCCGATCTTGTGGCGATGAACGCCCTGTACCGCCCCGGACCAATGGAAATGATCGGCGATTTTATCGCGCGCAAGCACGGCACGCAGAAGATCACCTACCTTGATCCGAAACTTGAACCCGTTTTGCGCGAGACGTACGGCGTGATCGTCTACCAGGAGCAGGTGATGAAGATCGGGAGCGACATCGCCGGCTTCACACTGGCGAAGGCCGACCTGATGAGGCGGGCGATGGGAAAGAAGGACAAGAACCTCATGGCCGCCCTGAAGAAGGAGTTCACGGATGGGGCCGCTGCTCTGGGGACGCCGAAGAAGATCGCGGGTGAGATCTTCGACCTGATCGAAAAATTCGCTTCCTACGGCTTCAACAAGTCGCACAGCGTTGCCTATACGGTCATCGCATATCAGACTGCCTATCTGAAAGCCCACTATGCTGCGGAGTTCATGGCAGCGACGCTCTCGTCGGAAATCGGGAGTACGGAGAAGATCGTCAAGCTCATCGAAGATTGCCGGAAGATGGGGATCGACGTGCTGCCGCCGGATGTGAACGAAAGCAGTAACGATTTCAGCGTCATCGCCGGAAGGATCCGGTTCGGATTATGCGCGATCAAGAACGTGGGGGAGAGCGCGATTGAGACAGTTCTGCGCGCCCGCGGCGAGGGGGGAAGATTCCTCAACATCTTCGACTTCTGCAGCCGCGTCGATCTCCGCCTCGTGAACAAGAAATGCCTCGAAAGCCTGGTGCAGGCCGGTGCTTTCGATTCCATGGGAGCGCATCGGGCCGCATACATGGACAACGTAGAACGGGCGGCATCGTTCGCGCAGTCCGTCCAGGCGAGCGCGCAGGAAGGACAGTCGAGTCTGTTTGAATCGAACGGCCCGGCGGCGCAGGCGGTCTACCCGGCCATGAACGAGATATCCCCCTGGATCGATGCAGAAAAGCTTGCCCGGGAGAAGTCGGTCCTGGGGTTCTTTGTTTCCGGGCATCCCCTGATGAAATTCAAGAGAGAGATCGAAGAGTTTGCCACAGTGAGCATGGGCGATCCCTCCTCGGTTCATGGAAGCGCGAGTGTGAGGGCATGCGGAATCGTTGTGTCCGTGAAGAAGAAGATCGACAAGCGGAACAACACGATGGCATTCCTCTCCCTTGAGGATTTTACCGGCCGGGGCGAGTGCATTGTGTTTGCCGATACCTACGCCAAGTTCCAGTCTCTGCTGCAACCCGATGAGATGATCATGGTCATCGGAAAAGGGGAAGTCAACGGGGACGTGCTGAAGATCCTCGTCAATGAGGTTGTCCCCCTGGAGAAGGTGCGGGAAAAGTTCACGAAGAGCGTCACCCTGTCGATTACCCTGGGGAAAGTGGAGGAAAACACCGTCAGCCGTCTCCGGGAGATATTTGAGGAACATAAGGGCTCATGTCCTTGTTATATCAATGTCCGGGACGCCGATGCAGTCCTGCGTTTCCACACCCGGCGCTATGCGATTGAGCCATCGAAGAGCTTCCTGGAGGATGTCCAAAAGGCGCTCGGGCCGGAATGCGTGCATTTCAACAGTCAGTAGAGAAGGTCCGTTTCCAATCACAGCAAACCGCACCAGCACGGTGCGTCTTCCGTAAGGAGCAAGCATGAAACCTATTGAGTTCACAGATGCTAATTTCAAGAGCGAAGTCCTGGAATCGGCCGTTCCTGTTCTGGTCGATTTCTGGGCCGTGTGGTGTGGTCCGTGCAAGATGGTCGCGCCTGTCGTGGAGGAGATCGCGGCGGAATTCGACGGAAAACTCAAAGTGGGGAAGATCGATGTCGACCAAAATCCGGAGACGTCGATGCAGTTTGGGATCCGGAGCATCCCGACGATCATGATCTTTCGGGGGGGGAAAGTCGTGGAGCAGATTATCGGCGCAGTTCCCAAGAAGAATCTGCTCGAGAAGCTCAGCGCGCACGTTGCCGCCTGAATCCGGGCGGGGATGGAGTCAACGACCCGATCAGCGAGTGCTGGTTGGGTCGTTCCGTTTTCGCGGCAACCGCAGGTTTACGCGGAGGAGCGGTCGGAAGAGTCTCGCAGCGGCACGCCGCCTGTGCGCACCGCATGCCACTCATCCAATTGGGCCTGGATCATGTTTCGGACCTGCTCGCGAAGGCGGGGCGCATCCGCGGCGGTCATACCGCTCGTCGGGGCAGCGGGGAGGACGCGGACGTTGATGTCCACCGGCGGCCCGAATTTCCACGTGTTCCGGGGGAGGCAGGGACTGGATCCGTCAATCACGACGGGAAGGACGGACACGCCTGCCGTGATGGCAAGGTGAAAGGCGCCGTCATGAAATCGGCCGAGCGTCGTATCCCTGGAACGGGTTCCCTCCGGGAAGAACATGACTGAGCATTTCCGCCGCAAGGTCCTGTGAGCCGCCAGAAGCATCGCCGCACCGCTGCGGGGATCCGAACGATCAACCGCAATATCCCCCGCAAGGCGCATCATCCAACCGACGAAAGGAACCCGGAAGAGCTCCTCCTTCGCAACCCATTTCATTTCCCATGGCAGGTGGGAGAGGAGGGGGATGTCGGCGAGCGATTGATGGTTGCTGACAACCACGTAGGGGGCATGGGGATCCCCGGCCAGCGAACTATCAACATGGATCCGCCATGCCGGATTCACTTTGGTCATGGCCACCCCGAGATTGCGGAAGAGTCGGCCGGTGGCATAGCGCACGGGATCCCGGTCGAACAAGCGGCGCAGCGCGACGAGGGGGCACCACGCAATCACAAGAGCGGCGATGGCGGTCCATATGGCGGCGGAGCGTATGGCGGGGATGAGCATGGGAAAAGATACTGTTTTTCGCGCAGGGAACCAAGGAATGGAAGGATTGTGCCGTTCTCATGAGAAGGGGCTTGACAATACAGTTTGAATTATATATATTCTAATTAGAACTATTTAAACTTAAACTGGTGACGACGTGGCGCACTCCTACGGCAAGAAAGCTGACCTTGCCCTGTCGATGTCGGTAAAGCTTGCACGCGCAGCGGCGACGTTCGCGCAATGTACCCAGGAGGACATCCGTCGATACGGGTTGACGCTTCCCCAGTTCGGCGCGTTGGAATCGCTTGGCCATCTTGGCAGGATCACGCTGGGGGAATTGTCGAAGAAGCAGCTTACCAGCGGAGGAAATATCACCGTCGTAGTCGACAATCTTGAAAAGGAGGGCCTCGTCGAGCGGCAGCCATGTAAGGAGGATCGCAGGGTCATTTACGTGGCATTGACGGAAAAGGGGAAAGAGCTCTTCCAAAGGATATTTCCACAGCACGCACGTTTTGTTGCGGACAAGGCCTCCATCCTCACAAGGAACGAGCAAGCGGAACTAAGTCAGCTCTTGAAGAAACTCGGGACCGGCCTCTCAGCACATTCGTGACGAAGAGCGCCTCCCCCCCGGGGGAGCGGAAAACGGCAAGCGGATTTGCGAGTTCACAGATACTCATATCCATGCACAAGGAGAGACACTATGGTGAAAAGAACGGCACTTGTCTTTGCGCTCTTCATCGCTGCGACGTCGACGCTCGCCGCCCAGACGACCTGGAACACGGATCTCGCGCACAGCGCGGTGAAATTCACAGTTGCGCATCTCGTGATTTCCGAGGTGGAGGGGAGTTTCAAAAGCTTCGACGCGACATTCACAACGTCGAAGGATGACTTCTCCGACGCGACGCTTACCGCGACGATCAAGGTGGCAAGCATCTTCACGGACAACGAGAAGCGTGACAATCATCTCAAATCCCCTGATTTCCTCGATGCCGCGAAGTATCCCGAAATAACGTTCAAGAGCACCTCGTTCTCGAAGACCGGGGAAGCGACGTACAGGATCGCAGGCGACCTGACCATCCGCGGCGTCACGAAGCCGGTCGTTCTCGATGCGGTGTACAAGGGACGCGTGCAGGCATGGGGGAAGACGGTGATTGCATTGTCGGCCATCACGGAGATCAACCGGTTCGATTTCGGCGTCAAGTGGGACGCCAAGATCGAAACGGGGGGATTGGTCGCCGGCGAAAAGGTGAAAATCGCCATTACATTCGAAGGCACAAAATAAGGAAAAGGAGGTAGGAATAGCATGGGTCACGAAACAGCAGTGTCATTTGCGCTTCTCATCGCCCGCCTTGGGCTGGGCACTGTAATCTTTGCGCACGGCGCGCAGAAGGTGATGGGGTGGTTCGGAGGACAGGGGCTCGAAAAAACAAGAGATGTGTTCGTCACCTATATGAAGATCCCTCCCCCGTTGTTCTATGTTCTCGCGTTCACGGAATTCCTGGGCGGAATCGGCATCTTGCTGGGGCTCTTCACCAGACTGGCAGGTCTTGGCATTTTCATCGCGATGACCGTGGCGACGCTGAAGGTGCATCGGCCGGCAGGATTCTTCCTGAGTTCCGACGGCAAGGGGGGGCAGGGGATGGAGTTCACGATCGTGTTGGCTGCGGTTGCGCTCGCTCTCTGCTTCGCGGGACCGGGAAGCTTCAGCATTGAGGGATTCATCATGACGCGGTAAACGGTTTCCCTGATGCTACGGACGAGCGTCGCGCCAGCGGGACGTCATAACTTCGGGCCTGCTTTCCGGATTTCCGGGGGGCAGGCCTCTTCATATTTCTTGAAATTCTCGACGTACCGGGCGGCAAGCTCCTTGTAGCGCCGCATATACCCCTCCTTGTCGGCCCAGGAATCAGCGGGGGCGAGCACGTGCGGCGGGATTCCCTCGCACGACGTCGGAACCTGATAGCCGAAGACGGGATCGACGATCGCAGGAACCCGAAGGAGGGACCCGTCGAGCGCTGCGTTGAGGAGCGCGCGCGTGTACCGGATGCTGATCCGTTTGCCGACGTTGTACGGGCCTCCAACCCAACCCGTATTGACAAGCCAGCATTCGGCCCCGTGCTTGAGGATCTTGCGCTTGAGGAGATCCGCATAGAACGCCGGATGGTGAACCATGAAGGGCGCACCAAAGCAGGTGCTGAATGTCAATTCCGGTTCCCGGCCCAATCCAACTTCCGTCCCTGCAATCTTGGATGTGTACCCTGAAATGAACTGATACAGTGCCTGATCGGGCGTCAAATGCGCGATGGGAGGCATCACGCCGGAAGCATCGCAGGTCAGGAGAATGATCGTCCGGGGGTGTCCGCCGGCCTTTTCGGGAACTGCATTGTCGATGGAGGTGAGCGGATACGATGCGCGGGTATTCTCCGTTATCGTATCGTCGTCCAAATCGATCATCCGCGTCACGGGGTCGAAGACCACATTTTCAAGGATCGTTCCGTATTTCGCAGTGCACGCATGAATCTCCGGCTCCGCCGAAGCGGAGAGCTGAATCACTTTCGCGTAACATCCCCCTTCGAAGTTGAACACGCCTTCGTCGCTCCAGCCGTGCTCGTCGTCTCCGATGAGCTTGCGGTGGGGGTCCGCAGACAGCGTTGTCTTTCCGGTTCCCGACAGTCCGAAGAACACCGCTGCATCGCCGTCAGGCCCGATGTTCGCTGAGCAATGCATCGGCATGACTCCGTTGAGCGGAAGGAGGTAGTTCAGGATGGTGAAGACCGATTTCTTGATCTCTCCCGCATACGCCGTGTTGCCGATGATGCAGAGCTTTGCCGCAAAATTCAGGACGATAAACGTTCCGGATGTCGTGCTGTCGATCTGCGGGACTCCCTTGAACGACGGGGCACACACGATCGTGAATTCGGGAATATGCCGTTGATACTCTTCCTTCGTCTGCGGAAGGAGAAACATGTTCCGCGCAAAGTGACTGTGCCACGCAAGTTCCGTGATCACACGGATCGGCATCCGATACGCAGGATCGGCTCCCGCAAAACAGTCCTGGACGAACACATCGCGCCCCTGCAGGAATCCCTGGAGGCGGCTGAAGAGCTCATCGAACTTGTCGCCGCTGAACGGCCTGTTGTATTCCCCCCACCAAATGCGCCCTTCCGTGCTTGCTTCGCGCACGACGAACTTGTCAGATGCGGAGCGCGCTGTGTGTTTTCCCGTGTGCGCGACGATGGGACCGCCCCGCGTGATGCGCGCCTCGCGCCGGAAGGCCACTTCTTCGTACAGCGCTTCGGTCGGCAGGTTCCAGTATGCCATGCGCAGGTTGGTCAGGCCATGGTTCTCCAGGCCGTAGTCGCTTCTCAATGCGCGCGCTTCCCCCTCGGCGGGGGTGGAGATGTTCAGGATGTTGTTCATAGCCAGTCACGCACTAGTTTTCGTTCGCCGATATAGATTTCGTTGGGTGACGAAGGATCAAGAGCCCACGTGATCCGCTCAACTCCCTGCTTCACGTCCTTCACCGTGGTCGCATAACTCAACCGGAGGTGCCCCTCCATGCCGAATTCCTTGCCGGGGACGGTAACCACGAGCGCTTTGGACAAGAGGAACCGCGACAGAGCGACAGAATCGGAGGAGTACGCGCGAAAATCAGGGAGACAGTAGAATGTTCCTCCCGGCTTGACGGTCTTCACCCCGTTCAACGATCCCAACTCCTGCATCATCACGTTCCGGTTGTTCTCCAACATGAGTCGGAGGGCATCAACCGCACTCTGCAACCCCGTCAGCGCCCCTTCTGCCGCGGCCTGGAGCAAGATCGAGGTACACGAGGTCGTCTGCGATTGGACATTGATCATGACGGCGCTGAGAGCTCTGCTGGCAACGGTCCAGCCGATGCGGAAACCGGTCATTCCATAGAGCTTGGAAATGCCGTTGATCGTGATGATTTTTGTCGATTCGATGTCGCGTTTGGTATATCTGTACGCCGGGACTGCCACGTTCCCGTCGAAGACGAGCTTGTGATAGATATCGTCCATGATAAGGTAGATGCCGCGGGCCTCACAAAAGGCGACGATGTCGGCGATGAATGACTCGGGATAGACAGCACCGGAAGGATTATTCGGACTGTTGACGATGATGGCCCGCGTGTAGGAACTCACGGCGCGCTCGATGTCTTCCATCCGCGGAATGAATCGTCCGTCCTCCGATGCGACGATGACCGGGCGGCCATAGACCATCTTGATCATTTCGGGGTAGCTGACCCAATAGGGCGCGAGGAGGATGACTTCGTCCTGAGGGTTGAGCAGGGTAAATAGAAGATTGTACAAGGACTGTTTCGCTCCGGCGGAAACGATGACATTCTCCGGTCCGACGAGGCGATCGTAGTTTTCCTCCGTGTAACGAATAATGGCCTTCTTGAGCGAGGGGGTCCCGTCGACGGGCGTATACTTGATGTCTCCCGCGGTCAACTTGGCGGCAGACTGGAGAATCGCGTTGATGGGCGCCTTGTTCTTCGGCTCGCCGATCCCCAGGTGGATGACCGCTTCCCCTTTTTCCCGAAGAAGGCGGGCTTGCTCGTTGAGACTGAGGGTGGGCGATTCCGCGATCGAGCGTGCAAGCTGACTGATACTCATGAATTGCTTTCCCTTCTGGACGCCCTACGCCTGGTGATGGCCGGAATCGAGGCGCAGACAGGTCGGGACGGAGCCGACAACACTTGTCGTGAAGAACGGGGCTGCGGTAATCGCATGCCGGAGGCAGGAGAATACGGGCTGGCACCAGCGTGCCAGTGCCTGAAGGTACAGAAGTGGGACGCGGAATGCAACCGCGCGACGCAACGCGAGAGCCGGCAGCGTCCAGGGGTGGATGCTGACCTGCGTTTCCCAGCGTGACATGGCGCACACGTGCGACGGTCCATCTTGATTCTCCCTTGTATCCTCGCTACCATCGTAGAGAAGTTTGTCCCTCGGCGTCACGCGGTTTTCTTGTGGTTTTGCGATCGGACGTGTTGTGGATGTGATTGTGCGGAATGTCCCCCCCGGATTGCAGAGCGGATTCCGTGTTGGGGGTTATCGCATCCACACTACGCACAATCCAAAGGGAAGAATCATGCAGAGACTACCGATCAAGCAGGCGATAGTGGTGTTCGTGGCGACGTTTCTGGTACTGCAATGGGGGTGCAACAAAAAGGATAACGGTCCCACGGCAGTTCAGACCGTCCCCACATATTCGGTTTCCGTTACTGTCCAGGATCCCAGCGGCGTCGTTCAGGGAGGTGCGCTTGTGGCGTTGCAAAATCCTCCGTATGCGGATCCGACCTTCCAGGCCTATACTGATAGTTCGGGAAAAGCGACGATTAAGAGCCCTGCGGGAGCCCAGACAATTCTCGCATCAATAGGAACCGCGTTCCAGGTGACGATATCCGTGACGGTGACGGCGTCGACCACCCCTCTGATCATCGCGCCTGTTCGGTTGCACCAGAATACGGCGTTGAAAGTCCTCGTCGTCCTGGCCGATGCTGAGCAGCTGGAGGCGGTGCTCCATACGATTGGATTTGCCGTCTTCGACTCGATCTATATCGACGACCTCCGGGATTCCGTCCTGGCTGACTCCGCCAAGGCGCTCGCCAAACTTAGAACATATTCCCTGGTCTTCTCCGATTGCGATGGTAGCACAGAGGGCGGTGACAACTATGCACCTCTTTCTCGCGTCTATGGCCGCTACGTCACGGGCGGAGGGAAGATGTACGGTGGGCACTACAATTACTATCATCTGCAGAGAATCTGGACGAGCAATTACCAGCAGTTTGACGGGCAGGACCTGACGCCCAACGACTCCCTGCAAATCCTCGATGCGAACTTGTCCAGCTACGTCGGGTTCAGCGTTGCCAAATGGAATTCCACTGACCCCCGTTACCTTTCGGAGTATGAGAAGTTTTTGGACCTTCCGTCGAATGCCAAAATCTATGGCGTTATCAGAGGAACGAGCCCTGCTATCGGAGTCATCGTGGAGAACCATATTGGGAGCGGGAAGTATCTCTGGACCGACTATCACAACCAGGATATCAAGGACGACGTGAAGCTGGTGAAGCTGGTCAAGTATTTCCTTTATTCGTTGTGATGGCGCGCTGTGCGAGAGTTCTCGGGGGACGAGCGTTGCAAGAGCCCCCTCAGAGGTGATCGCCTGACGCGGGAGAAACTACAAAAGAACACCAAAGGGCCGGTGCGCAGGAGCGGACCGGCCCTTTGCATGAACCAGGTATCGGAAATATGAAAAGACCGCAGACCATGCCTCGATCTGTTCTTCTCTGGATCATCGCTTTTTTCGTGACCGTTGGAACTGCGTACGTTCAGCGGGTCACGGGGCCGACGTACCCGCTGTCAGGCCGCTTCTCGCTCGGTGAGCATGAAGGGAGCTATCGCCTCTTGCAGAGCTGGGAGAGCGGGTCGGACGCGCCCGTTGCGGTCGTCGTCGGTGATTCGTCAGCACTCGGAAGGGTTCTCTGGAGGCGCGTGCCAAGCGATGACGAGTGGGATTCGATCCCGATGAGAAGGCACGGCGACACGCTGACCTCATGGCTTCCCGGGCAACCGCCGGCGGGCAAGGTTGAGTATTGCGTGGCAATCGTTGCCGGCGATCAGCGGTTGATGCTGCCGGAAGAGAGGTTTGCAGTGATGAGATTCAAAGGGGCGATACGGGCACCGGTCCTGATCATTCACATCGTCCTGATCTTCATCGCAATGCTCCTCTCCACGCGCGCGGGCTTGAGCCTGTGGGACCCCAAAGGCATGTCAGCACCTCTTACTGCATGGACGCTGGGGACGATGTTCCTGGGGGGACTGGTTCTTGGTCCCATCGTACAGAAGGAGGCATTCGGGGCCTACTGGACGGGATGGCCGCTGGGAACGGATCTCACGGACAACAAGACGCTCCTGGCCTTCCTCGCATGGGTGGGGGCGGCATATGCGTTAAAGAGGAAAGCGAAACCGGAACTGTGGGCTGCCGTTGCCGCCGTGGTCACGCTCCTCGTCTTTCTCATTCCCCACAGCATGTTTGGGTCGGAGATCGACTACCGAAAGGAAGGAAAGCGTGGTGGGAAGATCGTCGCGGCACCACGAGATCAATCCCCGTCATCGTCGGTCTCGTCCGGCACTCGGACGAACGCGCTCCTGACAGGCGGCGGCATCGGAACCTGATCCCCCTTGACGGATCGCCACACGATCTCTCCGAATTGGAAATCGGGAGCGGCATCCTCGCGCGTGAAATCCATCTCCTCGCTCTCCTTCCACCCGAACGCTCCGGGTTTGTTCTTCTCCTCCAGATCGATCCTTGCGCTTCTATGGCGATACGGGTGAACATCGGGGACGGAAGTGAACGACGCGTCCATCGGCGTCGCAGCGGCGTCAAACTGAGAAAGGGGCGGGAGTCCCAGGATCATCTCGATGGTGCGTACCATGCTGCTGGTGGAATATAATTCACTGTCGACAAAATGCCTGCGTGTGTACGGGCTTATCACAAGGGCAACCGTTCTGTGCGCGTCCACATGGTCGGCCCCGTTCTGTGCATCATCCTCGACGACGAAGATGGCGGATGAGGTCCAATAGGGGCTGTGCGATATTCTCTCGACGATCATCCCCAGGGCAACGTCATTCTGCGCAACGAATGCCCGAGGCGTGAGCGTCCCGCGGTGCGTTCCCTCGGTGTGATCGTTCGGAAGTTTGATCGTTTGAAACCGGGGAAGCCCCCCTTCCCGCTCGTACCGGTTGAATTCTTTCTCCCAATCCTTGTATCGGCTGATATCGGAATAGCGCAGGTCCCACCCTCTGCAGAACGGAGCGACATGCCCCGCAAGAACTGGGAGCAGGGCTTTTGCGGAATCTCCTTCGCGGGCGGGATTCCCGACGAACTCTCCATAGGTCCGGTAGGAGATGCCCTGCCGGGAGCAGTTGTCCCACAGGTAACCGCCCGAAGGAGAGACGATCGGATATCCTCCTTCGAACTCATATTCTCCCCCGCGCCCGCCGTACGACGTGGGCCAGGTCTTCTCCGTGTAGTCCGTGGCATACGCACCCATCGTCCAATTGTGCCCGTCTGCGCTTACCTCCGCATCGGCGTAGAAGTTGTCGAGCAGCACGAATTCTCCGGCCAGAGCGTGGTGGTTCGGGGTGATTTCCTCCCCGAAGAGGCAAAGTGAAGGATCGCCGTTCCCTTCCGGCATATCCCCGAACACTTGGTCATACGTCCGGTTTTCTTTGATGATATAGAAGACGTGCTCGATGGGCGAACGGGCGTCCTTTCCGCCGGTCAGCCACCCACGGTCGGGGGGAGTGACGGGGGGATGGTGTATCTTCGAATTGGCATACACCGCCTGCGTAAAGACGGCCATAGCCCGATCGTCGGGAGGATCGATGCGTGAGAGTGATCCCAGGAAAAGCGAACCGATGTATTCGCTGGACTGTCTTGGGTTGTCCGGATTGGGCCCGCCCGGATTTGCTTTTGATTCGCCCCCCTTGCCATTTGCGACAACGATCGTCCCGCTGGAGGCCAGAACGCGGACCGACGTGGGATACCACCCGGTGGGGATAAACCCCAGGGAGCGGGCCATGCCCGGACGGCTGACATCCATGACGGCAAGATAATTGTTGTCGGCATTTGCGATATACAGCGTTCGTCCGTTAGGGGAAAGCGCAAGGGCGTTGGGCGTGCTTCCGTAAGGAAGGCCGGGAGCAAGTGCTGAAGAGAGCGTTTCCGTGACCCGCCCCTCACCAACATTGACGACCGAGACGGTGTTGGTGTTCGCGTTCGCGACAAAAAGCCGGCGCCCATCCGGCGATTCGATCATGTCGCAGGGATGATCTCCGACCGGAACGGTACGAACGATCGTGTTCGTGTTCCGATCGATGAACGCGATGGATGCTCCGCCCCAGAGGGAGACGAAGAGGAGATCGTGCCGGGTCGATACGAGACACGTGTAGGGGATAGAGGGGAGGGAAAGACGCGCAATCATCATCCTGTTCCGAAGGGAAATGACGCTGAGAGTCCGGTCTTCCTTGCCGGCGGCGTAGACAAGCCCCCGCCGTTCATCGATGTCGAGACCGGCAACCCAGACTCTGGCCTGAGAAGGAAGAAGGGGGATCGAGAGCGAGTCGATCATCCGAAGGTTGCCATCCTTGAACGCATAGATGTCGATTCTATTATCGTTCCCGCCGGAAACGGCAACTTTCCTCCCATTGTCAAACAGGCGGATGCCGAGCCATGATTTTGCGACCGGGATGCTCTGGACGACGCGCCAGGACGGGACGTCAACGACCGACAAAGACTGCCGCGCGGTGCCGTCGTCGGTGGTGATGACAAAACGCTCGTCCGGTGTAACAACCATATTGAGGGGGAGCTCACCCACTTCCACCTGGCTTCCTGCAGGGGAGAGATACCAGCCATTAGGGAGGCGGACCCTCCCATCCGGCAGTTTTCCCGGTAAGACGTACTGGCGTAAGTCGGAGCATCCGGCAATAGAGAGGAGGAAAAAAAGAGTGGCAATAGACAACGATGTCTTCATGGCGTGATTCCCGCGGACGGAGAACGAACTTCCAGCGGGCAATATACGAACTGCTTGAGAAGATCACAATTATTGCGTATTGTACAAGGGCCACATCACCAGTCAACTATCGCCGGAGGCCCTCACATGGAACAAACACAACCCGTGTATGCTGGATTTTGGCTCCGTTTCGTTGCCCACATCATCGATATGATCATTCTTGGGATCGTCAGCTTCGTCATTCTCATCCCTTTGCTGGGGGTCCTTGGCCTTGCGGCCTTCATGGGAAATTCTCATGAGGCGTTCGACGGAGAAACCC
The DNA here is from genome assembly GCA_003162635.1 of Ignavibacteriota bacterium. Classification (GTDB taxonomy): domain Bacteria; phylum Bacteroidota; class Ignavibacteria; order UBA10030; family UBA6906; genus Fen-1260. Next base: position 49,611 of record PMNE01000049.1, read on the forward strand.
CGGGGTTCATCGTCGCGATGGTGAGCACGTATCTTGTTTTCGGACTTGCGATTCTTGCCTGCAGCTGGCTGTACTTCGCGCTCATGGAATCGTCCGCCAAAGGGGGGACGCTGGGCAAGATGGCCATCGGCATTATGGTGACCGACATGACGGGGAACAGAATCAGCTTCGGCCGCGCGACCGGAAGGTATTTCGCGAAGATCCTCTCACAAATGATTTTGATGATCGGGTTTCTCATGGCCGGTTTCACACAGCAGAAACAGGCGCTTCATGATATCCTTGCGGGCTGCCTTGTCGTAAGGAGCCGCTGACCGGAAAAGACTCACCGTTGCTGCATTTCACTATGTGATCATTTATTGCGATCGGGGAACAGGAGTGGCTTCATTTCCAAAGCGTACACGCACCTGTGGCGAACTGCGGGCCCAGGATATCGGCACCACCGTGACGTTGAACGGATGGGTGGATACCCGGAGGGATCTCGGCGGGGTGATTTTCATCGACTTGCGTGACCGGTACGGAATCACCCAAATCGTTTTCAATCCGCAGCGAGGTTCTGATGCCCATGCGGCGGCCAAGGAACTCCGGAGCGAATTCGTTCTCTCGGTCACGGGGACCGTGGAGCGCCGCCCGGAAGGGACGGCTCATCCCGGCCTGGAAACGGGCGAGATCGACGTGATGGTCTCCGCACTCATGATTCTCAACAGGGCGGAGACCCCGCCGTTTCCGATGGATGAGTCGGCGGAAACCGCGGAGGATCTGCGCCTGAAATACCGGTACCTCGATCTCCGTCGGCCGTCACTTCAGAGGACATTGATGTTCCGGCACAGGATGTATCAGATCACGCATCGGTATTTCGATTCCCGCGGCTTCATCGAGATCGAAACGCCGGTTCTCATGAAGAGTACGCCCGAGGGGGCGCGGGACTACCTTGTCCCGAGCAGGGTGCACCGGGGGCGCTTCTATGCACTTCCGCAATCGCCTCAGACCTACAAACAGATTCTCATGGTGTCGGGGTTCGACAAGTATGTCCAGATCGTGAAGTGCTTCCGCGATGAAGATCTGAGAGCCGACCGCCAGCCGGAATTCACGCAGATCGACATCGAGATGTCTTTTGTGGATGAGATCGATATCCAGAACCTCGCGGAAGGTCTGATCGCAACCTTCTTCAAGGAGCTGAAGGGGATCGACATCCCGCTTCCTCTCCCGAGGTTCACCTATCGGGAGGCGATGGAGACCTACGGGAGCGATAAACCCGATACGCGGTTCGGTCTGAAGTTCTGCGATATTACGGACCTCGTGGGCAGGTCCGGATTCAAGGTGTTTGCCGACAATGTTCAACGCGGCGGTGTCGTTGCGGGATTCGTTGTTCCCGGTGGCGCTTCGTTGACGCGCAACCAGATGGATACCATTGTCGACTTCACCAAGGGTCTTGGCGCCGGGGGGTTGGTCTATTTCAAGTGGACGGAGCAGGGACTCGAGACCGCCGTCGAGAAATTCCTTGGGAAGGACATCGTGGCGGCTATTGCGGCGCACATGGGTGCCGCAAAGGGCGATCTCATCCTGCTTGTCTCCGATGTGTGGCTCAAGGCCTATACTATCCTCGGATCACTGCGCCTTGAAATGGCGCGGCGTCTCAACCTTATCGATGAGACGCGGAACGACCTCCTCTGGGTAACGGAGTTTCCGATGTTCGAATACAGCGAAGAAGAGAAGCGCTTTGTGGCGATGCATCACATGTTCACCGCTCCCCATCCGGACGACATCGAGCTCCTCACAACCGATCCCGGGAAAGCGCGTGCCAGGGCGTACGACATTGTGCTCAACGGGAATGAGATCGGGGGAGGGAGCATCCGGATCCATGACAGAGAACTTCAGTCGAAAGTGTTCGGTCTTCTCGGCATGGGGCCGGAGGAAGCGGAAAAGAAGTTCGGATTCCTTCTGGGGGCGTTCCGGTATGGTGCGCCGCCGCACGGAGGGATCGCCCTCGGCTTTGACCGGATCGTCATGCTGATGACGGGGATGAAATCCATCAGGGATGTGATGGCATTTCCGAAAACGGCGAGCGCCATGTCGCTGATGGACGAGGCGCCCAGCGAAGTGGAAGACAAACAACTGAGAGAGTTGCACATCCGGGTCGTGTGATCATGGATTGCATCCGCATTGCAAGCGGGCAGGGGTTCTGGGGCGATCTCCTCACGGCGCCGGTCGACCAACTGACAAAGGGACCGATTGATTACCTCGTGATGGATTACCTCGCCGAGGTGACGATGTCCATCCTCCAGAAGCAGAAAAAAAAGGACCCCGCGCTCGGCTACGCACGCGATCTGATTCCGCTGATGGAGCAAATCCTGCCGCTTCTTTCCGCACGGAACGTCAAAGTGGTCACCAATGCGGGGGGCGTCAACCCGCTCGCGTGCCGCGACGCGATCTTCGACGTTGCCCGGAGGATCGGCATTTCGCCGCTGAAGATCGGCGTTGTCCGGGGAGATGACATACTCGGTCAACTGGAGGAGCTGGCGCTGGCGGGCGTTCTTCTCGACAGCATGGAAACCGGCGACAAGCTGGCGACGGTGATCGATCGTGTGAGCAGCGCGAATGTGTACTTCGGCGCAGCGCCCATTGCGGAAGCGCTGGCGCGTGGCGCGGATATCGTCATCACCGGGAGGACGACGGATACCGGTCTGACGCTTGCGCCCATGATCCATGAATTCGGATGGCGGTCGGATGAATGGGACAAGCTTGCCGCAGGGACGGTTGCCGGTCACGTCCTGGAATGCGGCGGGCAGGCCAGCGGAGGAAACTTTGCAGCCGATTGGCGGGCGGTTCCCGATCTTGCCCATATAGGATTCCCGATCGCCGAGGCATCGCCCGATGGAAGCGTCGTGATCACGAAGCACAAGGGAACGGGAGGGCTCGTTTCGCAGCAGACGATCAAGGAACAGCTCCTCTATGAGATCGGTGATCCGACGACGTACATCACTCCCGATTGTATCGCGGACTTTACCACCATCCGGCTTGCGGATGACGGGCCGGATCGCGTCCGTCTGAGCGGGATCAAGGGAAGGCCGGCAACCGACAGCTATAAAGTGTCGATGTCGTATCTCGACGGCTACACAGCGCATGCAACGTTGACCTATGCATGGCCGGATGCGGTGGAGAAGGCGGAAGCCGCGGACCGTATTCTGCGAACCCGCCTGGCGGATCTCGGACTGCGGTTCGACGAGATTCGCACGGAACTGCTCGGAGTCAATTCGTGTCACGGGCCTCTCGCGCCCCGACCGGATATTGTGGGTGAAGTTGTTCTCCGCATTGGCGTTCGCGGGAGGGAGAAAGGGGCGGTCGAGCGGTTTGGCAAGGAGATTGCGCCGCTCATTCTTACCGGACCGCCGGGCGTCACGGGCTTTGCGGGGGGACGCCCGAAACCGAGCGAGGTCGTCGCCTATTGGCCTGCCCTCATCCCGAAGTCCGCTCTCCGACCCAACGTGATCATGGAGGAGCAGTGAAAGTTCTGTTGCTTCGCATCGCACATGCCCGGTCGGGTGACAAGGGAGACACCGCAAACGTGGGGGTGATCGCGCGGCGCGAGGAGTACTACCCTTTTCTCCGCACGGAGTTGACCGCCAAACGCGTCAAGGCCCATTTCGCCGGCATCGTCGAAGGGCCGGTTGAGCGATTTGAACTGCCGAACCTGTGGGCGCTCAATTTCCTCCTCCATGACGCACTCGGTGGAGGGGGTACCCTTTCGCTGAAGAACGACGCGCAGGGGAAGACCTTGAGCAGCGCAATGCTCCGCATGGAAGTGGATATACCACCAACAATCATACTGCCGGACGAAGGCCATGTTTGAAGCCCAAAGGACACGAATCACCGAACTTGCAGCGCGTCTTCAGTCGCTCCGGAGGTATCTTTGACATCGATCTGAAGGAAAAGGAAATCGGGGAGCTGCAGAAGAAGACCGAGGCACCGGAATTCTGGACCGACAATGTTGCGGCGCAGAAGGTGATGCAACAGATGTCGTCGCGCAAAGAATGGACCGACGGGTTTCAGCGTCTGCAGCGGACCCTTAACGACGCGACATCGCTGGCGGAACTTGCCGAGGAGTCGGCGGACGAGGGGATGGCGGTCGATATCGATAAGGAATTGGGAACCGTTCTGCAAGGGATTGGCGACCTCGAGTTTCGCAACATGCTCAGCGGGGACGACGACGAGCGAAACGCGATCCTCACGATCCACGCAGGTGCCGGCGGCACGGAAGCGCAGGATTGGGGGGAGATGCTCCTCCGGATGTACATGCGTTGGTGCGATACGAAAGGGTACAAATCCACTCTTGTCGACCGGCAGGACGGGGACGGGGCCGGAATTAAGAGCGCAACAATGGAAGTGTCCGGCAAGTTCGCGTACGGTTATCTCAAAGCGGAGAACGGGGTGCACCGGCTGGTGAGGATCTCTCCGTTCGATGCCAATGCGAGGAGGCACACCTCGTTTGCCTCCGTGTTTGTCTACCCGGAACTTGATGAAGACGTGGAGATCGAGATCAATCCGGTGGATCTCAAGATCGATACATACCGGTCGGGCGGGAAAGGCGGACAGAACGTCAACAAGGTCGAGACCGCGGTCCGGATTACGCACGTTCCTTCAGGCATCATCGTTGCGTGCCAGCAGGAGCGGTCGCAGTTCCAGAATAAGGAGCGCGCGTTGAAGATGCTCAAGTCGCAGCTTTATCAGCGGCGGAAGGATGAAGAGACGGCGCGGCTTGACGCCATCGAGAGCACGAAGAAACGAATCGAGTGGGGAAGCCAAATCCGGTCGTACGTTTTTCACCCGTACAACCTTGTGAAGGACCACCGTACCGACACGGAGACCAGCAACGTGCAGGCAGTCATGGACGGTGATCTCGATGTCTTCATCAAGGCGTATCTGATGGAGTTCAGCGGAAAGGGAACTGCCCGGTGATGGACGCATGAGTTACGTCTCATTCATCTCGCAAAGATATCTGCGCTCGGGCCGGAACGGCGGTTTCTTCTCGTTCATCACGACGATTGCGATCCTGGGCGTCATGCTGGGATCGGCAACCCTGATCGTCGCACTGTCGGTCCTCGGCGGATTTGAACGGGAGATCACGGAAAAAGTGATCGGGTTCACGAGCCACGTTCAGGTCGTCGGTTTTCAAAACCAACCGTTGCACGACTTCGAAGAGAACGCTGCGCGCATCAGCCGTGCCTTTCCCGTGGTGACTGCGGTAACCCCGTTTGTCGGGCGGGAAGCGCTCCTCCGTTCCCGGACGGGTGTGGACGGCATCTACCTGAAGGGAATCGATCCGCTCCGCGATGTCTCCACGACAAGGCGCTACATCGTGGCCGGGAGATATGACCTCGACCGTGAGCAGGGTGGGTTGCCGAAGATGGTGTTGGGGAGGCGGCTGGCATCGCGTTTGGCTGTCGATGTCGGGGACAAGGTGACCGTGTTTGGCATCGGCCGGCTGGCAGAGCAGGGAGCGGCGCGGGTCATGCAGTTCCGCGTGGTCGGACTCTACGAAAGCGGCATGGCCGAGTACGATGATGTGTACGCGTTCACCGATCTGCGGGATGCGCAGACCCTGTTTCAAATGGCCGAGGGTGTTTCGGGATTCGATATCCTTCTTTCTTCCGTTGACAGCGCGGCGGTGGTTGCCGACGGCGTCCAGGATCTGCTCGGGTATCCCCACTATGCGCGGACTGTGTACGAATCGTACAGGAATCTCTTCAGCTGGATCGAACTGCAGAAGAAGCCCATCCCGATCATCCTCGGCCTGATTACCATCGTCGCCACTGTGAACATCATCGGTACCCTCCTGATGATGGTGCTCGACAAGACGGGGGAGATCGGCGTCCTGCGCGCCATGGGTGCGACCCGCATGGGGATAACGGGTATCTTCGTCCGGCAGGGGATGATCATCGGCCTGATCGGGACGATTCTCGGAAATGTTCTCGCGTGGGCTCTGTGCTACACCCAAGAGGTTTTCCACGTCATCTCGCTGCCGAGCGATATTTATTTTATGTCCTCCGTTCCCATTCTGCTCCGCGGCCAGGATTTCCTTCTCGTGTCGTCGGTGACGCTGGCGTTGTGCTTTCTGAGTTCGCTTCTTCCTGCCCGGCTTGCAGCCCGGCTTCGTCCCGTCAATGCGATACGGTTCTCCTGATGGGCTACGAATACTTCATCGCGCGCAGGTATCTCCGATCGAAACGACAACTCCGGTTCATCAATATCATTATGCTTGTTTCGGTCGTCGGTATCACCGTGGGAGTTGCGGCGCTTATCATCGTCCTCTCGGTGTTCAACGGGTTCAATAGCGTTGTGACCAACGTCCTCATCGGCTTCGACCCTCACGTGCGCATCGAGCCCGTGCGGGGCAAGAGCGTCGCTGTTTCCGACACTCTTCTGCGCATGGTCGCGAGCGATCCGCGCGTTGCCGCTGCCGCTCCCTACATCGCAAGCAAGGCCCTTCTCATCACGTCCCACGTCAACAGGGTGGTGCTCGTGAAAGGAGTGGTCGATTCGACGATCGACGAGGTGTCGGGCGTCAAGAAGAGCATCGTGCTGGGGGCGTTCCGCTTCCACGACACGCCGGAGGAGGGGGGGATCGTACTCGGACTGGCACTCGCGGATCGCCTCGGGACGATGGTGGGCGGCGAGGTTTCGGTGGTAAGTCCGGTCGGTGTGGATGCGATGATGACGCAGTTCGGACAACCGCTGATGCGCAAATGCACTGTGGCCGGCATCTACGATTCGAACAACAAAGACTACGACGCACACTACGCCTTTATTTCCATCGAATCGGCCCGCCAGCTGTTTCAGTTCGGCAACTCGTACAGCGGCATCGAAATACGTCTCCATTCCATCAAGGATGCTGAAGATGTAAAAGAGGATCTTGAGGCAAAACTCGGCGGCGAGTACCGGATCTCGACGTGGTACGATCTGCATCGCGACCTGTATTCTGTCATGCGAATTGAACGGTGGTCGGCATATATCATCCTTTGCCTCATCGTGGGCGTGGCAACATTCAACGTGCTCGGCTCGCTGACGATGGGCGTCGTTGAGAAGCGTCGGGATATCGGCGTTCTCAAGGCGATCGGGGCTACCCGCACAAGCATTACCCGCATCTTCATGTTCGAAGGACTGCTTGTGGGAATCCTCGGCACTGCGGCCGGCCTGCTTCTTGGTACCGTCGTGTGCCTCCTCCAGCAACGGTACGGACTCTTTCCGCTCGATCCCACGGTGTACATTATTCCGGCGATTCCGGTCGAACTCCGATGGACCGATGACCTTGCCGTGGTCCTTGCTTCCATGCTGCTCAGCACTTTTGCGTCTTTGTACCCGGCCCGAAGGGCAGCGCGTTTGCTCCCCGTGGATGCCATCCGATGGGAATGATCCGATGAAACGACGAACAGAAGTCATCATTCATCTCGCAGAAATCACAAAGACATTTCCAGGCGGCGACGCGCACGACGGTGCGCTCGTTGTGCTCCGCGGGATATCACTCGATGTCCACCAGGGAGAGATCATCGCCGTGGTTGGCGCGTCGGGCGCGGGCAAGAGCACCCTCTTACATATCGTGGGTACCCTCGAGAAGCCGACGTCGGGGAAGGTCCTGTATGACGGTGCAAACGTGTTTGCAATGGGGGAGGAGGAACTCGCTCGCTTCCGCAACGAACGGATTGGTTTCGTATTTCAGTTCCACCACCTGCTTCCCGAATTCACGTCTCTCGAAAATGTGGCCCTCCCAGCAATGATCGGGGGAAAAACCCTGGCCGAGGTGAGGGGGCTTGCGCTGGAGCTTCTCCGGGAGGTGGGGCTCGAGGATCGTGCTGAGCAAAAACCGCCAAAACTCTCGGGAGGAGAGCAACAAAGAGTTGCGGTGGCGCGCGCGCTCATGAATTCACCCCGGATCATCCTTGCAGATGAGCCGTCGGGGAATCTGGACAGTGAAAATGCCAAGAATTTGCACAAATTGATATGGATGCTCAGCCGCAACCGGGGTCAGACCTTCATTGTCGTCACCCATAATGAGGGGCTGGCGAAACAGGCCGATAGAATCGTCCATATCGCAGATGGGATGATCAAGGGGGCAGGGCGCTGATGAAAACGACGTTTGCCCCCCCCATCGTCCAAAAAGCCGGCGGAACGGCAGAGCGAAAATAGGCCTTGACAAATTGCGGGAATTGTCTAAATTGGAGTATGACCGTTACAACAGTTTCTCCCCTGACTGTTGTATGGTGTATGGTCAAGCCCGGCGTTCCCCCCAACGCTGGGCTTTTTTTGTACGGGAATTTGTTGACACACTTGCAGGAAGGAGTACGCAGTGGCAAAACCCATAAGGGCACGAAAAGAGAAAAAAGGGAAATTGTATTTCAGCGAGGGTCTGTCCCTCACTCGGGACAATTACCGGATACTTGGCGTCGGACTTCTCGTCATCGTCGCCGGATACGCGGCGATGCTCGAGGGATCGGTGGAGGGAATCCTCCCGCTGGTGGTTTCGCCGATTCTTCTCGTCATCGGTTACTGTGTCGTCATCCCGATGGGGATCCTGTACAAGAAGGCAGGAACGAAGAACGATACCCCTGCCAGCGCAGCAACAAAGGGATGAACTGATTTCCGGAAGACGCCTATGGTCATCCACGGCAGCGTTGAGGGGGGAACACGCCGGGTGAGCCTCTTGTGGGCTCTTCTCCTGTTCGCTGTGTCCGCTGCGCCCCATCACGCGGCGGCGCGGGGGAACCCGGCCACGATGCGGGAGTTCCTTTCCCGGTTTGCGGGGAAAGAGATTCTCATTGTCAACCTTCTGGAAGAGAACCTCCAGTTTGACGACGCTGATTCCTTAACCCGGTACGTCGTGGTCCTTGATAGTGTGGCTTCGGAACACATGACCGTGCACCGGGCAGCAGGGAGCGATCGCCGTTCATTTGAATACCCCCTTGCAGAGATCCGCAGAATTACGTATCTCTTTGACGGGAAACCGTACCCACGGATAGTCATCGAAACGCAATGATATCGGTTTCCGTTCGTTTCTCGCGGCTTCCTTCTTCTCTGGTCGTCTTCCCCCGCCTTGAAAATCAGCCCTTTCTTTCGTACGTTGGATGTATGGGTCGATGATTTCCACATCAGAGGTCCGGTGGGTGCAACGCCTTCGGTATGCCATGTTGACGTTCATTTTCTTCACACTCGCTGTGGGCCTGGCTCCAAGCCTGAGGTGCCAGGAAGCGGAGGAGACTGTCTCCACGAACCTCGGTCTGTACCAGCAATTGGCGGCCTGTATTGCGGATTCCATGGCAGTGCAGGATTCCGGCATGACCCGCTCCTCCGTCCGGGTGATGATCGCACCATCCGACGTTCGATGGTTTCTTCAAGATGCAGTGGATGGATCGTTCCGCGCGCGCGGATGGCATGTGGATCTCTCCGATACGGCCGTGCGCATAGCGGAAATCGGCATCCTGCAGATGCAGGTCCGCTACGGGGAAGTCCGGCGCGAGGGATTCCTCGGTGAGCGCATGACCGATCGAAGCGTCCGCATGGTTGCGCACACGAGATTGTACAGTCCGAGAAGCGGAGTCGTTCTCTCTACCGGCGACGTCACGGCGCATCACGAAGACACGGTCGCGGTCTCCCTGTTGGGCACGATCGAGAATCCCCTGATCCCCGTGACGAAGGGATACCTGCCGCCGGAGGGATTCTTCTCCACGTGGGCGGAGCCGCTCGTCGTCATCGGCGCTATTGCCGTCGCCGTGTATCTTTTGTTCACGGTCCGGAGTTGAGGAGCAGAGGAGTAGTGAAGGGAGTCTTTCGGATCCCAGGAGCCGTGCTTGCCGGTTCCGTCGTTCTGTTCTTTGCGGTGCTTCACGGCGGCTCCCCGGTCGCTCCTCTTCCCGTTGCAGCAGGAAGACAAGCCGATGTCGGACGGGCAACGGCCGTCCGCTTGCTGGCGTTCGGCGATGTGAACCTTGCGCGGCGCCTGGGCCAGCGTTTGGTGGAGGGGGATACGCTGTATCCGTTTGAGGGCGTCAAAGACACCCTTTCAACGTACGACATTGTTTTCGCGAACCTCGAATCCAACATATCGGAGCAGCATGGACGGACGGAGGATCCGAGAAGCAATGTGGTTTTCACCGCTCCTCCCGCGGCGGCACGTGCACTCCAACGGGCCGGCATCACCGTCGTTTCCACGGCCAACAACCACGCGCTGGATTTCGGGCTGCGCGCATTGCGTGAGACCCTTGCGTTTCTGGATAGTGCAGGCGTGGCACATGCAGGAACTGCTGTCGATGCGGCAGCTCTCTACCGCCCCGCAATCGTGACCGTGAGGGGATTCCGTTGTGCGTTCTTTGCAGTGACCGATATCATGAACGGGGGTGGTGATGAGTGGAAGCGCTGGGTGGCGGCGGCAGATACTGCGCAGATCTTCCCCGCGGTGCGGAAGATCCGTGGGAACGTTGATCTCGTTGTGCTCAGCTTCCATGGAGGGGACGAATATGCCGATGTTGCCTCGGAGAGAACGCGTTGGTTTGCCCGTGCCGCTCTGGACAATGGCGTTGACATCTTCCTTGGACACCACCCGCATGTCCCGTACGGAATAGAGGTGCGGGGACGGGGTATCGCTGTCCATTCGTTGGGCAACTTTGTTTTTAAACAGCCGGGAAGATTCTGGACCGAACATGGCTATGCGCTGTCATGCACCCTGACGAGGGCGGGCGGTGCAGCAAACGTGGGGGAGATCAGAATTCTCCCTTTGAGGGCGGGTTTTCAGCCGGTGTTTGTTACCGAACGGGATGAGTTCCAGAAGGTGTATGATCGCGTGAGGACACTGTCTCAACAGCAGGCATGGGAAAGACTGAAATGGTGAGAACACTTTCAATAGCGGCAGTTGCCCTTCTTCTCGTCGGGCTTGTGGGGTGCGGATCGAGTAATGAAATTGCGAACCTCCCTGTGGAGGAACGTTACTCGAGGGCAAAGGCGCTCTTCGACGAAGAATCGTACCTTGATGCCATCAATGAATTCACGGTGGTCACCCTCCAGTATCAGGGAAGCCAGTTCGCCGCTGATGCCCAGTTCTATCTCGGAGAATGCAGGTATAACCGGCATGAATTCCTTCTGGCGGGATTCGAGTATGGCGTGGTCAAGCGCAGCTACCCGGCAAGTCCGCGGGTCCCGGAGGCGCAATACAAGCTCGCGATGTCGTATTATATGCTGTCACCGAAATCGTCGCTTGACCAGCAGTACACGCGCAAGGCCGTCGACGAATTCCAGACATTCGTCGAGTACTATCCCAAGAACCCTCTGGCCGATGATGCTTCCGCAAAGATCCGGGAATTGAACACGAAGCTTGCGAAGAAACTGTACGATGCGGGATTGCAGTACGTGAAGCTCGAACGCTACAAAGCGGCGATCCAGTACTTCGACAACGTCATTGAGAAGTACCATGATACGGAATTCGCGCCGCTTGCGTTCCTTGACAAGACGGAAATCCTCATCGACCGGAAACGCTACAGCGATGCCAGCCTGGAGCTCGCCCGGTTTTACAAACGATTTGCCAACAGCGTGCTCCGTGCGAGGGCGGACGCTCTGCGCGACCGACTCGCGGCGGAATGGAACGGGGCAGTCCCGCAGGCACCTCCGATTGTTGCTCCACTGACATCCAGTGAAACACGCACCGGAGATCGCTGATGGCGCCGAAACGAGTGGCCGAGTCCCGGGTGGTCACGACGAACCTCGTGCTCCCGAACGACACGAACCAGTTGGGCAACCTGCTCGGCGGTACGATGATGCACTGGATCGACGTGTGCGCAGCCATCGCCGCGCAACGACATTCGGGACATGTGTGCGTCACCGCCTCTGTCGATGACCTCGTGTTCCACGATCCGATCAAACTGGGGGACGTCGTGACGTTGACGGCGTTCGTGACACGGGCATTCCATTCTTCCATGGAGATTGGCGTTACCGTTGGCGCCGTCTCGACGGGTGGAAGGCAGATAGCGAGGGCTACTTCGGCATTTCTTACGTTTGTGGCCATCGATGAGGCAGGACGCACCGTGGCGATACCACCGCTGCTTCCCGAAAATGATGAGGAAAAACTTCTTTTCGATCAGGCGCTGGTACGCCGGGAACTTCGCCTCAAGCACAGGCAATCGTAGGAGGCGATCGCGTCCAGTGATCTTTCTGAGAGGCCGTATCTTCGGGCCGCTGCTGCAGCATTCTCCCCACCGACGGATGATGTTCGGCTTTGTGACCGCCAATCTGCTCTGGTCACAGGGATTGTGCGGCCAACGACTCTACAGCACGTTCGGTGCGGTCGCCGAGTTACCCCTCGACTACACGCCCGCCGGGCTCGCCGTGAGGAACCTCCCGTCGTCCACGCACAGAGAGGTAGCACTCCTCTCTCAGAACCCCCCGGCAATCCAGACTTATGCGCTCAGCGATTCCGGCACGATCCAGCAACGGGCATCCATTCCCCTGGCGCGCACGTGCCAGGGGTTGATGTGCCAGGACATCGACGGTGACGGCGAGCCGGAGTTTGTTGCCCTGTCTTCCGATGGTTCCTTGATCAGCGTTGTGAAACGTGTCGGTACGAAATTCCGCATATCCGATTACCCCTCCCCGGCAAAGGCGCAGCATCTTGCGCTCGCCGATATCAACAACGATGGCGTCGTGGACATCCTTGTTTTCGGCAAGACGATGACCGGCGTGGGGACGCTTCTTGGCAGGAAGGGAGGGGGGTTTCGGCGGGGCCCCGATCTGTTTCCCGAGATCTCCGTGAGCAGCCTGCAGACGCTTGATGTCAATGGCGACGGCATCCTTGACGTCATTGTGTGCAACTGGCTTTCCAACCAGTTGACCCTGTTCTACGGGATCAGTCGTATGGTCTTTTCGGAACAGATCACGATAGACCTCCCGGCGGAGCCGGGCAGCATGTCCGCCACATGGCTCAGTCGCAAGTCCGGGCTCGGGATTGCGGTCACTCTTCCGTCGGAGAAGAAGGTCGCCCTCCTCCGCTGTAGTCCGGCGGGTGATCTGCAACTGGACGGCACCATGCAGATACCGGGGTGGCCAACGGGGGTGGCTCTGGGCATGATCAACGAAGACCAGTATCCGGATATGGCGGTCGCGACGGACAAGGGAATCGCGGTTGCTCTCGGCGTGGAGAATTTCGGATTTCTTCCCCCTGTCTTCTTCGGCCCCGGGGCGGCCTCGGTCGGCTTCTGCCTGGTGGATCTCGATGGGGATCGCCGGCTTGATCTCGCCGTTGCCGAGCGACTTCCCCAAAAACTCGTTTTCCTGGCAAACGAACACCATTCCGACCGTGTCCGGTGGCCGTTGACATATGCTGTGGGGAGCAGACCGCGCGGACTCGCGGTTCACGACATCGACGGCGACGGACTTCCCGATATCGCGGTGGCAAATTCGAACTCGTCAACGATTTCCGTGTTATTGAATACGGGGAAGGGGACGTTCCACGGACAGCAGAGCATGGCAGTGGCGGAGCGCCCGGTGCACCTGTGCATTCCTGAAACAGGTCACGCAGAGGTCCACACCATCGTCAGTTCCCACACGACCATGGAGATGATTGGCGTTGCCTCGTGGGATTCTCCTTTTGATCGCGTCTCCTCATTCTCGATCCCCGCCGGCATGCGGCCTCAAACGCTCTCTGCGTGGCAGGACACGGCTTCACTCTCCATGCTCGTCCGCTACCCTCCTCATGGGCGCAGCTCCGTCTCATTGTCGCTCTTTGAACAGATCAGCGGAAAACAGTTCCTTGAGCGAAGCATCAGGGCGACTCTCCCCGAGAGGATATCGGCGGTGACCGCGACGAGAAATTCCCCGTCAAGTTATATGGTTTCGTTTGTGACGTTTGATGAGTCGACAAAGAAATCGACAGTCTCCGTTGCGTACGCCGACCGCTCTCTTGTTCTGGGGTCGATGCAGCAGCTCACACTCCTTGATGATTCGACAGGGGCCACCCAGGGACTGCTCCCGGTGTCCCTTGGACCCGGCCGTTCGTCCGACCTTCTCATCATCCTCGGCAAACCGTATGAAGCGCTTGCCATCCTGCGGGGGATGGGGGCAGGACCGGGGAACGATACGTTGACATGGATACGCGACGTGCGCGTGGACGACGACAACGATATTATCGTGGCGGACGTGGATGGGGATGGACTGATGGATATCGTCGTGAGGAACGATGAGAATGATACGGTCATGGCGTATTACGGACGGAAGAATGGGGATTTCGAAGGACTCCCTGTCTGCTCAGCCGAAGGAATCGATGCCATCGCCGTGGGATCCTTCATTCTCCCCGGTGTCCAGGATCTTGTTGTGTCTCACACCGCCGCAGGGACAATCTCGCTCGTCCCGGCGCCGTTCCGGCGGAGACCATGAGAACACGCGGGAAATCTCTTCTCCTTCTCCTCGCCGCTTTCTGCCTGTTGCACAGAGCTGACGGCCAGGTGCATCTCGCGGGCGCCGATCGGGCCGCACTCCTCGGCACCGTCGCTGCGGGACTGGGGCACGCCATCGCGGAAGGAGAGCCGATCAAATGCGGGACTCCACTGATCATGTCGGCCCGCGCGGCCCGTTCGTCTCTCCCGTTGTCGGCACAGGCGGCGCTTGAAGCTCTCGATGCGCGACCAAGCGGGCCTGACACGAATCAGACCTCCATTGTTGGGAACGGCTTCTGCATCCATTTCGACACAACGGGAGGCAATGCGGCAGCACTCCTCGATGCCCAGCACCAGCCGATCGCAGGGAGCGCGCGTGCCTTTGCCGATTCGGTGGTCTCGATCATGGGAACGGTGGTTGCCGAAGAAATCGGCGTTCTTGGCTTCGAACCACCGCCGACGGACGGCACGCTTGGCGGAGGTCCTGAATATGATATCTACGTGACGAACCTCGGGAGTGAGTACGGCGAAACCGCCGCGGACCTGTTCACCGGAAACGGAAGCAGGTCGACCACATTCATTACCATAGACAACGACTTTACGTTTGTGGTGCCCGACAGCAACAAAGGACTTCCCGCTCTTCGCGTCACCCTCGCTCACGAATTTCACCACGCCATCCAGATCGGCAGCTACGGCTATTGGGCGGATGATGTATGGTTCCATGAAATCACGTCGGTCTGGATGGAGGATGTCGTCTTCACGGGCGTCAATGATTATTACAATTACCTTTGGGCTTCATGGAGCCAGTTCTTCAACCCGGAGACGCCGTTGAATAGCAACGACCTGATCATGTACAGCCGGGGAATCTGGGGACAGTTCATGACAAAGAAGTACGGCGCCGACGCGATGCGGCATGCCTGGGAAGCGGCAAGGACGGTGGCGCCTCTCCAGGCATTGGATCAGTCGCTGAGAACAAACTCGAGTGTGACGCTTCCGCAGGCCTTTGCGGAATGGTGTTCCTGGAACGCTTATACGTGGAAACGCGCAGACGCCGACCGGTACTACCCGGAAGGTGCCGCCTACCCGCCGATGGCCGAAATACATTATGATATTCCCGGGGGATTGCGGGAAGTCGATGGTACGCTGCCGTGCCTTGCCTCCAAGTACTATCGCCTCTCCTCCGGAGTCGATACTGTGGCGATCATCGCTGTCCATTCGACGATGGATTGCGGAACGTCCCAATCTCCGTTTACGTTCTTCGTCAGCACATCAAAGTGGGATGACAGTTACAAGCCGACACAGGGCGGATTGTTCCTGAAGACGTCATTTCCATCGGGTTCCGATTGGGTGGTGTGGGAGGAAGGGAGCCAAGGCACCGTCTCCGCATCGATTGCTGCGGAGGGGACCGTGTTCCCCAATCCGCTTCGCGTCGACGGTTTATCATCTGCCTACATCCGCGCCGATGCGCAGGAGGCGATTGTGTCGATCTATTCGAGCAACATGACCCTTGTCTATCAACGGGACCAGACAGCGCAGACCATGCTGGGGAGAACGGTCTTCACGTGGACCGGCTGCACGACCGGGGGAGAGAGGGTTGCATCGGGGATTTACATCTTCGTGCTGAACGCTTCGGGAAGAACCATTCGTGGCAAGCTGGCGGTGGTCAGGAAATGACGAACGCGCTCACACTCTCCGGCAAAGGGCTCGGCAAGTCGTTCAATGGTCGCGCGGTGTTCCACGATGTCTCTTTCTCCGTGGCCGAGCATCAGACCCTCCTCATCACGGGACACAACGGTTCCGGGAAATCCACCCTGATGAAGATCATCTGTCAGGTGCTCACGCCGAGCGCAGGCCATGTCCAGGTTGGCCGCGCCGACTCGGCCGGGGACGGCGGGAGGGATCTCTTCGGGTTCGTCTCGCCGTACCTCCAGATGTTCGAGGAATTCTCCGCCATGGAAAACCTCGCCGTCGCCATGGGAATCCGCGGACGGCAGTGGAACAAACGAGAGGCGGCTGCGTTGCTCGAACGTGTGGGCCTGGACCCGGACCGCGACGAGCCTGTCCGCACGTATTCGTCCGGTATGAAACAGCGCGTCAAGTATGCCTTCGCCCTGCTTCACCATCCGCCGGTTCTCCTGCTTGATGAGCCGGCGGCCAACCTGGACGCAGAGGGGGTTTCGGCCGTCCGCTCGATCATGGCGGCGCAACGGAAGGCAGGAATCCTCGTGGTGGCCACGAACGATCCCGGCGATGTCGATACCCCTGACGTGATGGTGGACCTCGATGCCAGGCGATAGCACACGCATGTCCTCCTATGCGCGTTCCGTGATGTCCGTCTTTCTGAAGGATTGGCGCTCGGAACTTCGCACACGCTATGCCATGAACGCCCTCCTCATGTTTGTCGTGACGACGATTGCCATCGTGCTCTTTTCGCTTGGGAGCGAGGGAGCCCCGTCCGATGCGCTGTCGGGAATGCTGTGGACGGTCATCTTCTTCTCCGCTATGTCGGGTCTTTCGCGCACATTCGTGATGGAAGAGGAACGGGGGACGACATTCACCCTGCAGCTCCTCGCCCCCCCGAGCGCGGTATTCTTTGGCAAATTGCTTTTCAACCTGGTGCTGGTTCTGGGGCTGAACGCCGTCACGATTCTTCTCTACCTCGCCCTCATCACCGGTTTTGTCATACAAACCCTTTCGATATTCCTGGTCGCCGTTCTTCTCGGAAGCCTCGGCTTTGCGGCGGCGGCCACCGTCATTGCTGCCATTATTGCCAGGGCCAACACGAGGGGAACCCTCTATCCCGTCCTGTCGTTTCCTGTATTACTCCCCCTGCTGTTGACCGTGATCAACGCAACGCGGCTGGCGTCGGAGGGAGCCTATTTTCAGGAAGCGTATGGTGAATTTCAGATTTTGATTTCGTATATTGTCGTGGTGGTTGTCGTCTCCTCCATGCTCTTTGAGTATATCTGGAAAGACTGACCTATGGCCTGGAAGATCTTCATGGGTGTCCTGCTTACCCTCGTCATCGTCCTTGGCATCGGTCTCCCCATGTCGCCCCATCCGCAGACATGGTATGAACTCCCCGTCATACCCGGCCTCGAAGAAAAAGCCCGCATCATCTTCTTTCACGTTCCCACCGCATGGCTGAGCACGCTCGCGTTCCTCACGAGCATGGCCTATGCAATCCAGTATCTCCGCAAGCGCGATCCGCTCGACGATATCAAGTCGTCTGCGGCGGCGGGACTCGGCTTCGTGTTTTGCGTCCTCGCGACACTGACAGGTGCGGTGTGGGCAAAGTTCAACTGGGGATCCTACTGGAACTGGGATCCGCGCGAGACGTCGATCTTCGTCCTTCTCCTGATCTACGGCGCGTATTTTTCACTCCGCTCGGCGGTGGAGCAGGAGGAAAAACGCGCGGCCCTCTCTTCGGTCTATTCGATCATCGCCGCCGTGACGGCCCCCTTCTTCATCTTCATCATGCCAAGGATCATGACCGGACTGCATCCGGGCGCCAAAGGTGATCCCAATGGGGCGGGACCTGTCGTGGAGTTCAAGATGGCGCCACCGATGAGGGTGATCTTCTTCGCGTCCCTTATCGGATTTACGCTCCTGTTCATCTGGATGTTCAGGCTGAGGGTACGCACGGCACAACTGGAACAAGCACATCACGCAAAGGGATAACTAGTGGAATTCCTTGCACAGAACCAGTTATATATCGTCATGGTGATCGTTCTGGCGATCTGGCTCGGACTGTTCGCTTACCTCTTCCGATTGGACAGCCGGCTGAAGAANNTCACTTGTCGTTGTCCTCTTCATCATCTTCGGCTCCTATTCCTTCGTGGAAAGCAACGTGGAATACACCGACATTGCGGGGGCGATGAGGAAGAACAAGAAGGTCCAACTGAAAGGGGCCTGGGCGAAAGAGAAACAGTCGTCGTTTGACGCGGACAAGCGTCAATTCACGTTTTGGCTTGTCGATGACAGCGGGCGGGAATGCAAGGTGGTCCTCGACGGTGCCGCACCGAACAACTTCGAACTGGCGACCAGCGTCGTGGCAAAGGGACGTTTTACCGAAGAAGGATATTTCCACGCCACCGAAGTTCTCACGAAATGTCCGTCGAAGTATGAGGCAAAGGCGGAAGAAGTCAAGAAGATAAGTTGACGCTGCATCCTTCGATCCCCTTGAACGGGGAAACAAGGATGGGAGGTTGTTCCCGCAGCCGCGCGTGACCGGAGCGCGGCGGTGGGGGGAGGCACGGGATTCGCGGTCGCCATGACTGTTCCTTTCAATACGAGGTTCGCTATGTTCGGCGGCATTGTAGTGGATATTGCCTTTGTCCTGTGCGTGACCTCGGTGATCAGCTATTTTCAGCATCATCGGCGCGGATCGCCCACAACGCTTCTTCTCGGGCGACTTTGTTACATCCTCACCGCCATCTCCGTCGCGGGCATCGCGGCGTTCCTCCTTTCGCTCATCCTTACACACCAGTTCCAGTATACGTACGTCTGGAGTTACAGTTCCCGCGAACTCCCCACGCCGCTCCTCATCTCCACGTTCTATGCCGGACAGGAGGGAAGCTTTACGCTCTGGACCCTCTTCACGGCCGTCATCGGCGTCTTCCTGCTTCGTCACTCGTCAAAGAAGGGGTATGAACCGGAGGTCATGGCCGTTTTCGGCCTTATACAATCGTCCCTCCTCCTGATGCTCATCGTCAAGAGTCCCTTCCTCCGTGTCTGGCAAAGCTGGCCGGGCCAGGTAGCGGAAGGGTTCGCACCGGCAAATGGACGCGGGCTGAATCCCCTCCTGCAAAACTACTGGATGGTGATCCATCCGCAGGTGCTCTTCAGCGGGTTCTCTGCGATGGGCGTCCCCTACGCGTACGCCGTAGCGGCTCTTCTGAAGCGCGATTACACGAACTGGATCAGACCCGCGACCCCCTGGATGATTTTTGCCGCCCTCATCCTGGGGACGGGAATCATGATGGGAGGATTCTGGGCCTATGAGACGCTCGGGTGGGGGGGATATTGGGGGTGGGATCCTGTGGAGAATTCTTCGCTTGTCCCTTGGCTCTTCTGCATTGCCACCATCCACACGACGCTCTCCCAGCGGAAGACCGGAAGATTTGTCAAGACGAACCTCATCCTCGCGATGTTCTGCTTCCTCATGGTGCTCTATTCGACGTTTCTGACCCGTAGCGGCGTCCTCGGTGACACATCGGTGCATTCGTTCGTGGATCCCGGCATGTGGACATACTGGATGCTCATCGGCTTGCTGGTGCTGTTCGGCGGCATTGGCGGCGGACTTCTCTTTGCCAGACGGAAGGAGATCCCAAGGCCCGTGAAGGAGCATAGCTACTATTCAAGAGAATTTGCCCTGTTCCTCGGCTCGGCGGCTGTCGTCGTTGCCGCGATATTTATCGTCGTGGGAACATCCTCGCCGATCGTGACGGAAATCCTCCAGGGCAAAAAGAGCGCCGTCGACACATCGTACTATGTCACGACGACGCTGCCCCTCGGCATCGTGATCGCCCTCCTTGCAGGCATAGGGCAATTGCTGTGGTGGACTCGCACACAGAAGGGGAACGTGTGGAAAGCCGTCCGCACGCCGGCGCTCCTGGCGGCGTGCGTCACATTGCTCCTGGTGACTGTCGGCGTCCGTGAGCCCGCCATCGTTGTGTTTCTCTTCGCCGCGGCGTTCGCCCTCTGCGCTAATCTGCAGGTGGGGTGGCGGATCGTGAAGGGGAACCCGAAACTTGCGGGCGGGTCCGTCGCGCATATTGGGCTTGCCATCATGTTCTTCGGGTTCGTGGCATCGTCGAAATACGACTCAAAGGAGACGATCTCTCTGACGCAGGGAAAGCCCGTCGAAGCCCTCGGCTATACGTTGACGTATTTGGGGTATTCTCCCATTGCAGGGGAGAAGTACGCGTTCCATGTGCAGGTCGACAGGGATGGAAGAAGGTACACTGTGGCGCCCATCATGTTCTACAGCGGGTACAACGACGGACTCATGCGTAATCCGGATATCGCAAATCTCATCACCCGGGATTTCTACCTTGCCCCATTGTCATTAGAGCAGAAAAGCGAGCAGGCGGAAGGTCTTTCCAAGCTGGAACTCAAAAGGGGGGAGACGAGGAAGGTCGGGGACCTCGAGGTCACGTTCATGGATTTTGATTTTCCTGTGATGCAGAAGGCCGCGATGCTGGAAGGGAAGGATGTCCGGATCGGTGCGATCCTGAAAGTAAGGAAAGGAAATGGCACGCCGGTCACCGTCGCTCCCGCGAAGGTATTGCACCAGGGGGAATCGCGCGACGAGGCCGCGCGTATGGAAGGGGGATATGAATTTACGATCACCGCGATGCATCCCGACAGGGAAGCGAAGGAGAATTCACGCGTGGAGATCGGCGTGAAGAATCTCTCGGGAGTCGCTGCGGACGCGACACCCTCGCGGGATATCCTCATCGCAGAAGCCAGCGTCAAGCCCTACATCAATCTCGTCTGGTCCGGCGTGATTGTGCTCCTGGTGGGTTTCCTTGTCACGATTGTCCGGCGCTCGCAGGAAGCCGCAATGCCCCCGGAGACCGTCGTTGAGCAGGCCTGACAGGCCTCTTCGGTTCGAACGCCTATAAGCCGATTTCGGACGTTCAATGGAGGACGCCTCCTCCACTTCCTACGCCGACACCAAGGCGATAGACCATCTCGCCGCCAAACCACGCTGTTCCCCAGAGCAGCGCAACGCCAACCCACATTCCCGCCAGGTACAGAAATGGATGCCCGGTGGGGATCCGCATGCGCGCGCCGATCCGCCA
The DNA here is from genome assembly GCA_003162635.1 of Ignavibacteriota bacterium. Lineage (GTDB taxonomy): Bacteria > Bacteroidota > Ignavibacteria > UBA10030 > UBA6906 > Fen-1260. The sequence continues at coordinate 70,822 of PMNE01000049.1, forward strand.
GAACAGGAGGATGGCAAAAAGTGCTGTCGAGATGAAGGCAAGCTCCTGGTGGGTTGTCCACATCGACACCGATGCCCCCGCGATGTGGACCGATTCTCCGGCCCGCAGGCCCGAAAGGGCAGCCGCCCCCAGCCCGAGCGTCCCAAGGCATTGGGTCCACCAGCCGGCCGAAGAGAGACCGTCGCTCTTCCTCCAACGCGCCAAACACTCGAAGAGGGCTGCAGCCGACAGGAGGGCGATCGGAAAGTGAACGATGAGGGGGTGGACGTTCGGCATGCTTCACCGGTTGAGGGCGAGGATATCGTCAATGCGCAGGGGCGCAGGTGAAAGGAATGCCTCTCCGTATTTCTTCCCGATGCGATCCCCATAATACTTGAGGCGGGTGGTGACCATGTCCTGAAAATCCGTCGTCGTCAGGATGGTCTCAGGTTCACTGCTGGAAGGATTGTGAAATTGCGAGCGGTACGCCTGCATCGCTTCCATCCTCTGCTCGTATTCGGCAGTGACGTCAACGACAAAGCTGGGTACGAACTCAAGCCACTGCATGTAGTGGTAGTATGCGCGGGGACGGAATGCTTTCTGGCGTTTGCCGCTCGAACGGGTGACGACTTTTTCAAGCCCTGCGGCAAACCACGCCTCGCGGCAGAGCGTATGAGTCCGCTCGTGGTCCGGGTGGCGATCCTCACGATACGGGAAAAGCAGGATGTCCGGTCGATACCGGCGAATCACCTTGACGAGTTTCAACCTGTTCTTCATGGAAGGTTCGATGTTCCCATCGGGGATTCCCAGGTTCTCCCGAACCTCAACCCCCATGATAGCGGCAGCGTGTGCGGCCTCGAGGGCTCTGATCTTGGCGTTGCCCCGGGTCCCGAGCTCCCCCTGCGTGATATCCAGAACTCCGACGCGGTAGCCGTCCTTGATAATCCTGATGATGGTCCCGCCGCACGACAGCTCGACATCGTCAGGGTGGGCACCGATAGCCAGAACATCCAGTTTCATCATGCTCCGTTCTCCGATGAACTCTTCCATGGGTCCAGGATCGCTCCTGAAAGAACTGATCAATATAATGAGAACAAATCCGGAAGGCAAAGGTGCTCTTCACGGCGGATTTCGCTATATTGCACCATTCGCCATAGTGAACACCAGACCGTTCGTTCTGCATGCCCACTCCTCAGACCCCGTTCACGATCGTTGAGATCACGCGCCGGATCAAGCAGATCCTGGAGGGTGACTTCCCGTCGATTCTCGTCCAGGGCGAGATTTCGAACTTCAAGCACCACTCCTCGGGTCATCTCTATTTTTCTCTCAAGGACGACGCGGCGCAGCTGTCATGCGTCCTCTGGCGCAGCAGGGTCCCTTCCTTGTCCTTTGTTCCGGAAGACGGGATGAAGGTTGTGGCCTCCGGGAGGATAACGGTGTACGAACCGCGGGGTGCCTACCAGTTGGATGCGCAGTTTCTGCGCCCTCTGGGAGTGGGAGATCTCCAGATCGCCTTCGAGAAACTGAAGCAGAAGCTCGCGGCGGAAGGGCTCTTCGACCCGGAGAGGAAGAAACCGCTCCCGGAATTCCCGGAACGGATCGGCCTGGTCACCTCCCCCACGGGAGCGGTCATCCAGGACATCAAGAACGTGCTCCGGCGCAGGTTCCCTTCTGTCGAAGTCTATCTCCTCCCCGTGCGGGTTCAGGGAGGAGGCGCCGCCTCAGAAATTGCGAACGCCATTGCCGATTTCAACCGTTTTGGCAGGGTCGACGTCATACTTCTTGCGCGAGGGGGAGGATCAATGGAAGACCTCTGGGCGTTCAATGAGGAGAGCGTTGCGCGCGCCATCGCCGGGTCAAGAATCCCCGTGGTCAGCGCGGTTGGACATGAGACCGATTTCACCATTGCAGACTTTGTGGCAGATATGCGCGCGCCGACCCCCTCGGCGGCGGCCGAGCTGCTGGTCCCCGACCGCCGGGCTCTTCTTGAAACTGTAACGGATTCTTGGTATCGTATGCGGGAGGCACTTGCGGAGCGCCTGCAAAGAAACCGGGACCGCATCGGGGGAATCCTCGCCAGCCACATTTTTCATAGGCCCATCGATCTCCTGCAGCAGCGTTCGCAACGGGTCGACGAACTCCAGCGCACGCTTCTCCGCACGGCGGAACATGCGCTGGCCATGAACATCGCCCGCCACGCGGCGGCAGCCGGTCGGCTGGCCGGCGTGAATCCGCGGCAGATCCTCAGACGGGGTTATGCAATCGTCCGGAAGAGTGGGGCAGTCGTGAGCGTGCGCAAAGGCGTTCGCAAGGACGACGCCGTCGACATTGAATTCCAGGACGGCTCCGCACAATCCATCATTACATCCTGAACGACATGGCAGCGAAGAAGAAAGAGACGATCGTCCCGCCGACGTTTGAGGATTCGCTCCGGCGACTCGAGTTGATCGTGGAAAAACTGGAGGAGGGGGATGTCCCTCTCGATGATGCCATGAAGCTGTATGAAGATGGCATCGCAGTATCGCGGTTGTGCGCGGAGAGGCTCGCGAAAGCGGAGCTCACGCTCAAACGTCTGAGCAAAGACGCAGAAGGCAGTTTCACCCTCCAGGATGAAAAGGAATGACGGACCACCGCTATGAGTGCCTGGACAAGGTCAATGTGCCGGCCGACATACGGGCGTTGACAATCCCGGATCTGGAAGTCCTCTGTGCAGACGTGCGCGATTATCTGATCGAAGTGGTCTCCCAGACGGGTGGTCATTTGGGCGCTGGACTGGGATCCGTCGAACTCGCCGTTGCGCTTCACTATGCCTTCAATACGCCGCACGACAAGCTCGTCTGGGACGTCGGCCATCAGGCCTATCCACATAAGATCCTGACGGGCAGGAAAGAGAGGATGCGCACCATCCGTCAATTGGGCGGACTGAGCGGATTTCTCAAGCGGGGCGAGAGCGAATTCGACACGTTCGGCGCCGGACATGCGAGCACTGCGATTTCCGCCGCCCTCGGAATGGTTGCCGCCCGTGAGCTTTCGGGTGAGAAATACCGTGTCATCGCGGTGGTGGGAGATGGCTCGATGACGGGCGGCATGGTGTACGAGGGGATGAACAACGCGGGGATCATGAAGAAGAACCTGATCGTTGTTCTGAACGATAACAACATGTCGATCGCTCCGAATGTCTGGGCCCTCTCGAATTACTTCACGGAGTTGATCTCCGCACCGTCGTACAACCAATTGAAGAAGAATGTTTATGAGTTGACGAACAAGTTCGATGTGTGGGGGGACCGGCTGCGGCGCGTTGCCGCGCGTGTCCAGGAAGGCATCAAGGTGGTGGTGACGCCGGGAATGCTCTTCGAAGCCCTCGGGTTCCGGTATTTCGGCCCGGTCAACGGCCACAATGTGACCCAGCTCGTCCGGATCTTCAATCAGGTGAAGGATCTGAACGGTCCGATCTTCGTCCACGTGACCACGCAGAAGGGAAAGGGATACGCACCCGCCGAGCAGGATGTCCAGCGGCTCCACGGCGTCAATCCGTTCGACAAGACCACGGGACAGTCTCCAAAGAAATCCGAAACCGCTCCCTCCTACACGAAGGTCTTTGGCAATGCGATCGTGCAGCTTGCCCGGAAGAATCCGAATCTTGTCGCTGTGACGGCAGCCATGCCCGACGGGACCGGACTCGATTTCCTCCAAAAGGAAATCCCTTCCCGGTTTTACGACGTCGGGATCGCGGAGCAGCACGGGGTGACGTTCGCGGCGGGATTGGCCACACAGGGAGCGATTCCCGTCGTGGCAATCTATTCCACATTTCTTCAGCGGGCGTTCGATCAACTGATTCATGATGTCGCCCTCCAACATCTCCACGTCGTCTTTGCCCTTGACAGGGGCGGACTCGTCGGCGCGGACGGGCCCACGCACCACGGGGTGTTCGATCTTAGTTATCTGCGGCTCATCCCCGGCATGGTCGTGATGGCTCCCAAAGACGAGAGCGAGCTGCGCGACATGCTCTATACTGCGGTGGAGTACCGGGGCGGTCCCATCGCGCTCCGCTATCCACGCGGGAACGGCGTCGGTGTGCCGTTGAAAGAGGATTTCGACCTTATCCCCCTCGGAAGGGGAGAAACCATCAGGAAGGGGAATGATGTTGCCCTCCTTGGGATTGGGACAATGGTCAATGCTGCATCAGCCGCGTCGGAACTGCTGGCTGCACGGGGTGTCTCAGCAGAGGTGGTGAGCATGCGTTTCGTGAAACCATTGGACGAGGATATTCTTGGCGACATCGGATCCCGTTTTTCGCGGGTCGTGACGCTTGAAGACAACTCTGTTGTCGGTGGTTTCGGCGGCGCCGTCACGGAGTTTTTCTCCGGACGGGAAGGAAACATCCCTCACGTCCTCCGCATCGGCATTCCGGACTGTTTCGTGCAACACGGGACGCAGCAGGAACTCCACGCCTCCCTCGGGACGGATGCGGCAGGCATTGCGGCGAACGTCGCACGTTTTGTGGCGGAGCACCAGGAAAAGGCCTCTTGACATCGGGAAGGAACGCGCGGGTCCATGGAAAAAGTACGCATCGGCATGGTAGGTCTCGGATGGGTCGCCCAGGTGATCCATCTGCCCATCCTCTCGCACCTTCCTGATGCGGAGATTGTGGCAGTATGCGAGCGCGACAAGGCCAAGGCCCGGTTCGTCGGAGAAAAATTCGGCGTGAGGCGCACGTACCACGATCTTGACCAGATGCTTGCGAACGAGGGGCTTGATGCCGTGATCGTGACCGCCTCGACCGATGTTCACCACGACGTTGCCATCGCGGCGCTCAAGGCGGGCTGCGATGTGCTGGTGGAGAAACCGATTGCCCGCGGCTATGCTGAAGCGCTCGAGATGGTGGAGACCGCGCACGCAATGAAGAAGAAGCTGATGGTGGGGATGAACCAACGGTTCCGCCCGGATACGATGCTGCTGCGAAGCTTCATCGAAGGGAAGGAGCTCGGAAGGATTCTCTACGCCAAGTGCGGGTGGTTGCGGAAGCGGACCGGCTACAGCGCGTGGGTGACGCAGAAGGAGAAGGCCGGGGGAGGCGTATTCCTCGACCTGGGAACCCCGATGCTGGACCTCGCACTCTGGCTCATGGGGTACCCGGAAGTCCGCCGTGTCGGTGCGTCGAATTTCCACCAGAAGACGAAGTCGGTCGAGGATACTTCCCTCGTGACCGTGACATTGAAGAACGGCTCAGTGATCACTATCGAAGTGAGCTGGTCGTTGATCATGGACGATGATGTGTACTACTGCTCCGTCGTGGGGACGGAGGGGACGGCGAGCCTCGATCCGTTGCACGTGAACAAGGAACTCCACGGAAGTCTGGTGAACCTTGCCCCCGCCAGGGTCGATTCGCCGCAGAACCTTTTCCGGCGATCCTATGAGAACGAACTGAAGCACTTCCTCGGTGCCGTCCGCGGACTGCACCCGGAAATGTCCACGGGCGACGAAGCTCTCCAGCGCATGAAGGTGGTGGACGCGGTGTATAAGTCCGTCAAGACCGGGAAGGAAGTGGTTTTCTCCTGAAAGAGACGATGCCGTCAAAGAAAAGGATCCTCGTCGTCGACGATGAAAAGGATATCGTCGAGCTCCTCCGGTACAATCTGGCAAAGGAGGGATACGACGTTGCCACAGCGTACAACGGCAGGGAGGCACTGGACAAATCGGCCAATCCGCCCGACCTGGTGATTCTCGATGTCATGATGCCTGTGCTCGACGGCTTCGAGACGTGCAAGAAGCTCAAGGCGGACCCGAGAACATCTGCGGTGCCGGTCATCTTTCTGACAGCAAGCTCGAGCGAGGTGGATGAGGTTGTGGGGCTCGAGCTTGGCGCCGACGATTACATTCAGAAACCGATCAGCCCGCGGAAGCTCGTGGCGCGCGTGAAAGCCGCCCTCCGCCGCGCAGCGCAGGGGGGAGATGAACAGCCGGAGCCGCCGATCATCAGGGCGGGAGGAGTGGAGATCAACCGCACGAACTTCACCGTGCGGGTCGGGAAGAAGGAGGTTTTCTTTCCACGCAAGGAGTTTGAAGTGCTTGCGCTCCTTGCGGCACATCCAGGGAAAGTCTTCTCGCGCGAGATGCTGCTGCAGACGATATGGGGAACGGATGTCGTGGTGATCGACCGGACAATCGATGTGCATATCCGGAAGATCCGGGAGAAACTCGGGGAGGAGAATACGATCATCGAAACGATCAAGGGGGTAGGGTACCGGTTCAAGGAATAGTCCAGTGACACTCCGCACGAAACTCCTCGGCAGCTACCTGGCCTTCACCGTCGTTGGTGTTGCCCTGGTCAGTCTGTTTTCCTCGTGGCAGATCAAGAACTACCTCGATCGCCGGACGGAAGCGACACTCCGTTCCAATCTCGAATCCTTCTCCGGTTTGATGGAAGACCTCCATATCGACGCGAGGAATGTCGGGGGGGTTGATACGATGTTCCGGCGGATGTCCCGCACGCTCGGGATCCGCTTTACCGTCATCCGGAAGGATGGAGTCGTCGTGCTGGACTCCGACGTTCCGGCGGATTCCCTGCCGCACGTGGAGAACCATTTGCACCGCCCCGAGATCGAAGGAGCCCGCACGGGCTCCATCGGGATGAACCGGCGCAAAAGCGCGACGGTGTCGGAAGAGTTCCTCTATGCCGCCATGATGCTCCGCCGCGAGATGCCCGGAGGCGAGGACACGCTCTTCGTCCGGGCGGCACTTCCGTATGACGAGATCCGGCGGATCGATGGTCAGGTCCAGATCATCATCTGGGTGATCGGACTCCTGATCGCCGTAGGCATCGCCATGATGAGCGGGAAGGTGTCACGCCGCATCAGCAACCCGATCCTTTCCATCGCGACAACCGCCCGGCGGATAGGGGACGGCGATCTTTCGCTACGGATTCCCGTCACGTCCACCGATGAAATCGGCGCGCTGGGACGGGCCATCAACGACATGGCAGAGAAACTCGGGAGCGATATCGCCCAATTGAGAAAGCTCGAACGCGTGCGAAGCGAGTTCCTCGGCAACGTCTCCCATGAACTCCGGACTCCGATCTTCTCCCTGCAGGGTTTTCTCGAGACCCTGCTTGACGGAGCGATCGACGACCCGAATGTCAATCGGGATTTTCTTGAAAAGGCCTACCGGCATGCCAGCCGCTTGAATGCCCTTCTCGGCGATCTGATCGAGATCTCCCGAATCGAGTCGGGGGAGATGAAGATGAGTTTTCGCTACATCCCCATTGCAGGTCTGCTGACCGAAACCGCGGAAGAGTTGCGCGGGGCGGCCGAAGCGAAAGCGATCACCGTGTCGGTCGACACGGCAGGCGTCGAGAAGACGAAGGTCTATGCCGACCGGGAGCGGCTGAAGCAGGTCCTGATCAATCTCCTTGATAATGCCATCAAGTACACGGATGCGGGAGGGAGCGTCCGCTGCATCGGCCGGCTTGAGGGAAATTTCTGTGCCGTCGATGTCCAGGACACGGGGATCGGCATTCCGAGCGAACATCTCTCCAGGATCTTCGAACGGTTTTACAGGGTATCAAAGGACCGTTCGCGCGACGTCGGCGGAACAGGACTCGGTCTCGCGATCGTCAAGCACATCGTCGAGGCGCACGGCGGCGTCATTCGCGTTGTCAGCGAACCGTCGCACGGAAGCTCGTTCACTTTCACACTGAAGCGGGAATGACGAGAGAGATGCAAGCGACCCGGACGCCGGATGATCGGTTCATGCGAGAGTGCTTCGCACTCGCGGAGAAAGGAAAGGGAGCGGTCAGCCCGAATCCCCTGGTGGGGGCGGTTCTCGTTCGCGGCGGCAAGGTCATCGCCCGCGGCTGGCATCGCCGATTCGGCGGGCCTCATGCCGAAGTGGAGTGCCTGAAGCATGCCGGGGGAAATGCCCGGGGAGCCACGATGTATGTGAACCTTGAACCATGCTCCCATTTTGGGAAGACCCCGCCGTGTGCCGACGCCATTATCGCGGCAGGCGTCCGCCGCGTCGTCGTGGCGATGCGTGATCCGAATCCGCTCGTTTCCGGAGGGGGTATCCGCAAGTTTCGGGATGCGGGCATCGCCGTCACAACGTCGGTTCTCGAGCCGGAGGCGACGTGGATCAACAGGTTTTTCCTGAAGCATATCCGGAGCGGCATGCCGTACGTCCATATGAAAATCGCGCAATCGATCGACGGCTACATCGGGGGGCCGGGGGCGCCGCGATGGATCAGCTCGCCGCCGTCGCGCCGGCTTGTGCATCAGTGGCGGTCGGAATACGACGCGGTGCTGATCGGCGCGGGGACTGTTCTGGCCGATGACCCCCGTATCACTGTCCGCCACGTTCCGGGTCGCCACCCGCATGTCATCGTCCTTGATGGGCGCCTTTCGCTGAAGGATTCGCACGCGCTCATGCGCCGCACGAATGAGCGTTTCGTCTTCCTTGCCACACTCGATCGTTATGCAGCCCGGCGGCGGGAGACTGTGCGCGGGCTCGAGGACAAAGGGATCATCGTCCTCCGTTTTCACTCGACAGGCGACAGAATACCTCTTGGCGATGTGTTGAGGGAAGTGTACAAGTATGGGATTGGTTCCGTTCTTATCGAAGGCGGGAGCGGGGTGTTCGCGCAGGTGCGGGACGGGGATCTGGCCGATGAGGTCACGGTGATTGTTTCTCCCTTCATGCTCGGAGGGGGCGTCCCGACGTACGCGACGCCAGGGCAGGCGGGTGCGAATGGACGAGATGCGCGAACGATCGTCAGAACGGTCGGAAGAGATGTTCACTTTCATACGATATTGAAGGAGGGATGAGAGCGCGTGTTCACGGGAATTATCAGCGACGTGGGGAAGGTTGCATCCGTCCTCCAGGAGGGGGGAGGAATCCGTTTTGCGGTGGAATCCCCGGAGACGGCGCGGGAACTCCATCTGGGCGACAGCGTATCGATCAACGGCGCGTGTCAGACGGTTGTGGACGTCGCAGAGGGGCGATTTGTCATGCAGGCGGTTGAGGAGACTTTGAAGAAGACGACACTTGAAGGGCTGACCACGGGTTCGAGCGTCAACCTCGAACTTCCCGTCCGGCTGGGAGACCGGCTGGGTGGCCACATTGTGCAGGGGCATGTGGATTGCGTTGGTGTCATTGCCGAGGTTCGGAAAATCAAGAGCAGCTGGCTCTTGCGGGTGACTTTTCCGGATCAGTATGCCCGGTATGTCATCCTTCACGGGTCTGTAGCAATCGACGGGATTAGTTTGACCGTTGCCGCCGTGGGCAAAGGCGATTGCACCGTGTCGATCATCCCCCATACACTGGAAAAGACAACACTTTCGCGGTCGCAGGTAGGCATGAGGGTGAACATGGAGTTTGATGTCGTAGGAAAGTACGTTGAGAGCCTCCTGGCGTGGGGAAAACCGGGGTCACCCGCGTCGGTCTTAAGCCGCGAGAAGATGCGGGAATGGGGGTACGATATTTAGACGCCCCTGTCTTGCAGGGATGAGTTTTTTTTTGTACCTTTCCACACTGCGTTTTTCCCCTTAGCATGAGGATCGGCTATGTTCAGTGTGATGATGTCATTGGAAATCCTGGTCAGCGTTCTTCTCGTCATCGTCATATTGATGCAATCGAGCAAGGGGGGCGGCTTGGCCGGCACGTTTGGCGGCGGAAATGTGGGGATGGTTTTTGGTGTACGGCGCACGGCGGATTTTCTGACGCGCGCGACGCAGATCCTTGCCGGTTCATTCGTCGTATTGGCGTTGGTGATTAACATCTTCTTCCTTCCGACGCGCGGGAAAGGAGTGGGGGAGAGCGTGTTGCAAAGGGGAGGCGTCCAGAGGACATCGACGACGCCGCAGCTCCCTCCGGTCGAGATTCCCTCGCAAGCACCCACGCCGACGCAGGCACCGACCCAGTAGGAAGTTCTCTGTTGTTTGCACCCATGGCTCAATTGGTAGAGCAACTGACTCTTAATCAGTGGGTTCCAGGTTCGAGTCCTGGTGGGTGCACAACCGATTGACTATGGTCAATAGACTATCGTCAATCGACATGGCCTGACGACTGGGTGTTCTTTTCCCCCCCCCCATTCTCACCACACACAGCCCACAACCCATTTACTTCTGCCCCTCGTTTGCATGCCGGTGCAAGAACAAAACGTCCATTCGTTTCACATTCCCGTTCTTGGACTGGCATTCTCCATCGATACTCCCCTGCGGGTAGCGCGTTTTGGTATCGCCTCGGTGATCTCCATTGTCGACGACATACTCATCGAACGGATGCGGGAGTATTACTCGAACCTCTACAGCAAACCGTACATGGCCATTAATCAGAAAGAGGAAGATTACCGTGCGCGGAGGATCACCGCCTACCTCAATCTCGTGAACCAGATCGTCCATGAGCAGTGGACAAAGCTGAAGGCCTCTCCCTTCGAGAAGGGGAGCGAAATCGTGAAGTACTTCGAGATGCTTGCTGAACACTCTCCATTGAAGGCCCTGTACCGGAGATTGGCGGTGGCACACGAGGCTGTTTACCGTGCAAGCCTGGAAAACGAACTTCGGTCCCGGATCGTCGTCGGTGCGATCGATGTGAACATTATGACGAAACTCGACAAGGTCAACCGCCCCGCATCTGAATCGGAAGCGGTTCCGGACTCATCAGATGCCGTGGCCGCTCTCCGGGGCTTCGTGCGAAGTGAACTTGATTCGTCCGTCGTCCTCTCTGCAGGTCTCAATCCGCGTTTGTTCAACTACATGGAACGTTGCCCGGAGTTTCTTCCGGGTCAGGACGGTACATCGCCGAAGAGGGTGATCTTGAAAGTCAGCGACTACAGATCCGCCTCGATTCAAGGAAAGATCCTGGCGAAGAAGGGAATCTGGATTTCGGAGTTTCACATAGAATCAGGCCTGAATTGCGGCGGGCATGCCTTTGCGACTGAGGGCTTGTTGCTCGGACCGATTCTGCAGGAATTTAAGGAGAAGAGGGAATCCCTGATTTCCGATCTGCACGAGCTCTATTGCGCCGCCCTGCGGGAGAAAGGACACAACGTTCCCTCGGAGCCCAGGCCAGTTCGCATCATGGCTCAGGGAGGCATCGGGACGACAGAGGAAGACGAATTTTTGCGTGAGTACTTCGAAGTGGACGGAACGGGGTGGGGCTCGCCTTTTCTTCTGGTTCCGGAGGCGACCAACGTTGACGAACGGACCAGGGCCAAGCTCGCTGCGGCCGGCAAAGAGGATCTCTATATCAGCGACGCATCGCCACTCGGCGTGGCTTTCAATAATCTACGGGGCAGCTCCAGTGAAGAGCTGATTCGCCGACGTGTTGTGGAAGGAAGGCCTGGGAGTCCTTGCACCAAGAAGTATCTCGTCTCCAATACCGAGTTCACGAATGAACCGATTTGCACTGCTTCGCGTCAGTACCAGTCGCTGAAGATCAAGCAGCTCCAAGGACTGGATTTATCAGCAGAAGAGATCAAATTCCGCATCCAAAAGGTTGTGGAAAAATCATGCCTCTGTGAGGATCTTGCTCCGTCTCCGTGTCTCCGAAACGAATTGGAGGACAAACGCGCTTCTCATGCAGTTGCGGTCTGTCCCGGTCCCAATATTGCCTATTTCTCCCGTATTGCCACGCTGGAGGAGATGGTGGGGCACATCTATGGGCGACTCCAACTGATATCCGTGCCCGATCGGCCGAACCTGTTTATTAATGAACTGCGGCTCTACATCGATTATTTGAAGAACGAGATCGGAAAGAAGCTGGGATCGCTGACGTCGAACGAACAGAGGTATCTGACGACGTTCCGGGAGAATCTGCAGGAAGGGATCGAGTATTACCGGTCCCTTGTCCCCAGGATGTCGAAAGAGACCGAGCGGTACCGCGATATCATACGAACACAGTTGCATGAGCTGGAACTGGAACTGGAGATGCAGGTCATCCCTTCGCCCGGGATCTAGGCTGTTCATGCGGGATCCTGGTGGGTGGAAAACCGATTGACAATGGGCTATCGTCAATAGACTATCGTCAATCGACCTGGCCAAACCGTCTGACCGTTCTGCTTCTCGCCTCATTCCTACCACGCACGCCCTTCAGCCTCTTCGCTCTCCGCGTTTCCTTGCCACCATTCGGACTTCTGCAGCTTTCGCTGAAGAAAGTACCGGCATACCCGTCACGGATAGGCGGGGCTAAAATACGACGATTTTGCGCCCTCAAGGCCAAACTGAATGATGACCAGGTTCCTAACCCGCCATCAGGGCAAATTTTTGCACCCAAAACGGAACCATCATGCACCTCTCTGGGTTCTTAAGGGAGTGTTCGCGTCCCGGAACAGGAGGGGAGACAGATCTCTGGGTTGACGGGAATCTTGACCCGTGCCCTCATTCCGCAGGCCGCCAAATCATACATACCCACCTAAAGGAGTACCTCATGGCCAGATTCTTGTCTCTCGTGGCAGTAATGACATTGTGTCTCGTAGTTGGTGTGAGGGCGCAAGACAAGATGATGAAGGCAGCCACGGACGGGAAGGTGACGGTCGTTGTCACACACGAGGTGAAGGACTACGCCACGTGGCGGAAAGGTTATGATGCGGACGCGGGCAACCGCAAGAAAGCCGGATTCAAAGTGACGGGCGTGTATGCTGATGTGAATAATCCAAACATGGTCTCCATTATCGGCGAATTCCCGAGCGCGGCGGCGGCAGACGCCTTTGCGACCAGTCCTGTGCTGAAAGACGCGATGGAGAAGGCCGGCGTCATAGGCAAACCTGACGTCAAAGTGCTGACGGCGAAGTTAAAGTAAGTTCTCTCCGTCGTCCGACGGAAGAGTTCCTCATCCAGGCCTGCTCTGGTCTCTCCCGGAGCGGGTCTCCTGGAGCACGTGTCAGAAAATCGGTAACGTCGGTCGAACGTGCACTTGAGTTTCATTTGCGGAGCCGGAGCCCTCGGACGTGCACACCAGGGGCGTGTTTCTCGCTCCGACTTTTTGCATATATCACGATTGTGCGTTTTTCTGTTCTTTCCTTACGAATGTACGCGCTGATGCCCGGATCCCTCTGGTCCATGAAAAGGTGCACCTCCTCCTTGCGGCATAGTTCGCTTCCATCCTCTGCTACCATCGTAGCTCCGTTTCTTCATCATCCATCCACTCGAAGCACAAATTGTAAGGGATTCCCTCCCATGGAGAATATCCGCCCATGTGCTGTGCGGTTCCGGATGTCGAGCGCTCTTCTGGTCCTCCTTTGCTTCACCTCAGTTATTGGTTTTGCTCAGCGCAAATCCATCAAACAATATGTCCATCAGGTCTGGACAACGGAGAACGGCCTCCCTCAGAATTCCGCGACCGACATCATCCAGACTCGTGACGGTTACATCTGGCTCGCGACTGACGAGGGGCTTGCCCGGTTCGATGGCTTGGAATTCAGGGTCTTCGACAGGACAAACACCAAAGAACTTCCCACTTCATACTTTGTTCGCATGAAGGAAGACAGCGAAGGGGGATTGTGGGCCCGGCCTTCGGCCTTCAATGATGGCGTCGTTCGCTCCCACGACGGCGTCTTCACGCTCTTCGACACATCGAACGGCCTCCCCAGTAATAATGTCATCGCCTGGGAGAACGATCAGCATGGGACAACGTGGCTTGGAACGCCTCGTGGTCTCGTTGAGTTCAATGCCGGTAAACTCCGGACGTACACAACCAGGGACGGTCTCCCCGCTGACACGGTGAATGGGCTCGGACTGGATAGCAAGGGGAAACTCTGGGTCGGCACAACACGCGGCCTGGCCCGCCTTGACCAGGGCAAGATCGAAGTTATGACAGGCCAGAACGGAATTCCCGACACGACCTTTGAGGGTGTGAACCCCCGGTCCATCTGCTACGAAGACCGCCATGGGACGATCTGGATGAGCACCCCCACGTTCCTTCTGGCGTATGACGCAGGAGTTGTGAGGCGATACGAGAAGAAGAAAGTCCTCTCGAATCCTACGATCCATGCCATGCATGAGGATGGCAAGGGCGTACTCTGGATTGCCACTGCAGGGGGTCTGAATTCCTTTGCAGGCGGCACATTCACTGCGTACAACGTTTCTGCTGATCGTGAAGAAAATGATCTCTGTGAGTCATCGTTCATACAGGAGGACCGGGAGGGTAGTCTCTGGTTGGCCACCTCCAAAGGAATCGCGCGATTTGTCGATGGATCATTCGAACGATTCGACCGGAAAAGCGGTCTCTCGGATAATTTTGTGACGACAATCCTCATTGACAAGGAAGGGAGCATCTGGGTCGGAACCGTAGGGGGGCTGGACCGCTTCCGTGACGAAAAGTTTGTCACGTATTCTTCCAAGGTCGGCCTCAGCTACGATGCGGTGGCATCGGTGTACGAGGATCATACCGGCGCAATCTGGATCGGGACTTTCTCCGGAGCCCTCAACAGGCTGAAAGACGGCGTCATCACGTCGTACGACAATAAGGTAGGGCTGCCGCTCGTCTTTACAAATGCCCTTGCAGAGGACGACGAAGGCACTCTGTGGATCGGAACCTTTCGGGGGCTCTATACGCTCCGGGACGGGAAGGTCACCATGCGTTCCCGTCTGATCGATGGAACATCCGATATCCTCCCCGGAACGTTTCTCCGTTTGGCGTCGGGTGAATGGCTCGTCGCTTCCCGGGACACGCTCCTCTCATACAAGGGAGGGAAATTCTCCCCTGTCGTCTCCATCGGAGCAGGACCCGGAGACTGGAATTACATCTATCATCTCTTCGAGGACAGACGGGGGACAATCTGGATTTCCACACAAAGCGGCCTTTACTGGTACACGAAGGGAAAGCTTGAAAAGATAGGACCGGAGCATGGATATACCGGGACATTCGCACTCAGTGTCTTCGAGGATTCGGAGGGAGTCGTTTGGTGCGGATCGTTTGACGCCGGGATCTTCCGGGTCAAAGACGGACACTTCGTCGAGATCACGCCACGGCAGGGGCTATGGGATTATGTCGCGTACACCATTTTTGAAGACAAAGCCGGATACTTCTGGATGTCCTCCAACAAAGGCGTGTTCCGGGTGAGCAAGAAGGAACTCAACGATGTTGCCGACGGGAAGGCGTCGCTTGTCCATTGCACGTCCTACGGCACTGCGGATGGCATGGAGAGTCGGGAATGCAACGGCGGCAGGTTCCAGGGCGGCTGGCAGCTCCGGGACGGCAGAATTTGCTTCGCGACGATGCGCGGTCTGGCCGTGATTAACCCGGCGGACATCCGGGTCAACCCGGTCCCGCCTCCCGTGGTCATCGATGAATTCCTCGTGGAAGGCGACCGTCAGTCAACAACGGAATCCGTTCGCGTACCGGCCGGAAAATCGCGATTCGAGTTCCACTATGCAGGGATCAGTTTTGCCGGCGCCAAGGAGGTTCGGTACAGGTATCAACTGGTGGGCCTCGACAAGGAGTGGATCGACGCGGGCTCCCGCCGCGATGCGTATTACACTCATCTCGATCCGGGGAAATATACGTTCCGAGTCATCGCCGCGAACAGCGACGGCATCTGGAATGATGAAGGAGCTTCGGCCAGTTTCGTCCTGGAACCCCATTTCTATCAAAACGCATGGTTTATCGGGCTCGTGATCCTCGCTTTCGTGACGGGGGGACCCGCGTTCTATTTCTACAGAATGCGAAGCATGACCAGAAGAAAGAAGGAACTCGAAAGGATTGTGCAGGAGAGGACCGGTGAACTCCAAAAATCGGTGACCAACCTCAAAGAGACGCAAAACCAACTCATCCTCTCCGAGAAAATGGCATCATTGGGCCAACTCACGGCCGGCATTGCGCATGAAATCAAGAACCCGCTCAATTTCATCACGAATTTCGCCGTCCTGTCCCACGATCTTACGAAAGACCTCCGCGAGGAACTTGCCCATGAGCGGGATCGGGTGGATGCGAAGCGCGCAATGGAGATCGAGGGGATTCTGAATGATCTCGATCAGAACGTCACAAAGATCAACGAGCACGGGAAGCGGGCCGACAGCATCGTCCGGGGGATGCTCCTCCATTCGCGCGGCAAAGCAGGTGAACGGCAGCTGACCGATCTGAACGCCCTTCTCGCGGAGTATACCAATCTTGCCTATCACGGCATGAGGGCGCAGGACAGCTCATTTAATGTGAAGATCGAGTCTGACTTCGACCCGGCCGTCGGTAAAGTCAATGTGGTTCCCCAGGACCTGAGCCGGGCGTTTCTCAATATCGTGAATAACGCCTGCTATGCAGCCAACGATAAGCGGAGGACCGCCGGAAACGGGTTCAGTCCTGTTGTGAGAGTCAGCGCCCGCAATGGTGCCGACAGCGTTGAGATCCGGATTCGCGACAACGGGAACGGCATCCCCCTTGCCATCCGGGAAAAGATCTTTAACCCATTCTTTACAACGAAGCCCGCCGGGTCCGGTACGGGCCTCGGATTATCCCTGTCGTACGACATCGTCACTCATGAACACAAGGGTGAAATCCGCATCGATACGAAAGAAGGGGAGTACACGGAGTTCATTATCGTGATACCAAAGGAGCAAGTCAGAGAGGGAGCGGCCGTCGCATGAAAATCATGATCGTGGATGATGAGCGGGACGTCGAGATTCTCTTCCGGCAGCAATTCCGTAAAGAGGTGAAGGCGGGCCGGATTGAACTCTGCTACGCATTCTCGGGGGAAGAAGCGCTGGAGTACCTTCAGACAAGGATTCCCACCGACGTGGTCGTCATCCTTTCTGATATCAATATGCCGGGGATCACAGGGCTGGATTTGCTGAAGGCAGTCAAGGAGCGATACCCGGAAATACGCGTCTCCATGATCACGGCCTACGGCGATGAGAACAACTTCAAGAAGGCCATGTCCACGGGGGCGGAACACTATTTTACCAAACCGATCGATTTTGACCTTATCAAAAAGGACGTGCTGAATATCCCCTAGATTCTTGATCGACAACCACTCGGGGCCGGACCTACTTCCAAGGATATCATGATGCTCCACAAAATTCTGGTGGTCGACGACGAACCTGATCTCGAACTCCTGATCCGGCAAAAATTCAGAAAGCAGATCCGTGAGGATGAATTTCACTTTGAATTCGCACAGAACGGGGTCCAGGCGCTTGACAAACTGGAGGAGCACAGGGATATCACGGTTGTCCTCTCCGATATCAACATGCCGGAGATGGACGGCCTGACGCTTCTGCAGCGGATCAATGAAAGAAACAATCCCATGCTGAAGTCGGTGATCATCTCGGCGTACGGCGACATGGAGAACATCCGGACGGCGATGAACCGCGGGGCATTCGACTTTCTCACCAAACCGATCGACTTCACCGACCTTGAGTTGACGGTTCGCCGCACAATGGATCAGCTTGAAGTCACACGGCTTGCACTTAAATCCCGCAAGGAGCTCCTCGCTGTTCAGTGCGATCTGGAGACGGCGACGCGCATTCAGCAGTCGCTGCTCCCCAAGACTTTCCCGGCATTCCCGCATCGCCCCGAAATCGACCTGTTTGCGGAGATGGTGACGGCAAAGGAAGTCGGGGGCGATTTCTATGACTACTACTTTATCGACGAAGACCGCCTTGCTTTCGCTGTTGGAGATGTTTCCGGAAAGGGGATACCGGCGGCGATCTACATGGCGGTGAGCCGGACGTTGTTAAAGGCCATCGCGAGTCAAGTGGTCAACCCGGGTGAAGTCCTCCGGAAACTCAATACGCTGCTCATCCCGGAAAGCGAGTCGGCGACATTCGTGACGGTGTTTTTCGGCGTGTTGAACATTCGGACGGGTGAAATGCAATTCTGCAACGGCGCACACAACTCCCCGTATCTCTTGAAAACCACGGGGGCGGTCGAGCAGCTTCCGTTGACGGACGGATCGATACTCGGAAAGATCCCCCATATGGATTTCGAGACCAAGAGGGTCAAACTCGATAAGGGGGACACGCTCTACCTCTATACTGACGGCGTCACCGAGGCGATGGATCCGGAGTCCGCGCAGTATGAGGATGCTCGGTTGAAATCGTACCTGGGTTCGGCGAGAACGTTAAGCATCCGCGAACTGATCCAGGGAAACATTCAGGATCTGAAAAAACACACCCGCGGCGCCAATCAGTCGGACGACATCACTCTTCTCGCACTCCGCTATCTCGGCGCTGCATGAGAGATCTCTCCCATTCTGCCCGCCCTTGATGGTGGTCGCTGATATTGATGGTCCTGGCGGGTGCCGTCGGTTCGCGTTTCACCAAATCACAAATATCCCACATAAAGGAGTTGCCCATGACCAGACTCTTGTTTCTCGTCGCAGCAATGACGTTGTCTCTCGCTGTCGGTGCGAGGGCACAAGACACGATGATGAAACCAGCCCACGAAGGGAAGGTTCTTGTTATTGTCACACACGAAGTGAAGGACTACGCCACGTGGCGGAAGGGTTATGATGCGGACGCAAGCAACCGCAAGAAAGCCGGTTTCAAAGTGACGGGCGTGTATGCTGACGTGAATAATCCAAACCTGATCTCCGTTATCGGCGAATTCCCGAGCGCGGCGGCGGCGGACGCCTTCACGACGAGTCCTCTGCTGAAAGATGTGATGGAAAAGGCCGGTGTCATAGGCAAACCTGAGATCAAGGTCCTCGCGAAGCCGAAATAGGACCTATCAATCATCTGTCGAGCATCTGCTTCCCGTTCGCCCGCTCGGAATTCTGCCGAGCGGGCGAACATGCTTGGTCCCTGCGTGGAGCCGTGGCGGAGAGGTTATCTGAACCGGCTGAACGAGTCGGCGGGCAGGGGACAAGAAGGTAGCGGCACGATGAAGTGTGTCACCCGTGGGGATCCGGCGCAGCCGCGGTGTACTGCTGGCTGCCCGGGATACCGAGAAATCTGTCAAACACCTCCTGGGTCTTTGCCGAACGGTACCCACGTCGTTGGTAGAGAGCCTTCGCTTCACCCCGCACAACGTTTGTTCGAACCCGAATACGGCGGCAACCTCTCTGTTGTGCCCACCGTTCTGCCATTGCGACGAGTTTCCCTCCGATCCCCAAGCGCCGGTGCGAGGGCGCTACGACGAGCCCCCGAATTTCTGCAAATGGATCACTTTCCAGAGATTGCACGGAAGAGACATGGATCCAGCCGACAACGGAATCGAGGTCCGCGACGTACACTCCGTGATCTGACCGAGAAATGAGTTCCTCGATACGAACCGTCATGTCTGCCGCTGTCGCGGGATAGCCGAGTTCCCCGGCAAGGGTCGCGAGTGCGTTTGCGTCGGATTTGTCGGCAGGACGAATGTGCAGAGGTTTGTTCATACGCGCGGAGGCGGCTCGGCATCGAAATGGATGACGTGATTGTCCTTCGGCGCAGGACGCAGACGATGGTGCTCATGGGATATCATAGGAGGAGCTCCCAATACCCGACATCGACCCATCTGTTCTTTTTATATCCCACTTCCGAAAAGTGCGCAACTTTCTTAAAGCCGAGTTTTTCACACAGGGCTATGCTTGCAGGGTTCGGCAACGCGATGCCCGATATGACGCTATGGAGAGATACCGCTTTCAAACGATTCAGCAGCTCTTTCATGAGTTGCGTTCCGATTCCTTTCCCGACATGACGTGAATCCATGTATATCGCAGTCTCGACGGAATAGCGATATGCTGATCTCTCTTTCCATTTGCCCGCATAGGCATAACCGACAACACGACTATCCTTCTCGTACACAAGCCATGGATAAGATTGCATGACAAGGCGGATACGGGAGGCCATTTCTTCCGCTTGTAATGGAGTCTCCTCAAAGGTAATTGTCGTATTCAGTATATACTCATTGTAAATACTGCAAATAGCATCGCCATCTGATGGTTCTGCATCTCTCAGCATAGTTTCCCCATTGGCTAATTATCTCTTCCTCAATAGCATTCCAGGCTTTCCGGGAAACGCTCTTTATGCCGGCGGGCCTTCAGTAAGGTTCAGCCGTCAGTCAGAAGGCACCCGATTGGGAAACTCATACAATGCCTGGAATGAGGGATTTTGTATGTGTCATATACTCTTTATACTGCTCACCGAACTTTTCCAGAAGAGCGGCCTCTTCACATCGAATCCGATAGAGGATTGCGCTCGTAATCGGTATCACAATCACCACCAAACTGACCCAGGTGCCGAAATACACGGCCAATCCGACAAATTCAGCGAGAAGGCCTGTGTAGGATGGGTGGCGAACATATTTGTACAACCCGCTATGAACGAGGGTGTGTTGCACTTGTACGGCAACATCCACGGTGAAAAACTTGCCCAGTGAAATAATTGAAAGCCAGCGAATTACCAATCCTCCAAGCAGGAAGCAAAGCGCGATTGCATTGGCGATGGACCTCGGCACCTGGAATACTGCGGAGGGATGCCATTGAAGGAATATGGCAACGCCAATTGAGCCGATGATCGTCAGCCAAAGCAGCACAAGCGAGCCTCGATCTCCTTTTGCCGAGGATTTCTCTTTGGATCGTTTGAAGACCAACAGAGCGATCTCTGAGAGCGGGAAGAGTATGACCACGTATTGCAGAATCGACGTAGTGTCCATAATCATGTTCATCCTGAAAAGTTACAAAACGAGACTGTCCACGATGCCTGCGAGGATCACCTCATGCGGAGATCGACGAACTGGTTCGCACCGCAAAGTATCCATATGCCAGCTCTACTGATTTGAGCGTGAGCCACCACTGGAGAAGAAGGAGGGAGAGGCCCCCACCCAGGATGAGACACATGATCATCACGGGTGTAACCTGAAACGGGAGACGGAGCATTCCCTGGAGGTCGGCGCCCGTGGAGGGACTGGCGAGGGCAATGGCGGCTGATGCGACACACACGATGGCGAGGACGCTTGTCGTGAACGCGGCAGAATCCTTCGCTGCCTTCTTCATCCGTGTGGAATCCGCCCCGCGATGAACCAGCCATCCCCCGACAAAACAACCGGCGGGAAAGGCAAGCGCGACGTGGAAGAGCGGAACCCCCATGAAGAAGCCGAACATCCCCACGGAATAAACCAGATAGACCGACATCCAGACGATGGGCTTCATCGAATAGGCATGTCGAACCCACGTTGAGAGAAAAAGAATGTCGACAACGACCCCGACAAGAAAACCCGCCAGACCGCAGAGGGGGATCCAGGACTCAGGAACAAGAGGGATGCTGATCCACCACCCGGCAACAAAGCAAATGCAGATCGGGACTGCACCAAAGATGACACTTAGAGTCACACGTTCGGTCATTCGCATGGTATATCCTCTTCTCATGGGTGGAGCCGTCCATCGAAGTCCCGCATGCCGAATGTGAAGCTCGCATCTGATCCGTCGCTGGGGAACGAAGGGTCAGTTCCCTTTGGGACTGCTCGTTTCGAGGTGCCGCAGGTTTCTTTCGATCTTGATGATGATCGACAAAAAAGCAATCATCAAGAAAGCCCCAAACGCGCCCGCCGCAACATACAAGCTTTGCATCCCATCCGTTTTCTTATCGACGTACTCCTGCTGGCGGCGGGAGTTCTCTGCCGTCACATTCTGCAACTGGGAATCAAAATCATCCGTGAACACAGTGAGGAGCTTATCCACCATTGCCAGACATGATGAAGACTTCGCAGCATCGATAATGGCTTGATCCTTGAGAAGTCTCTCAACGCTCTCGGCAAAGTTCTTGGCAAATGCAGACGCTATCTTTGCGTCGCCGTACTTCTCCGCCCGGCTCCGGAGAATGTCGACCACTTGGGCGCTATCGACGGACTCCGTACTTAAAGAATGTGTCGTCACATAGCTGCTGATCGCTGTGGCCGCTCGTACGTAGAAGGGGAGGTTTGGGTCACCGGACTTTGCCTGCGCGTCCTTGTCTTCCACATTCCCCGGCTGTTGGGATTGCGTCGAAAGCATCCCTTGTTTTAAGGCTTGATCGGTGACGACGGGGGCTGCGTCATTCGGAGCGGGCTCGGGTATCAACGCCCGGAGTGAATTCAGGCCCAAGACGACAACCGCGAGCAACAACACTCCGGCCGCCACAATGATGACGAAACGCAGAATGGCAAGATAGAGGTTTTCCAGTTTCTGCAGCATGGCAATCCTCCCGAGGTTGAGCGGTGAGTGAGAGAGAACGCAGTCGAACGGCCGGGCTCAGCCACCGAAGAACCGACGCATCTGTAATCTACCGGGGTCGATGAGTGTCGATGAGTGTAGAGTGGCCGATGACCGCATCATGAACGGTGCTTTATTCGGAGCGGAGGCAGAGTTATGCCGCCGGTTCGGCAGCCTTTGTTGTCCCCATGTTGTTTGTGATGAATGATGCCAACTGCTGGCTCGTGGCATTTCCGACCCACTGGGCCTTGCCGACCTCGACGACCGGCAACGCACGGATGCCTTTGGCAATCAGCAAATTCGGCTTGAGCGTAACATCTATTTCGGTCAATTGAAAGCCCATCCTGGATTGCAGTTCATTGAGCCTCCTTTTGACAAGAGGGCAGAAAGGGCATCCGAGTCCCGTATAGAGGATAACCTGGCCGGATGCATGCTGAATATCCGTTGCCGGTTGATCCGCTACTGATCCGTATCCCATGGAGCGCGAAAGGGAGGGGAAGTAACGCACGTACAGCCAAAGAAAGAAGGCGACAAAAAACATCCATAGCACGGCCTGGAGAATATCTCCACGGATCATATAGAAGAGGAAACCGCAGAAAAGAATCAACCAACTGCTATAGACGAATGAAATGTGACACTGTTGCTTCATTGCTCTCTCCCCAACATGGATGATAAAACCGTCAGCTTTCCACTTTTGCGCAGGTCAATCTTGTAGCACAAGGAAATTTGTGGTGCGAAATTGCTCATATTCTTCCTTGTATTGCTTCAGAGGAACCAAACAGCCTGACGGTGCTATTCTGAAAATGCTCTTCATCCCGTTCTCGCGGAAGAAGTGCCAGAAATCCTGAAAATATGTTCGGGAATCAATATTGCAACCCCCAAACTCAAATGAAAGCATTGTAATCTTTCTGTCCCGGAACATCTGTCGTCCACCTTGCAGTACGTCAAGTTCATGACCTTCGACATCCAGCTTCAGACAATCGATGTGTTCAACTTTCCGGCTCCTACAGTAGTCATCAAGAGTTTCAATGGTGACCCTTTCTGAATATTTGAAGTCAATCCCAAAATGACCCAGTTCTCGTTTGGACAGAGATGCAAGACCAGATCCTTTCTCATCGTAGAAGAGTTCACACTCTCCGCTTTGCTTCCCTAATCCGGAATTATTGAGGAAGAGGTCCGAATATCCCCTTGCATTCTCAGACAGAATCTTATAGGTGTACTCACTTGGCTCAAATGCGTGAAGACAAAAAGGTGTGCTCTGCAGACCCTGGACAATCAAACTTAGAAACTGACCTTTGTTCGCGCCAACATCAAAGATGCAAAGCGGCTGCTTTGTTGTTGCATACCGTTCCTCCAGCTTGAGAACAAGCACTTCTTCGCCGCTTGAATCCGGGAAACTGCCGGCCCCTATTCCCATCAAGGTCTGGGAGAAATTGACGTTACGCTCGAGGAGTCGTTGGAATCGCGAATTGTGTGACAGGCTCAAGAGAAGATTCTTCAGTAATTGCTTCACCGTAACTCCTTCCATGCGCCTCACGATGTTGGGTCATTTTCCCGCCAGCCAGTTGGCAAGCTCGATCGCGCTTTGTGATGTGTTATGGTACGTGCAGTCCCCGTCGACACGCAATTCGATCCTTTGGAACTTCGACGAATCAGCCCGAAAGACGTAGCAGCAAGTGATGAAGAGGCCCCGATCTGCCCCCGCACAGATTGTGTCGGAATTTGCGCCGGGAACCGAGGCGAAGGCAAGTCGCCGAAGCATTTTCAAAGTATCAGCAGGAACGAATCCTCTCACAGTGTCGCTATGGTGGATCTTTGCCCAAAGTTCGGCTTCGGTATAGTAGCCGGTGGAATTGGTAACCCATTGCGTGCCTGAGGATGCAAGATCATACGAAATGATATCACCTGCGGCGTCAATAAACCGGCCATTGTGAGAATAGCCCCAGGCGGAGTTGACGTATTCCGTCTCCAGATAGAGCTCCGAAGGGGGTTCGGACCCTGGACCGGTGCCGGCATCTTTACAAGAGGATACCACCACCGCCAGGAGTACGATCGGCAGAAAAGCAGATGCCTTCATTGTTTGCCTCATCGTTTTCGACGGCTGTTGCGTAACCATGGCAGTCAACCCTTCATTCTCCGTTCTCCCACAGTGTAAATTTCCTGACACCATGGGGAGACTTATAGGCCACGAGCACCCAAACACTTATGCAGAGAGCGAAACCTGAAAATGATATTCCGATACTATTGGACCAGGCATCTCCCCATCCCAAAGAGACTCCGAAAAAATCGTTTCCCGCAACATATCCAAAAAGCTTTTGACAATAGTTATTAGCGATATCAAACAGCGAACCCAGACAGAAAAAAACATACACAAAACCGGCCCCAAAAGCATTACGCACCCTTTCTCCTTTCAGGAGGAGAAAACCGATGATCAACAGAAGAACATCCTTGATATAAGGGGCCAGACCTGGTATGGTTCCTCGCCAATCATTGACGGGTTCTGATTGAACCCAGGCAGTTGTGAAATCGCCGGCCCAAAATTTTGGAACCAGTTGATACGCTATCGGCTTCGATCCGATCATATAGACACCGATAACATGGCTCAATTCATGCAACAGGGGAAGTGTAAAAAACCATACGATCATTATCACGGCAATATCTACTATGCAAATCGTGCGCGGCCAATTGTTGCGTAAATAGAAAACAATCAAAGGGCTTATGACAAATACGCATATTCCGATGAGTGCAAATCGTGTACGAACATCAGGTTCAATAACCCATACTATCAACGGGTTTACCACCATAAGAAAAATAAGTATCCCCAGGATCCCAAGTCGGCCATGGCCCAATCCCGTTTCCTGTCCCACGGAGCAAATATCCTCATGTTGTGATGTTGTTCAAGACTCTACGAATGCCGCAATCTTGTCCGCCAAAGCCTGATTGTCAAGGCAGAGGGGGGTCAGCTCAAGAATGGGTATCACGGGTTGTCATCGTTCGGAGATGTATAATGGCGATCTTCTGCCGCTGCACCAGAGATCCGACAAAGTACGCCAACGATGGAACGATAAGAAGGCCGGCCAGAGCACTCCACCACTCGCTTCCGGACCAGAGGGCGCGTGCGAGGAGACCCAAAAACAGAAAAGTGAGTAGAAGATGCCATCGGATGTTTGTTCGGGCGATGCCCATGGTCTTGACATTGTGAAGCGGCTGATTCACTCTTCTTCTTTTGGTGATCCATCGCCGAATCACCTGGATGCGAAGAACACGCCAGAGCTCGAGCTCGCCCGGCACCACAGGGATGGCTGCGAGCGCAAGTGTTGAGGCCGCAAGCAACCCCAAGAGAATAAAGCAGACAATGAGAATCTCGGTCATGTTCGCGTGCGAAATTGCACCCGCCCTTCTTCGGTCATCTTACGTGCCGGGCGAGATCGTGGGCCTACTCGCTGAACGATGCATCAATATCATCAAAAAAGTTCCAATTGCCCGCATAAGCATCAACAAAGAAAGTGCCTGTGATGAGATCCAAGATAAACCATGAAGTACCAAAGCTCAACTCGTTCCTGCAGTCTCTCGTCACCCGAGTTCCCCGCCGACCGACATTCCCAGGCTGCCCTGCTTGCCGCCTGCCTGCCGTCAGGCAGGCGGCAGGTGAAGCCGCTGGTTCGTCGCCGCAGAGATGAAAGCTTCGAGACGCCAAGCGCGGCGCTACGCAGGAAGCAGGTCAGAGAGCTGGCGCTCGAGGCCGTCGTACACAGGATCTGGCCCTGCTCCCAGCGCGTCGAACGTCTTGCTGGCGAAACTGCGCATCGTTGCCGTCAACGTAATGTCGAGAATGTCGAGGTCTTCGAGGCCGAGTGAACGCAGCGCGTCAACATCTGCCTGGGTCATTTCGTCGGCACTCCGGGCAATCTTCCGGGCGAAATCCATCATCGCGACCTCGGAAGGTTCCAGCCCCGCGTTATGGAAATCAGCGAGGATCGCACGCAACTGATCCACGCCGACCCCGCTCTGGATCAGGATTGCCCCGTGAGCGAGGAGACAGTACCGGCAATTCAAGGCCTTCGCTGCCGCCAGCGTGACCAGCTCATAACGTCTCAATCTCAGGTTCTTTCGAATTGAACCCTGAAACGCGCGCCATGCTTCCAACACGTCAGGGCGCAGGCTGAATACTCTGGCATGATTTGGCACGTACCCCAGACTTTTTCGGTCGCCATCATAGATTTCGCGGAGCTTGCCCGCCGCCTCCGCTTCTTCGGTGGTGTGAATGAACATGTGACCTCCTCGATCAAATCTCCGCTCATGAGGTGCCCGCCATCTGAAGAACCTCGCCTGTTGTGCAAATGTGAGCGTACTCCCCGTCAATGTTCGCCAAGGACATTGCATGGACCTCTTCAGCAGGGTGGAGGCGGCCGTCGAAATCCTGTCGGCCAAACGTGAATGTCGCATCAGACACAACGATTGTCCGAAAGCCGAGGTCGCCGGACACTCTTGCGGTCGCCTCTACCGAATTGTTTGTGATGGCGCCAACGATCACCACGTCCTGAGAACCTGAATCACGCAATCGCGCCTCCAAATCCGTCCCTATAAAGGCACTGCACACATGCTTCGTGACAACCACTTCGCCGGGATGAGGTTGGGCAATCTCCTTGAACTCTACTCCTTGTTGACCGTCGCGGTAGGTCGAATTCTCAAACTGAGAGATATGGCGGACATGAATGATGGGCATGTTTCCTTGCCGCCAGTGTGAAAGCAAACGCCCCACATTTGACTCAGCCTGGGGATTGTTGCGTACACCCCATGAGGGATCGTCGATCGCCTTTTGCAGATCGATCAGGAGAAGCGCCGTATTCTTCGGAAGGTCCGGCATTGTGGAGTTCTCAGTCGGGCGCCTGAGGACCGCAGCTCAACTGCGTTTGATGTCTGTCTGACAGATCATTTGAGACTAATGAGATGTTTCATCTGGAGGAGATGATTCAGGTCGTGGGCCGCCTCCATGATCACCAATTCCGCAATGTTCGTTTGCCCGCGTTTTTCATGAATTCCATAACTGGACTCCCACGCCCCGGTACCCGCGGTTCTCAAAAGTGCCAGATTCGCCTCCCTGAGAACCCGAAATGTTGCCATTGATTTCTTCAACGGGACATGCACATAGTCACACTTTTCGGACCAAAGGTGTTCGTCCCACCACTGAAGTTGGACTCCAGGTGTCGCCATCATGTTTCGGAATCTCCAGCCAAGAGCGAGTTCAGCGTCTGACAAGTGGGCCATAATTTCGATAATCGACCACTTTCCAACAGCAGGATGGCGCGTGAGAATACGCCGGGATCTTCCCTTAAGAAGAAGTTCCAGCCGTCGCGGTGTTGTTGAGAGAACACGCATTGGATCTCTCCCGCCCAAAAGCCCCAAGACTCGCTTCTTGTATTCTTCGAATGTTTCGGCCAAAGATGTCTCCGATTTGTGTTGGATGCGGGGCACGCCGAACGTCTACGGTTCACGTGCGGCGGATGGACGACATGAGACGTTACCGTCCCCGTTGACCGGACAAACCGCGCTCTCATCATGACGGTATCTCTTCTTCAACGGCGCTATTCCAGGACACTAAATTGATGTCGGGGCACCGGTCAGCTTCTGCACCTTGATAGGCCGCTCGAATCCATTGCTACCTCAGGAACTGCAGAAACTCGACTGGCGCGCCGTCGCACTCGATGAATGCAACAAGAATGCCTTCGGAAGGACTGTTGGGTTCTATGAGGATCTTTTGTCCAGCGAGTGCTTGCTGAAGATCCTCCACTTCAAAAGCCACATGCGGCATATGCTTCACCAGATCAGGAAGAGAGCATTCCGGTTCGTAACGCATCCATTGAATTCCAAAAGGATTCTTCTCATGATCGGTGCAGAAGATCTTGTACTTCTCAAGATAGGTCTCTTCCGGCTGCGGCTTATTGGTTGGAATGCCGAGGTGATGATACTTCATGATTGCAGAATCTCCATCGATGATCTTCGATTGCCGTGGGAGCAACCCAATGGCCGCGGCTGACCGGCAGCGGATGGACGTTACACCAATATCCTCCACCTGCACCGATTCGTGAATTCTAAAAGCCTCAACTGTCCCGCCGATCTTCTCGCCAGTCGGATGTCGCACTGAGCGAAATCCCGACGGGTGAAGCCGCTGATAGGCGGCACGAGATGTAGGTCAGGACGTACGCCTCTCCTTGAAGTAGTAGCGGATACCCAGGGTGAGATTGGCGCCGCCATAATCTCCAACCTGGTCAATAAGGTCGTGCCGGACGAAATTATGCTGCGCCTCGGCAAAAATCGAGAAGGGACTTTCCAAAAAATTCTTCTCAATTGCGAGTCCTCCAAACATCCCTAAAGCCCCGGATCCATGAAGGGATGAACTGACTCCCGTACCAGGAATCGGCAAGGTCTCGCTCACTCTCGTGTAGGTTACACCTCCATTCATGCCGAGTGTAAAGTCATCCGACAGAAATAGATTGTATTGGATGCCAACATTGATAATCCACTGCCTAAAATACGCCCGTCCGCCATCCCCGGATTCACTGTAGGCATTGCTATAGATATTCCTATAGATCACAGGGGGGATACCGGATTTTGCAAAATAGGTGGCCTTCCCGTACAAGTAAGTTCTTGAGGACATCGGAAGACCCAGACCAGCTCCGAAAGCAAACCCCAGATTTGAGTCATAAATCTTGGAAAAGTCCTTAAGGGAAGTCATGAATCCGCCAATGTTGATGGAAACGAATGGGGAGCGCATAACTTTGGTTTGAGAAGTACCAGAATATCCCGCGACGAGAATCAAGAGCAATGCGCAAAGCACCTGCTTTTTCATGGCAATCTCTCTTTGATGTGGAAGAAAGATGTTGGCTGCCGCGCATTCTGGCAGCCAGATATCGTACTCCCGAAATTTCGTCAAGTCAGGCCGATGGACCGGCGGCCATCGGGGGTGAGATGCGGCCCACCGGTGGATGGCTACCTGCTCACTTTGTGAACAGACAAACCCCACTCCTCCCGTAGAATTTGAAGATACAGCGAATCAACACCGGAAGGAAGTGTGGCCCGCACTTTTGTCTTTCCTGGCTTTCTTGGCAAGATCCGGCCCGCCGAAATGCTGACGATGCTTGTATCATATCCACTGACATCTATCAATTCTTTGGGAGTACCGATACCGTCAAGGGAAGTGATCTCTGTGCGGGAGTCTCCAAACCACGGTGCGAGCACTCGCGTCGTACGCAACGTGGAGCTGACGACCAAGTGTCTTTTGCCCTCCTTGTCCTGTACCGCGACAAGATTGTATCGGGCGTTCCTGGATAACAACCAAATTGATCGGTATCGCATCCAAGGCAGGAAGTCTGCGGACGAAAAGTGGTACAGGCCTGCAAATACAATCAAAACTACGAGAGTGACGATGACCGTTTTCGATTTCATTCGACAATTCCGAAAAGAGCCCTGATAATTCCTCCAAGACCCCTCGAAAAACATTAACGTACGACGCACGCCCGGAATAATCAAGCCCAGGAGAAGGGGAGAGGCCTCAATAAATGATGTTCAGTCAGGATAAGGAGTGACCAAGAGCGGCGTAAAGTCCAAAATGCGACTTGTTTGCCTCGCTCTTTTTCGCTATTTTGTCCCATCACCGCGCATTTGCAAGACATCACAGGCTTCAGGTTTTCTCTCTCCCCTTCATCATTGGCAATCGTCCATCCACATTTTTTTTGGGAGTCGTTATGGGCAAAGAAAATCAAGGTCCCGAAAACACCCAGAAACAGGGGAGCGGCCACTTCCTGTGGCTCTTCATGGGCTTCAATGTGCTGATGGGACTGATCATCATCTACATGATCTTCTTTTCGAAGTAATGCGGCATCTGGGCTTGTAGAGGGCCGGCCGACAGATCGGCCACCGCTCGCTCGGTCCGAACGAACTGATCGGCACGGAGATTGGACGTTTTCGAAAGACGCTCCCGCGTTCTTGCGATAATCAACGTCGCATTAAACGATTAACCTCCAACAATTGAACCGGTTAACTGGATGAACTTGGTTTAATTTCTTCTGCATTGATTCACCGCTTGACCGCAAGCAGGGATCCCGCTCCCCATTACTCCTCAACCAGGGTGTACGTCGATTCAGGAGGTATCAACGCCTGAAAGATGTCCTCATTGTGCGAGATCAGGAGAATCCCTTGACCAAGCTCCCTTCGCCTCTCGATTGCCTGAAGGACTCTCGTGATGCTTCGAAAATCAAGGGCATTCAGGGGTTCATCCAGTATGAGAAATGACGTTGAAAGGGCAAAGGCCCGCAGGAGGTTGAGGCGCTGCTTTTGCCCCCCGCTGAGATATGACACCCTCTTTCGGGCCAAGGCGGGTAGAGACCCGTCATCAAACAGCGACGCAAGGATTCCTCGCCTTCCTTCCTCAGTCTGCGTGGATTCTACCGGAAGAATTGCAAGGGATTGCTCCACCGTGGATTTCAGGTTCAGCGCCTCATCTGCATGCTGGAAGACCATCGTCATCTTCTTCCCCCACAATTTCTTTTCCCAGTACCTCGGGGGGGACACTTCGCCGAGCCGGATTCCATCGAAGTTCATCCGAAAATAGTCGGCCCGCTGCAGTCCAATGATGATCTTCGCCACGGTTGTCTTCCCCGCTCCGCTTCTTGCCTTGAGGTAGACGAGGTCTCCGGATCTGATCTCAAGGTGGCTTCTCTCGCGGCTGTCTCCAGGGCCGTGAAACCCGAGCTTCTTCCCAAATATCCGCAAACCGCTTTCCACGCTCAGGAGGGGAGGGCCCGACACATGCTTTGTCACTTTGGGCCGTATCCCCTCAAGCCACTGCAGATAGTCGGCCGGACGAAAATCAGCCAGCGACAATCCGGCTCCATCGCGCCGTAATTCCCGATAGGACACGTGCTGCTCCATCGCAGGATGGCGTTTGCGGACGTAACCAATCATCGAATAATCATGCGTGATCAGGAGGATTGTCCCTTTGCCATGCCGGTAGTGCCCAAAGAGTCCGTCCAAGAATCGATCACGCGCCTCCCGGTCGAGACTTCCCGTCGGTTCATCGAACACGAACAGACCCCGCCTCTGTTCGCCGGACGAGGCCGCCAGCTCCATCTTCTCGAACGCCATCCCGATCAGGATTCTCTGTTTCTCTCCTCCGCTCGGTCGGTATGCCGTCGGAAAAACAGGCAGGATGCGGGCCAGATCGCGCTGTTCGTCCTCCCCCCACAATGTGCCGACGACTCGCACCGGGTCATCGCAGGCCGCAAGATCTCCCTCCCGCATCTGGGCGTCAAGCGTNNGTACCGGTCCGCATCGATCCCATTGATCTCCACGTGTAACAAGGGATCATCCATGATCCCAAAGAGCGCTTTGCCGATGAGGGACTTGCCGATGCCCGATTCTCCGAAGAGGAGAGTGATTTCCCCTCGCCTCAGGGAGAAGCCGCGAACATCGACGAGGAGGCGGGATCCAGAGCTGACACGTATGTCGAAACGTTCGTCCATTAGAGCCGATGCCGTTCAACGAGTCCGTTGGATATCCGGTACAGGCAGACGAGAGTGAAGACAGTGACAAACGCGACACCGATCCCCTGCAGATGCTCGAAGAATAAGCTCGGCAAGAGACCCGGCTCCGTCAACGCCGACCCAATGACAAGAATATCCTGTTTGCTGTCCAACGACGCAAGCATGCTTCCGAGCGTCGGGGGAAAGTTTGTGAGGCTGACTTCGGTCGAAAGTCCGACCGAGATGATGAAGTCGATGCTGCAGACCAGGAAGATCGCCCTCCCGAAGACGCTGACCGCTTTCTGCACAAGATGCGCAACGCTGTTCTTCCAGAGAATCTCCCTATTGATGATGGTGAACTCCGGGACGCCGCATACGAGCAGAGCGCTGACGAAATCCATCTCCCTGTAATGGCGTATCCTCTCCTGAATGACGTCGGTGACTTCCTGAAAGACAACAAGACTCGTCAGAAATCCCGCCGCGAGGACTTGAAGAAACTCGGAGCGCATTGTCTCTCCGCGCACAAGAGCGGCCAGCAGCGTATAGCCAAGAAGCATGCCGATGATTTGCGGGACGGAGCGGAGAAGGTTCAGGAGGAATGTCGCGGCAAGATAGAGCCGCTTCCGCTTCGGCCGGTCCAACAAGTGAAGGAGCATGGCCGATCCCCATCCCATCAGGAATGCACTGACCACAACGGTCCCCGCGCTAAGGAGCGTATCCGCCATCGCGGTCTGCATCCGAAGCCGGGCCGGTTCGTTGAGGAAGAGGAGGAACCAGACCCACACGATGACCAGGCCGCCGATCCAGATGACGGTCCAGAGAAGGTCCTTGCGGTCAGGAAGGAAAAAGGACGCGAATTGTCGTCTGGGATGACGCCGGGTGTCAGACATCATTCGTGTACCTCCGGTCGAGCAGCCAGTGCCAGACATCCGCGCCAAGCTCCGTCAGCTTGACAACGCCGAAGATCCCAAAGGCAATCAGCAGAACAAGATCATACTCGCGATAGAGAATATGCTGCAACATCGCATAGCAAAGATGACCCTTGATATTCAGGGCCATTTCGATGATGACCAAACCCGTCACCATAAACGCCGCATGCTCTTTCAACGCAGGGATCAGTTGAATCTCCGCGTTGCAATAGATGTCACGCAGGACATGTCCTTGCAGTCTGCGCCCAGGACGGAGGAGGGACATCCAGGAGATCCCCCGGGATCGCCCGAGCTCATACGACGAACGAAGTCCTTTGACGAGCCCGGTCTGCACGTACCCTTTCCGACTCTCGGCATCCAGAAGCGTGGAGAATTTATTCGAGAGGGTAATGAGAACGCCGTTCGTGAACACCCCGAGCACGATCATGAAGAGCGCGTTGTCCGTATCGAATCGCGTCCGGAGAGCGTAGGCCACGACGTAGGAAGGGGAGAAAAGAATCATCACGGCAACGCCGCGGAGGAACGCATTGACGAGGAGCCCGGCATGCGAAATCGCTGCAGCCATGCCGCCACGCTCCACAGAGGCAAGGTACCGTCGCAGAGCCGACCACCTCCCGGATTGGCGTCGGACGAAACGGTAGAGGGCCAGCGTCCGCGCCGCCGTCACGGTCACGAGAAGGACGATCACGTACACTGCGGCAAACGCAGCGAACATCGGCAGAATCTCCGCCGCCGTCTCCCACGTGAGGGTTTTTCGTTCACCTCCCTGTTTCAGTTCGGGATTGGTAAACTCTTCGATCCTTCTCCGATCGATTGCGCCGAGCACGGAATCGGCTTTGGCGAGGGAGGCACCGGCAATATCGCAATACGCATCGCGGAAAAGGGCCCGGTCAAGCTGCGACGTGTAGTCCACCGAATCGATCTGCAGGAAACGGTGGGCCCGTTCCTCTTCAGGAGGGAGGCCGTGGGAGTCGCGGAGCAGCAAAAGAATCCCCGCAACCACCAGCGCAACGATCCCGATGGAGAAGAGGTGTTCGATGACTATGTGTCGGAGTGACTGCACGTCTGGATTGTCAGCGGTACGTGACGGCGATCGTCGTGTCGCGCACACGGAAGGTGGCGCCTGTGCCGGAAAGAATGCGCTCAAATTCATGTGCCAATGCGCCCAGCATCCCGCTGTGGCGGGTGGCCTTCCGGGGATCATCGAAAGCACAGAGCACCGTGTCCCCTGAGACTTCAAGCCGGAATTGCGGAGGCGTCGCCGACTCCCGCCCATCAGCGCCAAGATGACGATAGAGCTGGCGAAGAGTTGCGTTCGCCTCTGCGACGGTGGCGGAGAGAGTGGCGAGGATCTCCCCCGATGTTCGGGCGTCGGTTGCGGAACTCTCGTGTATCAGGGCCCAGGAATCGTTCTCCCCCTTCCGGAGGTCAAGCCAGCCATATTCCGCAGCATGACCGAGTTTCCGAACATACGCTTCGCCGTCTTTGAGGAAATAACGAAGCATCCGGTCGCCTCTGCGCATTTCCGTTTTTCCCCGCCTGTCAGGGAGTGCAAAGAAAAGAGACCGATCTTTCCTGACCACGATCGTGTCGCCAAGGAGACGGACGTCCCGGTGCAATGCCACGCCTGCCGGGCCACCTGGCTCCTGAAGCGTGCCGTCGTGCGACGTCTGAAGATAGAAGAGGTCGTTGCCGACACGGACGCTTGTGCAGCGAGTCAGCCCGTCCCCCAGCTGATCGTCTGCACGGACGACGACCATCGGCGCAAAAGGAACGAGACGCGACGATTCGTCCGACGTCAGGCGCTGCTGGTACTTGTTGAAGATGAGAAGGCGTTCAGGATGCGCAATGAGGAGAACATCGGTCTGCGCGCCCTGAAGGGTGGCCGCGCAGACCGCGGAGAGGTATAGGGCCCGCTGGAGGCAGGAGGTCACCGGTCGGGCTGTTCCTGCCATTTCTTGATCGTTGAAAGCTGTGATGCGACGCCGTACAGATCGATGCTGGAACTGTCAAACTGCGTGCTGAAATACGCTAACGAGGGAACCGAGAAGAGCCAGCTCCCGAGGCAGAGGCTATGTTCGAGCTGATCGACTCGCCTCGCGTATTCCTGCTTGTCGCCGATTTGCCGGGTCGACATGAACCCATACACGTACTGCAGGAGGAGGTCGATGTCCGCCTTCTCAGGTCCTTCAGCCGACGCGTCAAGCCGGAAGAAGTTTCCGTCGGAATGAAGAGACGTCGGAAGGATGTTCTGCATCCCTTTGGCATCCATGGCCGTCTCCAGGTTGATCTTCTGTATCTGGAAGTCCGGCTGGCGGAGGAAGACATCGTACATATCGAAGAGGAAGTTGCTCCGGTACCCGTTGAACGCCACAAGAACGGCGTCGTACGCCCCGTGTTGAATGTCTTCGTTCCCAACCGCGATGGCCTTGATCCGCCCCTGCGTCACCGTCGGATCATTGAGAATCTCCACGAGATCGCCATACTCTTCGCGCGACCCGAAGTTGAGGCACGCTTTAATGCGGACGGTATCGGGAAGGAGCGAAAGGTTCGCAGTAACGCTCTCCCGCACCGGCTCCACGATCTTCTCTTCAATGTAGTAGGAGCTTGAAGGAAAGATGCTGTAGTTCAAATAGTCCTGGTAGTTATCCTGGTTTCCCTTATAGTCCACCACGTGCCGCTGTTGCGCCGTACCGATCTTGAAGAAACGATCCTCAATCGCCTTGTTCGACAGAAGCTTCCTGAGTTCCACCCGTTGGTCGCGGGAGAGTTTCTGGGTGTTGAACAGGATGGCAAAAAAGGTCGTGCTGACATTCGACTTCACAAAGAACTTCTCCCGGTTCCCTAGGACCGGGGACACGGCGCCGAAGGGGGTCTCAAGGAGGACGTTGATCACCCCATTCCTCAATTCGGTGGTGTACGTGCTGTTGTCAATGAAGGGAGAGAGGATGACAAGTGGCATCACGGCCTTCCCGTCGGGCCTGCGGATGTAATTGGAGACACCCTCGATCGGAGGGAGTGCCATGTAGGGGGCGGTGCCGACGGTGTAGTTCAGCGCATTCATGGGCGAATTGGCGGGGAGAATCTTGAAGGAAAGCATCTCCTTGATGTCCGCTTCCTTCCAGATCCTGTTCTGGCGGAAGTGGAACCGGATTGATCCCTGATCGTCGGGTCCTTCAAAACCGGGATCTTCCATTGCCTGGGTGATGAGAATGTAGTCCGGCGATAGACTCCCCAGCGCCAGAATGCGGCGGATCGTGAAGCGCAGGTCCTCGGCCGTGAAAGGATGTTCCGATGTCTTGCTGACGTTGTACGCGTCGTCCTTCTGCGTGACCTTGTAGGTGTCGCTCCAGCGCCGGTTCTGGACCAGCCGGACGGTGACAACATTGTTCTCATCGACGCCGACGAGTTCGCCGAGTCCATCCTGGTAGACGATGCCGCTTGGGTTGGCCGAAAGATTGAACAACCCGTCGAATTCCACCTCGTCGAGCTTATCCGACAATGCCGTCGGTCCTGGAAGATGTGGATCGATGGAAGGTTTCTGGTGAGCGATATACGGGAGGACGATCCTCCCGCTCAGGTCGGGACGATGCAGGAGGAAATAGAGAACACCGGCAACGACGACCACTGCGAGCGCGATCCAGAGCGGAAGCAATTTCTTGTTCTTCATGCGATTCCCATTCCTCAGTTCTTCTTCATGATCGGGACCTGCGCCATCACGCTGATCTCGTACATTCTGTAGGCAGGACGTTTGAAATGCACTTCGAGTATCGTATCACCCGACTTTTCCATCTGGACAGGCGTAATCTGTGCTTCGTAGTCGTTCGCCGCGGTGGGGGAGGTGATGCGGAAACGCCCTTCATTCTTGATCGGATTCTTGTTCACCGTAATCTCGTCGTACCATGACTCCCGTCCCGCATTCTCAGCCATATCCTTCGACAGTTTCACGTTCACATCGAACACCGGAAATTGGGCGTCCGACGGGAGCTGGAGACGGATTCTGAAGACATAATCGTTTGATCCGTGACGATTGCTCGTGACCGGAAGCGCGAAAACCCTCCGGTACTCGCGGGGACGGAGGAGCGACTTTGGCACAAGGGGATCATACTCGCTCACCATCGAAAGGATCTGCTTGTCGCTTCCCTTATACATTTTTCCATGGGCCACGATCGCACGCGCCCTGTCCACAGCCTGCGCGCCCATGTCCCGGCCGATTCCCTTGTCAATAGCCCGTATGGCCGCCTCGGGAAATTGGTAATTTCTCACCGTTGCGATGTAGTTGTCGATCTGGCTCCGCTTCCGGGCGAGGTCGGATGCCCCCCCCGAACTGAACGTCAGGAGATACGCCGGCCTGAACGCCGAATCAGCGTAGAGCGCAGGGACGTTTTCAATTGCCTCCTCGTTCAGCTTGACGAAGGCATCGAGGCGTTCATGCGTCGCCGTTTGAACGCCGCTGAATATGTCTTCTTCGAACCATGACACGAGCTTCGCCCGCTGCCGGGCAACGGAGGCAAAGGATCCTGTGCCTTCGCCGGTGGAGAGAGCACGGGTTCTCGTCTCCGCCGAGGCCCATGCATGAGCTGCAATATCGCGCGCCACAAGGTCGCCTGTCGTCATCAGCAATTCGAGATCGGACGTCTGCTCATTGAGTTTTCCGATCTCCAGCGCGACGAGCCCGGCACATTCAAGGGTCTTGTAACGGGCGTCCGATGACGCAAGGGGTTCCGGAATTCCCGCCTTGATGTCCCGTACTGCAGTTCCGATCCCCGCGTAGAATGTCAGCTCCGGCGACTTCGTCGATTGGTCGATCCGTCCAGTAACCTCCGCAAGTCTTTCCTTTGCTGTGCTGATCGCTTCGGCCTCGACGTTGTAGCGGGTGACGAAACTGCGGAGCGCGGTGAAATCGGCGGGAACCGCCCCTAATGCCTTGAAGAGTCTCTCCACGGGTTCCAGAGCCGGGGAAGGAACAAACGGCCTGGCATCATGCTTGGCAGCGAGCTGCTTTTCGTAGGTGGGAACCGCATCTGCAAGACGCGATTTGAAGAGTTTCCGGGCTTTCTCAAGCAGGGGGGCAGGGTAGCGATCCCGCTGCGCGGCGAAATCCGCGAACTGTCCCGCATCAGCGAGGAACGCTCTTGTGTTCCCCCATGTCGATCGTTCCGTTTGAAAGATGCCAAGCGCTGTCGCATAGGATTCCTGAAACTGCACTTCATCCTCAACCGCCAAACGGAGTACTTTATACTTGAGGTATGCCGTATCCTTCTTCGCTGCAATGTCGGAGGGGAAGAGACTTCCCAACCCCTTCAATTCTGAGGAGACGCCGGCGAGGACCTGCGTCCGGGCCGTCACAAATCCGATTTCCTTCGCAAAGTCCACCCCTTCGATCGGCTTGGCGCCGGGAGCAGCCGTGAAGATCGCCCGGTCAACGACGTTCTCGTCCAACGCCTGCTTGAATTCGGCATACTTGTTTTCAAACGTGTATCGCCAACGCGGGGCATAGCGGTAGCTCATGCGCAAACCTGTGTCCTGCCCGACATCGTCGATCACCCAGAAATAGACGGCTGCGGATGTATCAATGAAGTAGACGCTTGCGGAATCATTCCCCGCAGTCTCATCGATCATCCTGGTGACCGGCTCGCGTCCGTCGTCGAATGCCCGTGTCAGGTACGTCCGCAGGTTGTGCTTATCGGAGAAATGAAGGACAAGCACGAAGTTCGCCTGCTCCGGCCTGGGGAACTTCATGAAATATTTCTTCCCCTGACCCAAGGCGAAGACTTCGTCTTTGATCTTGAGTTCGATGAACCCTTGCTCGCGGGGGGAGAGCTCCGGCTTTGGCTCGAGCTCCTTGAATGTGGCACACCCGGCCAGCGTGAAGAGCACCAGCACCGAAAGGATGGATGAGCGCATCAGGATAACCTCTGGAAGTGTTCGGATTGCAGATCATCGTAATATGACGACAAATTGGCGCGTTTGCAAGTCGCACCGCGATGCGGCTCAAATTGACTTTCAGGCCGGACATGTCTATCTTTTTAAGCTGGCGCGGATGCCGCCGGGATGACGCGCCCTCACGCGGGGCCCGCCCGTGTTTCCAGCATTCTTTTCCATCGACGCAGACAGGTGATGCAAACGAGCCCGTTCCTCTCTCTCCCAGCCCTCGCGAACATACCAACGCGCGTTGTGGAAGGGTGGGAGGTCCCGTACGTCCTCGGGAATTTGGAGGCTGAGGTGGACGCGGCGTTCGCCGGAGCCATCCTCTGCGATGCATCCCCCCTTGGAAGAATCGAAGTGCGGGGGTCCGACCGGCTTGATTTTCTCCATCGGCTGTCAACGAACGACCTTCTTGCATGCCGCGTGGGGGAAGTCACCTCAACCCTCTTCCTGACCGACAAAGGGCGGATTGTTGATCGGGCTTTTGTTCTCGTGCGGACGGACTCTGTGTTGCTTCTGACGTCGGCAGGAACCGCGGATATGTTGATCGATTGGCTCGGCAAATTTATCATTACAGAGGATATCAGTCTTCATGAGGTAACCGACGAAACGGGAGTGATTTGTCTCATCGGTGCTCATGTTGATTCTGTGTTAAACGAAGGCATTGGGCACAGACTAACGGAAAACACCTGGGATTCAATTTCCATAGGCGATATTGCGGTCACCGTTGCGTTGCTACAGGAGCGGTACGGGAAGCGTGCTTTTCTCATGACGTCGGCGCAGGAGACGAAAAGGTTGCTCCTGCACGTGACCGACTCGGGATCCACCTTCGGCGTTCGGGCCGGGGGGTATGCTGCGTCGCAGATCCTGCGAATTTGCCAGGGAATCCCGGAAGGGGGGACGGAGCTCACCGGCGAGTTCACGCCCTATGATGTGGGACTTCGGGACGATATCAGCTTTAAAAAGGGTTGCTACATCGGACAGGAAGTCATCGCCCGGCTGGATACATATAGGAAAATCAAGAAGAGGCCGATGGGCCTGATTTTTCCGGAGGGAGCAGCCCCGCGCGTCGGCGAAATGTTGGAGCGCGGCGGCACGGCCATCGGAACGATCACGAGCCTCGCTCCGGCCCCCTTCAGGGGAAGGCTTTTCGGGTTCGCGGTTGTGGCTGATCCTGCACTTCCTGACGGGAGTGCATTGACGGCCGTCCCATCGTTTGCCACATGCACCGCAGCATCCTTTCCTCTGACAGCGTGAGAGCATGAAGACTGCGTACACATGGGAGGAGATCGAGGCGTGGCGCGACAGGGTGCATCGGCGAACCCCATCACGGGCCATCACGACGAAGCGTCAGGCCCTCTCGTTCGTGAACGAGACCGGCTTCTGCTTTGCCTTCAAGGCGGAGAACTCCGAGCTTCCGTGTTTGTGGCACGCTGCCTGCGGCATGCGCGACCCTCTCATGCCCGAACACACCCATCATGATCCTGCGATCTCGTTCGTGTGGGAAATGAAGAACGTGCTCCCGTCGGAGGGGAAGATCTATTACGGCAAGCTCCTGAAGAAGCGTCCAATGATGGTCTCTCTCGAATATCTGCCGTATTTTTATGTTCTCTCGCACCGAACGGGACTGAGAGGGGAATATCAAAGAGAATTCCTGAAGGAACGACTCTCCGTCACGGCGCGGGATATCATGGATGCCCTGGAGGATTCGTCGCCGCAGACGACCAAGGGTTTAAAGCTCGCCACCGGGCACCTGACGAAGAGCACGCGGGTGCACTTCGACCGCGCGATGGCTGAGCTGCAGGAGAAGATGTTTCTAGTCAAGGTCGCCGAGCTCGACGACCCGTTCACATTTGTCTGGGCACCCCTCAGAACCGCCTACGTGCGGGAGGTGCGGGCGGCGCGTCGGTTCACGCCTGAGACCGCCCGGACACGGATTCTGGAACGGTACTTTCGGAACCAGCGTGTGTCGTCCGTGCCCGCGATCGCGCATCTGTTTCGTTGGGACCGGCAGGCGATCTTCCATACGCTCGGCCGTCTTGTGCGGGACGGCGTTATCACGACAGGCATCAAGGTCGAAGGGAAGGATCATCGCTATTACTGTCTGACAGAAGGAGGACAATGATTCATCGTCAACCGAAACCCCCCAAGGCGTACAAGGATATGGAATTCCTGAACAGTCCTGACGCGCGGGTCGTCAGGATGGTTTCTGAGTTTCTCGAACCGCAGCAGAGGTTCCGTAAGGCTGCGATCAAGGATTCCATCGTGTTGTTCGGTTCAGCAAGGATCCAGCCGCGTCACGAAACACTCGCGGTACTGCGCAAGGTCGAGTCTTCGTTCCGCAAAGTCGTGCGTCCCACGAAGCAGCAGTTGCTCGAGTTGCGCACCGCGGAGGTGCGGGTGGAGATGTCGCGTTATTACGAAGATGCCGTGGAGTTGGCCCGTCTTCTGGGCTCGTGGACGAAGAAGATGACATCCCCGCGGAGATTCGTGATCATGTCGGGAGGCGGCCCGGGCATTATGGAAGCCGCGAACAAGGGGGCAACCCTTGCAGGGGCCAAATCCATCGGAATGAATATCAGTCTTCCGTATGAGCAGTTCGCGAACGGGTACGTCAGCAAAGGCCTGAACTTCGAATTCCACTATTTCTTCATGCGTAAGTTCTGGTTCGTGTATCTCTCCAAAGCCCTCGTCGTGTTCCCGGGAGGGTTCGGCACCATGGATGAGATGATGGAAGTGCTGACGCTCCTCCAGACAGAGAAGATCACAAAGAAATTGGCGGTGATCCTCTATGGCAGGGAGTTCTGGAACAGCGTGCTGAACTTCGACCAGCTTGTCCTCCGGGGAATGATCAAGCAGGAAGATCTCAACCTCGTTCATTTCATGGACACCCCGGAGGAGGCGTTCCGGTACCTCAAGTCGTTCCTTTCCAAGGTGTACCTGGACGACGGGTCGGACGGCACGTCGACATCAGAATAGGGGAATTTACCCCTTCTTTGCGGCATTGTTGCGGAAGACAAGAAGCGTTTGTATATTGCATTCTGAGGGGATGACATGGATTCGACGGGGAAGGGAATGGTCTGGATTGCATACCGTGCTCTCCGAGTTGCACGATAATAAAACGGAAAACCAATAAGTGCTGACTACAACTACGCACTGGCTGCCTAACCTCTTGTAGGTTAAGTGGCCCGTCTCCCGGGGTTTCGCCTGCTGGACTCCGATGAGGCGCCGACTTCAGGCAGGATAGCCGGTTTTCGACCCCTCCACGAACCGGCGAATCCGGACGAAAGTCCGGGACCATGGGGTTGCAGCGCAATCGACCTGTCTGTCGGTTGCAGCGTTGCGAGGCACAAAAGACAGACTACGTATGTAGGAATTCAGGTGGTTCTCTCTTCGGACGCGGGTTCGACTCCCGCCATCTCCACGAAAAAACGTAGCAAATACAAGGCCTCCCGGGGCCTTGTACCTTATCTGTACCTTATCATCCGGCCTTTGCCTTCGGCAGAACCAGCTTTTCGATTGCGGTCCGCTTGTTGGCATCGAAGGAGTGGAGGTACATCCGAGTGGATTCAAGTGACTGGTGGCTGGCAAACACTTGGACGGTCTTGATGCCTGTCCCGAGAGATGCCAGCCACGAAATGAAGGTGTGGCGAAGGAGGTTTGTTTCAATTGAAGAAGGCTTATGGTTTCTACGGAGTGATTACAATTGCGACGCTTGTTGGTTTGATGATTAATTTTGTCGGCATTGATCCAATCATGGGCACAGGGAGATCGACGGATGGCTGGAAAGAGAATAACGGATGATGATGTGCTGCATAACAACGGAAAGGCAATATCATGCCGAAGCTAACAGCAAAGAAACGAAACGCTCTCTCCAAGACGAGTTTCGCAGAACCTGCCAAGAGGAAATATCCTCTTGAGGATAGCAATCACGCGAAGAACGCACTTGCGAGGGTGAGCCAGTTCGGAACCGAGGCAGAAAAGAAAGAAGTCCGTGCCAAAGTTCATGCACGCTACCCCGCCATTGGGAAGAAAACAGTTGCGAAGAAAAGAGGAAGATCATCAAAGAAGGGCTAACAGGCCTGACCCTCGCGGATGAATGACCTTTAATTTTGTTGCCACGAAGCGATTTCTATGTCTCATATCACCACCCGGTCTGCCTACAGTCGGCTTGTTGATCGACTCAACAAATTTCCACAGGGAGCTCCTCCGTCTGATGTGTTGTACGGGATCCTAAAAATGCTCTTCTCGGAGGACGAAGCCGGACTTGCAGCGGTCCTTCCCATCAGACCATTTAGCGCCGCGACCGCAGCCAGAGTCTGGAAGAAATCCCTAACAGAGTCAAGGACCATCCTCGACACCCTTGCCTCACGAGGCGTCTTGTTGGATTGTGAACAAGACGGACAGTCGGTTTATTTGCTACCCCCGCCCATGGCCGGCTTCTTCGAGTTTTCCATGATGCGCATCAGGCATGATATCGACCAAAAAGTGCTTGCGGAACTCTTCTATCAGTACCTGAATGTCGAAGAGGATTTCATTAAGGCCCTTTTGACGCGCGGAGAGACCCAACTGGGCAGGGTGTTCGTGCACGAACCCGTTCTCCCGGAGCCGCTGTCGCTTTCCGTGCTGGAGTATGAGCGGGCAAGCAACGTTATCGAAACGGCGAGCGACAGAGCAGTTGGTATCTGCTACTGCCGGCACAAAATGAAACATCTTGGCCGCGCCTGCGACTCCCCACTGAGTATCTGCATGACTTTCAACACGACCGCTCATTCACTTATCAGACATGGTATCGCGCGATCTATCGACAGGAACGAGGGACAGGACCTGCTGCAGCAGGCCTACGCCAGGAACCTGGTCCAGTTTGGCGAGAATGTCCGCGAGCAAGTGAACTTCATCTGCAATTGCTGCGGGTGTTGTTGTGAAGCCATGCTCGCGGCGAAGCGCTTCGGCCTTCTCCACCCTGTCCATACGACGAACTACTTGCCGGTGATTGACGAACGATCGTGCAATGGATGTGGGAAATGCGTGGATGCCTGCGTTGTTGAGGCGATGGGCCTCGTCTCGGCGAACGACCCGGGCAAGCCGAGAAAGAAAAAGGGACACCTCAACGAAGAACTCTGCCTTGGTTGCGGTATCTGCGTCCGGAATTGCCCTCGAGACGCACTCCGCCTTGCCGTTCGGGCCGAACGTGTAATCACTCCCTTGAATTCCACGCACAAGGCAGTGGTCATGGCGATAGAACGGGGAATGCTCCAAAACCTCATCTTTGACAATCAGGCATTGTGGAATCATCGGGCAATGGCCGCCATCCTCGGGGTGATCCTGAAACTCCCACCCATCAAGCAGGCCTTGGCGAGCAAGCAGATGAAGTCGCGCTACCTCGAATACGTCATCTCG
Organism: Ignavibacteriota bacterium; assembly: GCA_003162635.1. Lineage (GTDB taxonomy): Bacteria > Bacteroidota > Ignavibacteria > UBA10030 > UBA6906 > Fen-1260. The sequence goes on from PMNE01000049.1 coordinate 114,672, forward strand.
CGCACCAAGCGTGAGCGGCATCCTGTAGGGGCATAAGCCTGCCCTTCGGGGGGCTGACGTATTCCATTTGACGTCAGAAGTGCTGATATTTGACTCTGAAAAGCCTCTCCCATTTTCAGAGCCAACATGATCGCCTTGCTTGCCACCCTCCTACGTTCCATCCTCCATGCCTTCCGGTCAACAAGGAATATCCTCACAGAGAACGCGCTGCGAAAGAAAGAGAACGAGATCCTGGCAAGGAAAATGGGGAAGAAGAGGGTCCATTTCGACTTCTACGACAAGCTGTTCCTGGTTGTCCTGCACAGGGCGGCCGATATCAAGTACCGACTGACGCTGGTCAAGCCGGAAACGCTTCTCGCCTGGCCGCGAACACTGCTGAAGCGGTTCTGGACCTTTCAACACCGGCCGGCTCAAAGAGGTCGCAAGCCTGTCGACACAGAAATCAAGGACCTGATCTTGTCCATGAAAAATGATAACTTGTTGTGGGGTGTGAAGCGGATTCAGGGCGAGCTGTTGAAGCTGGATATCTCTCTGAGGACAATGACTATCCGCAAGATTCTTCAGGACTTCAGGCGGAGAGGCAAGATTCGGAGGTCACTAACCTGGAAGAAGTTTCTAACAGCAAATACTCCAGGGTGAATTTATGAGCGAGAAATAAAAGTAATTCAGCCTGACCAACGGAAATGAAACCATGTTAAACACCACAGTTACACAAGGGATGCTTTACCGAACGCTCGGCAATACGGGAGAGAAAGTCTCGGCGATCGGGATCGGGGGCTACCATATTGGCTTGAACGGGGTAGATGAGCAGTTGAGCATCCGCATCGTTCGCACCGCCGTAGACCGCGGCATCAACTTTATGGATAATTGCTGGGATTACAACGATGGGGCCAGCGAGATCCGCATGGGCAAAGCGTTGCGCGATGGTTACAGGGACAGGGTATTTCTGATGACGAAGATCGATGGCAGGTCAAAGAAAGAAGCGGCGAGGCAGCTCGACCAATCGCTCCGTCGCCTCCAGGTCGACATGATCGATCTCGTTCAGCACCACGAGGTTCTTCGGTACGAAGACCCGCATCGTATCTTTGATGACGAAGG
>PMNE01000049.1:115849-116485 GCA_003162635.1 Ignavibacteriota bacterium
CTGCATTACGCGCTGAATCTACCCACTTCCGTGGTCATAACGGGTATCGACAGCATGGAGATTTTGGATCAGGCATGCGAAGCAGTGCGTACGTTTCGCCCGATGAGCGATGAGGCGATACGGTCCTTGCTGTCGAAAACCGCCGAGGCGGCGGTGCGCGGCGATTTCGAGCCATTTAAGACCACATCCATATTCGACAGTACCGCCCAGAACCCGGAGTGGTTGGGAGAGGAGCCGCAACGCCTGCGGCAACTGATGCCGAAGTAAGTCGATGGAAGAATAAAAGGGTCAGCATCATGGATCACAAAAAAACAAGTATTAGATTAGACTTTTGTTATTTGTTAATGATATATGTAAGGTGATAGTGATGAGAGTACCTACACATATTGGAATAATTCCTGATGGAAACAGAAGATGGGCGGTAGCCAATAAAATGGCAAAAGAAAAAGGTTATAAATGTGGCATAGATCCGGGCTTTATGCTTTTTAAATTATGCAAAGAGGCCGGCATTAAGGAATTAACGTATTACGGGTTTACTACTGATAATACGAAAAGACCGACAAAACAAAGAAAAGCCTTCACTAACGCGTGCATATGTGCGGTAAATCTATTGTCTAAAGAATCAGCAGAATTGTT
>PMNE01000049.1:116657-116831 GCA_003162635.1 Ignavibacteriota bacterium
TTAATCGTATAAATATATTTTTTCGACGGAGGAATATCTTATGAAGAGAATTTGTGGATGTGTCATGGTTGTACTGTTACTGGGAATAGTCCTTTTATTAGCCCAGAGTTTCGGGGGGAACGAATACGAATCAGGAAAATCACCATACAAGAACAAAACAGGAGCTGTTATGAA
>PMNE01000106.1 GCA_003162635.1 Ignavibacteriota bacterium
CCCTTCAAAATCCAATTCGCGGTCGCAACGGGAGAGAAGTGAGTCAATCAGAGGTCTCGCTCGCCGTTGCCGGCCGGTGAGGCAAAGGAGGGCCGCTTTGGCCTGGAGAAACCGACGCTCATGAGGTCGCTTTGCAAGGGCTTCGTCGAGACAGGAAGCTACTTTCTTCACATCCTGTTTCGACCAATATGCCAGTGCGAGACGGTACCAGGAGTTCGGGTTGGACGGGTCGCGACGGCACAGCAGATTGAAATAACTGATCGCGGCATCGATACCTTCCATCTTTTCGTAGGCCATCTCAAACCTGCGGTGGCATTCCGCCGTCACATTTCCGGCATCGATCGCCTTGGTAAAGCACAGTACGGCCGACTGGTAATTCTTGAGATTGCAGCAGGTCACCCCAAGACCGTAATATGCGAGCCCCAGCTCCGTCCCGTCTTCGATCCTCTCTTCAAACTCCTGGAGCGCAAGGGAGTCCTTCTGCGCATAATGCGCCACTTCCGCAAGCGTCTCATAGAAATAGAGATAACCGGGATACTGCCGGATGAGAGACATGCTCCTTCGAAGGGCTTCCTCGAAATGACCATCCCCGACACTCCTCCGTAGCGCGAGATACTCGTCATCCACCCCTCCAAATGCTGCCGGGATCGCGAGAAGCAATCCCGACAGCAAAAGATTCAGGCGGGTCTTCTTCATGGGAGTAGATTACCTGTGAGATGTGATCCTTTCGACAAAGAGAGTCGCTTCCGCCGATCTCCCTGATCCTGAATCGATCACCGAGTCCAGCTCCGCGATTGCCTCAGCATCCTGTTGCAGCATCAGAAATCCCTTGGCACGAAGAAATCTGGACTGGTCCCTCAGGTCCTGCGAGGGGGCGGTCAATGATGCATGGCGGAGATGCGCCAGCCCCTTCATGACTTGCTCCTCGTTGTATGCCGGCAGGAACGTCAGGATCGTGCTTCGAGCGGATTTCAGACAGATCGCGCCGGCCGAATAATGCACAAACGGAGCAACATCGCTCTCAGGGTGGACGCGCAGAAAACGCTCCAGGTACCGCAGGGCATCCCCCTCGTCTCCCTTGGCCAGCGCATACCCCGCAACCGCGAGGTCAGCGTCTTGCGGTCCACGGACGTTCCACTCCATCGGCTCCGCATCGATCCGCAAGAGCTCTTCGTACCTGTTGCCCCTGCTGCTGATCAACTGTTGCGCGCCGAGCCCAAGGGCCATGAGGATCGCCACCGCGGAGAGAACACCAACAGGCCAGACCTTTCCATGTGCATCGTCCAGCCTCCGGATCCAGAGGATGACCCTCTCATGGATGCGAACCCCTCTTCTCGCCGGCGGAAGGAAGACGTTACCCTCTTTTTCCCCCGCGAGGTTGACGAGATCCGCTGCCAGGTCCAGAGCTTCCGACGCATCCGTGTCCCGGCCGATGGTGTCCAGGAGATCCAGCGCCTCCCCGGGGTTCAGTCTTCCGAGCGCCAGATCCACGACGTTGTTGATCTTCGTTTCCTTCATGCCGGCCTCCCCCGCTTCCAGAGATTGGTCCAATTTCAGAATCCTTTCTTGTGAAGCCGAATGCGGAGCTTCCGAAGAATCGCCGCTTCCCGGCTGGCGATCGTCGAAATCGGCATTCCGAGAAGCTTGCTGGTTTGGGCCAGCGTGTACCCGCCATAGAACCGCATCTTCAGTATATCAAAATCCTTCTTCGACAACGCCCGGATTGCGCTCCGTAATTCCTCGCGCCTCGCCTTTTCATCCCCGGCGAATTCCTCCTCGAGGACGGCAAACTTTGATTCAACGACATCTTCCCATGGCGTTCGTTTCCGCATGCGGCTCTTATACCCCTTCGCGCGGTTTATCACGCTCTTCGCCACATAATTCCTCGCGTGTTCGAGCGACTCAAATCTCCGGGATGGCTCGGCGATGATCCCTGCAACGACATTCTGAACTACATCTCGTGCTTCCTCGAACGGGATGTCGGCAGAGCGGGCAAGGTTGATCCACAGCCGCACGTACCTCTGGTAGGCAGCACTCCACAGCGCCTGCCATTCCAATTCGGGGGTGGGCTTCTTTTCGAGGTCGTCTTTCATGACACGTCAGTGCGGCGGATGCCTGTTGGAGGGATCGTTCGACAGGGGAAGCGGATGATTGTCGAATAGCCGCATAATAACGAGGTTGCCATCATCTTGCAACCCCTATCCCGCGGTCTGCGATCATTTCAAGTTTCCCTTGACATTCGCGGCGGGTTTTCTTAGTTTATTCATCATTTAGGAACCATTCCGAAGGCCCCGTATCGCAGCGTTGGTACTCTCCAGCCGTCTTTAGTACATAATGGTCTGCCAACGTCGCATGAAAAAGATCCCGTCACCAACAACTACCGAGCACCGGTTCTTTCGAGGAATCGTGTCTCGGTTTTTTCTTGCCATGAACCCTCTCAACTTTTGCGGCACCGCAACGGCGCTCGCGTTGCTGCTCATCGCCGCCGGATGCGAAAAGGGAGCCGACGGCACCATCGATCCACAGGGGCTCCCTGCCTCGATTTCAAATGCTTCCGTCTCTCCTGACAGTCTCCTGATGAACGGGCTGCCACAGAACGGGGGATTGCTCACCGCGAGCATCAGAGTTTCCGTGCGCACGACGCTCCCCGCCGGGAGTCTGCCCCTTTCCGGAGTGTACGCCTCCGTTCTCTCCCCTTCAGATCCTAATCCCATTCTCGAGGTCCAATTGGAGGACAACGGTCAGGGGGGCGATGCCGTTGCCGGTGATGGCATTTTTTCTTCCAATGTGCAATTCAGCGTGTCGAAAGCCGCCACAGGCCGATTCAGGGTACAGTTCATCGCGGCCATGTCCGACGGCTCAACGAGCAACCTTATTGAGCTCCCCCTCTCCATGATTCGAAATGATTCCGCACCTGTTCTCTCAAATCTCCAGGCCCCTGACACCGTGACCGTTCCCTCGGGTGGCAGTGTGGCAATTCACATGAATGTTCGGGCGAGCGACGCCGACGGGCAGAGCGATATTGCACAGGTCTTCTTCCGCAGTCTCGACTCCTCCGACCCAACCAAGAAATATCTGTTGGCCGACGACGGGAACATCAATGGAGCCAGCGGGGATTCGGTGGCTGGCGACGGCATCTATTCCATTGTGATACAGGCGATCGACTCCCCGACAGTGCGGAAAACTTACCGGTTCGCCTTCCAGGCGTCCGATGCCTCCGGAGATACAAGCGCCACAATCGTTCACCGCATGACGATACGCTAAGGCCATGAAAACCCGTCTCCGCTTCCTATTGTTACTCGCATCCCCCATACTTTTACGAACCGGATTCACCACGGCTGAGGCCCAGGTCGGGGCTCTCGCCAAACCCTCGCTCAATGCCAGCTCTGGCACGGCTGCCGGACTTCCGACGAATTCGATCTCTCATTTGACGGTCAGAGGGTCGGATCTCTGGCTCGGCACGGGGAAGGGGCTCGCCCGGACAACCGATGGGGGACTGACTTTCTCGAGCTTTCGCAATGTTCCTCAATTCCCCACGCAAAGCGTGTTTTCGCTGGACATCCATGGACAAGCGATCTGGTGCGGCACAGGCTACACAAAGGATGTCCAGGACGCCTCGGTGCAGACAGGAACAGGATACGCTTATTCCACTGACTACGGATCTACATGGCACACCGCGCCCCAGCCGCTTGACGGCCGGGGCGACAGTCTCGTTGTCTATGGCATCAATACCGTCCGTTTTCTCCCTATTGTGGTACCGGAACAAAACGTTACCTTCGACCTCGCCGTCACCGACAGTGCTGTGTGGGTGGCAAGCTGGTCGAGCGGACTGAGGAAATCGACCGACAATGGCCAGACGTGGAAGCGGACCGTCCTCCCTTCGCGAACGCGAAGCTCTGTTTCTCCCGCCGATACGCTGGGCGAATATGTCGTGAACCCCCTGTTGGACAACAATTTCCTCCTCTTCTCCGTCTATCCCCAGACCGGCAACATCATCTGGGCGGGATCGGCGGGGGGAGTAAACAAATCAACTGACGGGGGAATCAGCTGGCGCAATCTGACCGTGGACAACCTGAGTCAGTCCTTCCTGGGCAATTGGGTGATCGCAATCAAGGGCCAGGCCCTCGGAACCCACACGCGCGTATGGATCACCGACTGGCCGGCGGAGGGAGCCAACGAGGTGTATGGGATCAGTTGCACCGACGACAGCGGAGCAACGTGGCAGAATTACCTGGCGGGGACCAAGGCCTACGATTTTGCGTTCAAAGATTCGATCGTGTATGTCGCGAGCGACGATGGACTGTTCCGTTCCTCCGATGAGGGGAGATCATGGGTGCGTTCCGGATCGATCGTCGATCCCGCCAGCGGCAATACTCTCACGAGCAGCGTCTTTTATGCCGTGGCCGTGATCGGTGATACGGTCTATGGAGGGAACGCTGACGGCCTCGTGCGAACCGTGGACAACGGACCGCATCCCTTCGGTTCACAGTGGGATGTGCTCAGAACAAATGTTCCCGTGGGATCACCCGGGGCGACCTATGCATATCCCAATCCCTTTTCTCCCCGTCAGGGTCCGATACGGATCCACTACTCTACCGGGGGAGTCGGCGCTGCGGTGACGATCGAACTGTTTGATTTCGGCATGAACAGGGTACGCACCCTTCTCCGCAACGCGCAGCGCTCCGGCACAGCGGAACATGACGAAATCTGGGATGGAAAGAATGAAGGTGGATCGTTCCTCCCCAACGGGGTATACTTCTACCGGGTAACCGTCGGAGGCAACGATCCCGCCTGGGGAAAGGTGATGGTGCTCCAATGAAACGCGTTCTCACTGTCATCTCGATACTGCTCCTGTTCTCCTCACCCGGCCGTTCGCAGATCGGCGGACAGCCCGGGGCATACAGCCGGATGGGATTTGGCGCGCGGGGGATCGCCATGGGCAACGCCATGACCGCCGTGATTGGCGGCGATGCCGAGCCATACTACAACCCTGCCGTTGTTGCCTGGGCGACAAACCGGGAGGCGTCCGCCTCCGCAGGACTCTTGTCGCTCGACCGGAGCCTTAACTTCCTCAACTTTACGCAACCCCTTCCTCCCAAGGCGGCCCTTTCCGTTGGAATCATCAACGCGGGCGTGAGCAATATCGACGCGCGGGATGCCGACGCGGTGCAGACAGGCGCGTTGCGCACTTCGGAGAATCAGGTTCGACTGACGTTTGCGACGCGTCTGGGAAAGATCGGCGTCGGCGTGAACATCAAGCTCCTCTACTACCATTTGTATACCGACATGACGTCAACGACAGCAGGCGTGGATCTCGGCGTCCTCTATCCGGTAAACCAATCGCTGACGGTGGCGTTTTCCATCAGGGATATCAATTCCAAGTACAAATGGGACAGCGGCAAGGTGTACGGTACCGACGGCGCTGCAACAATCGACAAGTTCCCTCAGCTCTCCGTCCTCGGCGCGGCATATGTGCTCCCCGATAGCATCGCGCTCATCTCTGCGGATATTGTCTTCAGCAATGCAGGAACAACCACGTTGCAGGCGGGGGCGGAAGTCCCGCTCACCCCCAACATTGCACTCCGTGCCGGTGTGGACAGGATCGATCTGAAGGACAAAGGAATGGGAATACTGCCGGCAGCCGGATTCACCCTCCGGACAGACCTCGAGGGGTGGTCTCCGACCCTGTCGTACGCATTCGCGTTTGAGCCGTTCGCGCCATCGGGTCTGCATATGATCTCTCTTGGTGTTTCATTCTGACACTCGGGCAATTGCTATGACACGCTTTCGTGTGCTTTGGGTGATCCCGGCGGTTCTGGTCGCAGGAACCGCCTCTCTCTTCGGTCAGCCCGGTCAGTCCGGCCTCGCATTCCTGAAGCTCGGCGTTTCCGGCCGCGGCGTTGCGATGGGAGATGCCTTGAGCGCGCTCGTCACCGGCGCTGCTGCAAATTATTATAATCCGGCGGGGTTGATAGCGCCAACGGGGGCGGAATTGATGTTCACGCACAAGGAATGGATCCAGGACACAAGGACCGAGTTCCTTGGTGCCGCTGTGCCGACCGGCCCGAACAACGCGATAGGCGCGTCAGTTTCCACCACGACCGTGTCCGACATCGAGGTGCGGTTACAGCCAGGCCCAGCCCAGGGTTCATTTACCTCCCGGGACCTTGCGGTCGGTCTCTCATTCGCCCACCTCATCGCACCGAACCTTCGGGTGGGGATCGCGGGGAAGTTTCTGTACGAGAAGATCTTCGTCAACGACGCGACGGGGTTTGCAGTTGATTTCGGGGGGATATGGGATTCACCGATCGAGAATCTCACGATCGGTGGAGCTGTCGCAAACCTTGGCTCCATGAATGCGCTCCAAAGCGAGAAGATCACCCTGCCGGCCCTCCTGCGGATAGGGCCGGGGTATGCTTTTCCTTTGGAGTCGCCGCAACTGCAACTCAGTGCCGGCGCCGACTACCTCAGGATCTTTCCGGAACACAGGTCCTATCTCAACAGCGGCGCTGAGCTGGTCTTCCAGCAACTTCTTGCTGTTCGCATCGGCTACCAGTTCGGCTCGGACGGAAGGGGGCTGAGCACGGGAATTGGATTGCACTACGGCCTGCTCACGCTTGACTACGCTTTCGCAAAGCTCTCCTCCGACCTTGGAGACGGACACACAATCTCGCTTGCTGTCGGCCTGTAATCCGGCGCATCGCCACCGGCGCCTCCCGTCTTCTCCCGCCAAACGCTCAGTTCTTCTGGAAGAGATACCACCTCGGCGATCCCCCCTCAGTAAACTTCACGGCAGGTTCCGGAATATGGATGGGACTCAGAATCCCCTGCACGAGTTCCAATTCGGGATTCTTCACCGACAGCGATCCGATGTCGATATCAAACCCGACGACGAATTCCCTCCTCGTTTGGTGCCTGTCAACCCCATATCCGACAGCCGGTTGGAGAAACGCCGGCCATGCGTCCCGCCACCCTTCCGGCAGCACCGCATGCAGGTTCAATGCAATCCAATACGTATGCGCATCGTAGTGATCGGTCAAACGGGGAGGCCACCGCCAGCCGTCGGTGGGGACATAGCTCCACTTGAAACTGAAGTTCTGCAGAAACGGCACATGGACGCGGAGCATGCCGAACCCCAACCCTGCCATGTTCCCCGTGAGATCTTCCCATGAGAACCCGTATCCCGAGAGTCCATCACCCACTTCCACCGAGAGGGCAAAAAGTGTCGTGAACCCCGTTCCCCACCAATACGACTCAGCAGGAGTGTATCCACCCCAGAGAAGCGTGCGCCGGAAGGCGTTGAAGAAGAAGTACGCGGTGTACGCGTGACCGATCTTATCGATGCCCAGGGAATAGTCGTGAAGAAAACCCTCCCGGACAAAATGAAACGGTTCCCGGTTCCCTTTCCACCAATCGTAGTAGGAACTCGCGAGAGAACCCGCCATCACCCCACCGACGATGCCGGTCGCTATGATTCTCTTGGCTGAATGGTCGGCGCTGTCGACCTCCGCACGCTGAAGTGTCTCTTGAGCCCAGAGCCTTGTTCCACAGGAAAGAAGGAGACAAAGGAGGATTCTCTTCACTGTCGGATCACCGTTCGATGCTCCATGAAAGGACGCTCGTCGTGGCAGTCCGATCGAACAGCTGTCCCCGTTCCTCAAAACCCGTGCGCACGGTATACGCGATGCGCATGGCAACTCCCTCGCGCGGTGCGTACATCACTCCCGCCTGATAACTCTGCGTCGTTCCCCAGTTCACCTCCTGCTTCAGTTTCAGGTCAACCGCGCCGTACAGAATCCATGACGGCCCAATTGCGTAGTTGCCAAAATCACCGCCCCACTGAAGAATCCAATGCCGATCACGCAATGGCTCGTTATGGTAGCAGTAAGAGGCCTGAGCATAGGTCTTCCCATGGAGCAGGCCGATGTCCCTCACGAGTCCCGCTTCCAGAAAATCCTTTACCGCACTTATGGAGTGCTGGTGCAGAAGCTCGATCCCGTCATCGACATAATGATTGCTGATATGGCCGTATCCCAGGCGGGCGAGCAGGAAAGGAACGCGGAGGTCGAGGGGAATGTCGATGCGATAGTCGATCGTCGACACGGTAATGTGGCCCGGCGTCTTGATGAGGCGCGTGAACGTCGATGCCTCAGCCCCCACCTGTGCCGTCCATCCATCACCTGTGGCTTCTGCAACGGGAAAGGCCGTTCCAATCTCACCGATCCATTCACGGGTTTCGGTAATCTTGCCCAGGGACACCTGGGGGGCGAGCGCATCTGCGCGATAGCGGGGATAGATCGATTGTGCCGGGAGGAAGGTCAAAGAATCCTGCGCAAGCGCAACGCCGGCAGGGAGGATCAATTCCAACACCAGAATGACAGGAGCGATGCTATGGCGCCCCATGCGCGGCCCGGTGCTTGTCGGCAAGGGACGACACTTCACGGACAATCCGATCGAGGTCAATCATTCCGATGCATTCGAGTCCGTACGGGCAAACCTTCTTCCAGCATGGGGAACATGCAAGTCCCTCCGGAATCAGTTTGCGTCCCCTCTCGAACAGGTCGATCTCCGTCCAGCAACTCACACCGAACCACGCAATCACATACTTCTTCAATGCAATGGCGATATGCATGCCGAAGGAATCTCCGGAGATGACCACATCACAGAGATTCTCGTAACATGTCCCGCGCCTGACCCCCTCCGTTGTCGGTGTGTTCAGCGCCGCTGATCCGGTTCGCCGGGCGATTTCAGCATTCCGGAGTGTATCTTCGGGTCCGCCGAGAAGCAGGATCGTCACATCGGGGATCTCCGCAATCCGTTCGATCAGCGTCGCGTGTTGATCAATCGTCATCTTCTTGTTCGGGTACAGCTCGGAACACCCTGTGTTGAACCCAACGACGAGGGTTGCCTCCGTGATTCCGTGTTCTTCCGCGTACCGCCTGCAGAACTCCTCCTCCTCTGCGGAAAGCCGGAAGACATATTCATCGCGCCCGTAGGGAAGACCGAGTTCCTCGCATTGAAGTTCCGGCACCGTTTTCTTGTTCACCCTGAATTTCTCATGGTCATCAAGACCGAGCCGGTAGTTTTCCCATGCCTCTGGATTGAGAGGGACGATGTGTCCGTTCCCGTTGATGCCGAATCCCATTTTCCGCCCGGCCCGGGTTTCCATCGTGAGTGCCGCCGAGCGCTGGGATTTATCGACGTTCAGGACAAGATCGAACTCCCGTTGACGCAGGATCAGCCAATTCTCCGGATCCCAGGCCAGGGCCGCATCCACGTAAGGATTCCCCTGGAGAAGGGGGAGCGTGTTCTTCTCGGTGATCCACGTGATCGTGCTGACAGGGTACTTCCGTTTGATGGCAGGAAGGATGCTGGTCGTCGCGAGAACATTCCCCATGGCGTCCAGATTCACCAGAAGGATGCGGGTGCCAAGAGGTTCATTCGCCGCACACTGTTCCAGACACACCGTTCCGGGGAAACAGGGTTTGTATCCCGTGAAATTCTTGCACGCGGGGGGATTGAACCGGCGCGCCGTCGGTCGTCGGGTCTTCCGTTTCTTCGCTTTCATGATCTGCCGATGTTCCGTTCCATGAGTTCATCAAATTTGTCGGCAACTTCATCCACTGTGAGCGTCTTCATGCAGGGATGACCGATGGGACACGACGTAAGGTTGCAGCCCAGGCATTCGAGCCCTTCTTTCCTCACGAGTGCATGGTTCGGCCCGAAGGGACCCTGCAATTGGGGATTGGTGGGCCCAAAGATGGCCAGGACGGGCGTCCCGAGGGCGGCAGCAATGTGCATAGGTCCGGAATCGTTTGTCACAAGGAGCTTGCACCGTTTCAACAGCGCGCCGAGCTGTCCGAGGGTTGTCGGCGGGGGAACAAAGGCGTCATACCGCATGAGACCCTTGATTCTGAGTGCGTCGTCCTCTTCACCGGGTCCCCATGCGAGCACGACATCCATCCCGCGCGTTTCGACGATCCGGTCGCCAAGAGCTGCAAACTGTTCGATACCCCAGCGCTTGGTGTACCACCCTCCTCCGGGGTTCATGCAGGCGAGTCCCCGTGTACCAAGCCCCGCTTCCGTCAGGAATCCATCGATAAAATGCCTGTCGGCCCGCGAGAACTGAAAGTAAATGTTCCGGTCCGGAATGTCAATCCCCAGAGCCCGAAGGGCATCGAGATTGAACTCCGTATTATGGACATGGTCGCCGCGCGGCTCGGCGATGACGTTATACGCATAGCTTCTTCCCCGAAATCTGTAGCCGACGCGAACAGATGCCCTGCTCAACCACGTCACAAGGGCCGTGCGTGGGTTGCCAAACAGGTCGATGACGAGATCATACCGGCGGCGGCGAACGGCGCGAATCAACCCGGCACCGCTCATGGTTTCCTTGTCAAACACAAGCACGTCATCGATGAAGGGGTTGAGGTGGACGACTTCGCGGCCGGGTGGTTCCGTGAGATAGTGAATCACGGCGCTGGGGAACGCAAGCCGAAGATTCTTCGTCACGATGGTGGAGAGGAGCACGTCTCCCACCGCCCGAAGCTTGATGATCAGGATTTTCTCAATCGTCGACAAGTGGGAGGCAGCGGCGGTCATCGGACATTGTCCAAGAGCATGAAGTCGTGATCCGCCGGGGAGGCATTTGTCCTGATGCTCCGCTCCCGCCTCTTCTCAGGGTACACACAGTCGGCAAAGAGGGGACATTCTCCGCACGCGGGGTGCACTGCCCGGCAGATTCTTCTGCCAAATCGGATCATGTTCGTATGCAGCGTGTACGCCCTTCCCTTGGGTATCAGCTCCTTGACGGCCGCAAATGTCTGTTCGGGCGTTCGACAGCCTGAAGCGAGCCCGAGTCGTCCACAAATCCGGTGGATGTGCGTGTCGACCGGAAACACCTCGCGTCCGAGGGAAAAGAGAAGCACGCACGAGGCCGTCTTCACGCCGACTCCATCGATATCCAGCAGCACCTCGAATACCTCGTCGTCGGAGAGATCCGCCAGGGGCGAGAGGTCGTACGCGCCATACCGGGACCGGATCTTTTCGAGGGTGTGTTGAATTCTGCCGCTCTTCTGGTTCGCCATGCCGCCGGTCCGTATTGCGGAGCGAATGGACCGCATGGGCGCGCCGGCGACGCCCTCCCAGGTGGGAAACCTCTCACGGAGCGTCGTATAGGCCCGATGGCTGTTCTTGTCGTTGGTGTTCTGAGACAGGATGGTCGCAATCAGCATATCCAGCGGGGCAGGCAAAGGCGTTGCGCCGGCGGGGACCCCAAGGACGCGTTCCAGAATGCGAGCCACGCGCGTCATCTTCCTTCTTGTCACAGCACGCTCAGTTGATCGGCGTTTCAAAGGCATCACTGGCGCCATGGTCCCCGAAGAATTCTCCGTGCAATCGCCTCAACGCGGTCTCGACGTCCGCAGCAGCGAGCACAACCGTTACATTCAACCCCGATGCTCCGAACGAAATCATTGTCACCTTTGCGTCGTTCAGAGCTGCAAAGATCCGGTCCAGCACTCCCGACGAACCCCGGAGCCCCTTTCCAACGATGCAGATGCTCCCTTGACCCGGGACGACCGTTACCCGTCCGTGTTCTTCAAGCTGAAGCCGCAAACCCTCGATATCCGCATTCCCGTCGATCGCCAGCGCCATGCTGTATTCCGATGTGCTGATACTCCCTGCTGCGCAACCGGCCCGATTCAGGACGCTCAGGATGCCTTCCCAGAACAAGTATTGGTTCAGACGCGTTCGCGGTGAGATCGCAAAGACCGTCATGTCCTCTTTGCAGGCGATCGAAGTCACCATCGGCAAGGCATCCGCGGAAGGGGCCGGCAAATCAACAACCGTTCCCGTTCCCCCCTCCTTTCGGGAATTCCGGATCTCTACCGGGATGTTCTTCTCCAACAGGGGGAGCATGGTGTTCGGGTGGAGAACCTTCGCGCCAAAATAGGAAAGTTCGAACGCCTCTTCATAGGACATCCGCTTGATCTTCCGGACATCACAGATCACGCGCGGATCGGCCGTCAGGATGCCGTCAACGTCGGTCCAGATCTGCACGCGCTGCGCGTTCATGGCCGCACCGATGATCGACGCGCTGAAATCCGAGCTCTCCCTCCCCATGGTCGTGTAGGCCCCCGAACGCGTCACGCCGATGAATCCCTGGGTGACAGGAACGATGCCTTTCTCCAGGGGGGGACGGAGCACCTGTTCGACCTTCTCCACGACGGTCTTCATCAGGGGCAACGCTCTCCCGAAATTGTCGTCCGTGAGCATAAAATCCTTTGCGTCAATCCAGACGGACTCCACCCCCGCCTCCTGCAGCCCTGCGGCAACGATCCGGGAAGAGAGGCGTTCGCCGTGGGAACAGAATGCATCCATTGTCTTGGCCGTGAGCTCTTTCAGGATGCCAACCCCCTGGATGAGATTGACCAATTCCTTCCGGTGGGCCTCAAGCACGACCCGAAGCCCGGCGATCCGATCCGGGTCGCTGAGGAGGTGCGTAAGGATATCGTTGTGCCGCTCCATGAGACGGTCCACGAACGCGGTGGCCCCTGCAACATCACCCGCGGAGGCAGCGCGAGCCGACTTTTCCAATTCATTGGTCGCCTGGGCGATCGCGGAAATGACGACAACGGGTCGATGGGAGAGGTGTGCGGAAACGATGCGGAGAACGTTCGACATTGACGCAGCGTCACGATTGGACGTGCCGCCGAACTTCATGACAATCATGGGAACGATCTGGAGTGGCAGAAAGAGAGTTACAGAAAAGATAGGGAAAGACACGGGAAGATGCAAAGGACCCTGCGCCATCGCCCATCCCCTGGTGGGGATGGGCGACATTGATGCAGAGAGAGGAATCAGTGCTTGTGCTGTTCCCGATCCCCTTCGTGAGGCCGTTCGCCGCCGGCGGATTCCTGGTAGCCCTGCATGAGCACTTTCTTGCTCAGTTTGTAGCGACCCTGATCGTCCTGGTCGGTGATCTTCACGTCGAACACGTCCCCCACCTTGACGACATCGGAGGGCTTATTCACCCGTTTCACGTCAAGCTGCGAAACATGGACAAGACCCTCTTTCCCCGGAAGGAACTCCACAAAGGCGCCGAAATCCGTCACCTTCTTCACCGTCGCGCGATAGACCTTTCCCACTTCCGGCACCTCGGCAATCTTCTTAATGGCATAGATTGCCTTGTCTGCCGATTCCTGCGAGGTTGCGGCCACGACCACCGTGCCGTCGTCTTCAACATTGACTTCCGCGCCGCTGTCGGCGACAATCGCCCGGATGTTCTTTCCGCCGGGGCCGATAAGCGCGCCGATAAGCTCCACCGGGATCTTGAACGATGTCAGACGTGGGGCAAAGGGCGACAGGTAATCGCGGGGTGAGTCCATGGCCGCCGCCATCTTCTCCAGGATGTGCATCCGTCCGTCCCTCGCCTGCTCCAGGGCATTGCGCATAATGTCGATCGAAATTCCCCGGATCTTGATGTCCATCTGGAATGCCGTGATCCCGTCGCGCGTGCCCGCCACCTTGAAGTCCATATCGCCAAGATGGTCCTCGTTGCCGAGAATGTCGCTCAGGATCGCAACGCGTTCCCCTTCCTTCACGAGACCCATGGCAATGCCCGCGACCGATTTCTTCAGCGGAGCTCCGCCGTCCAGCAATGCAAGCGTGGCGGCACAGACAGTCGCCATGGACGACGACCCGTTTGATTCGAGAATGTCGGAGACGAGCCGTATGGTATACGGAAAATCCGCCGCCGGGGGCATCATGCTCTTGATCGACCGTTCCGCAAGATTGCCGTGGCCGATCTCCCGCCGCCCGGTTGTCCCGAGACGGCCGACTTCCCCCACCGAGAAGGGAGGAAAATTGTAGTGCAACATAAACCGCTTCGTCGAATCAGGAAGAAGCCCGTCGATGACCTGCTCATCCATCTTCGTTCCCAGCGTCAGCGTCGTGAGGCTTTGTGTCTCGCCGCGCTGGAAGAGCGCGGACCCGTGCGTGCGGGGAAGAAGACCCACTTCGATCGTAATCGGTCTGATCTCCTTGAGTCCCCGCCCGTCGAGGCGCTTTCCCTTTTGCAGGATCATCTCGCGCATGGCCACGTACTCCATGTCGAGGAGCAGGTCGTCGATGCGTTTCTCGCTCTCCGGATGGGATTCCGCGAGCGCCTTCTGGACCTCGTCGTGGATGGCGGCCGTCTGCTTCGCCCTTTCATCCTTCAGCATGGGGGTATTCGCCAGGGTGACGATCTTTCCCTCCCCCCGCGCGCGGACTTCCTTCTCGAGGCCATCATCCGCCGCCGGCGCCGGGGCAGTGCGCTTGGCCCTCCCCACCTCCTTCGCCAGATCCAGTTGCAGGGCACACATCTCCTTGATGGAGGCGTGGGCAAACTCTAGGGCTGCGAGCATATCCTGCTCGCTGATCTCCCTTGCATCTCCTTCGACCATCACGATGGAATCGCTTGTCCCGGCCACGGTGACATCCATATCACTTTGCTGAAGTTCCGAGATGGTCGGGTTGACGACGAGCTGTCCGTTGATCCGTCCGACGCGCACCTCGGCGATAGGTCCTTCGAACGGGATGTCCGAGATCGTCAGCGCGGCCGATGCAGCCACGGCGCCGAGCACATCGCCATCGTGCTCCTGGTCGGACGAATACACGGTCACGATCACCTGCGTTTCGCAACGGAACCACTCCGGGAACATCGGGCGAATGGGCCGGTCGATCAGGCGCGAGGAGAGCACCTCTTTCTCCGACGGTCGCGCTTCACGTTTGAAGAACCCCCCGGGGATCTTCCCCGCAGAGGCAAATTTCTCCCGGTATTCCACCTGCAGGGGGAAGTAGTCAATCTTGTCGCTGACTTCCTTGCTGGCAACAACAGTTGCCAGCACCATGGTATCGCCGAAGCGCGCCATCACTGCGCCGTCCGCTTGCTTCGCGAGACGACCGGTTTCGAGCGAGAATGGTTTCCCGCCGACGTTCATTTGTTTTGTGACCATCATGGTAATATGCTTTCTTCAAGAAAAAATATGCCCCAGGCCCGCGGCGTCATCTGCGCCACAGCGCCGGCGAGGCTCTTACTTGCGAATCTGCAAGTCTGCGATGATCTTTCTGTAGCGATCGATGTTCTTCTCCTGGAGATAGTCCAGAAGACGGCGGCGCTTTCCCACCATCTTCAACAGACCGACCCTCGAATGATGATCCTTCGAGAACTTCTCGAAATGCGGGGCCAGGTCGTTGATGCGCGCCGTGAGGAGCGCAATCTGGACTTCCGGCACCCCGGTGTCCTGGGGGTTCTTTCCATACTTGGCGACGATTTCCGACTTATGTTCCTTCGTGATTGCCATTGCACTGCTCCTTCGTCTCTCTGAAACAGGGTAGTTATTTACGGTTTGTCTGTTCGGTGCGCAAATTCCGCCAGGGCACCGCGTGCCCGCTCCCCATCATCCGCAAGCTGGTTCTTCAACTCTTCAAGGGAGCCGAACTTCCTTTCCGCACGAAGCCATGCGATCAGCTCCACTTCCACTTCCGCCCCGTACAAATCGCGGGACGCGTCAAAAAGATGCACCTCGATGATCTCTCCCCCATTCGGCGTGACGCTCGGCCGGACTCCGATGTTCATCATTCCGCCGAACCGCTCCGTCCCCACCGTCATGCGCACGGCATACACACCGCGGGCGGGGATCATCTTCGATCGCACATCCGGCTCGATATTCGCCGTCGGGTAGCCGAGCGATCTCCCCCGATGGTCGCCTTCCACGACCTTTCCCCGCAACGAGTACGGTCTGCCGAGGAGGCGTGCCGCCTTCGCCGTGTCGCAGGCCGCCAGAGCGTTTCGAACGGCGGTGCTGCTGACCGCGACCCCATCGACGAGGAACGGGGGAACCCGGACCACGGTGAACCCGCATTCCCGGCCGACCTCCAGAAGGTCTTCCATCCCGCCCTGACGATCCCTCCCGAAGCTGTGGTCATATCCGACCACCACTTCGGCAACCCCGATCCCCCCGACGACATACTCCCTGGTGAACTCCCGCGGATCCTTCCGCGAGAATTCATAGGTAAACTCAAGTACCAGGAGGAGATCCACGCCCTCCCCGCCGATAAGCTGGATCCTCTCGTCAACCGTCGAGAGAAGCGCCACAGGCCCCCGGAGCGAGGCCACCACCTCTTTGGGATGAGGATCGAACGTGATTGCCACGCTCCGTCCGCCCCGCCGTTGCGCCTCCTCCACCGTCTTCCGAATGATCGCCCGGTGGCCCAGATGAACCCCATCGAATGTGCCGATGGTGACCACGGAATTCGGATCGCGCGCAACTTCGCGGAGATGACGGGCGACCTTCATGCAGGAGTCGTTCTGCGCATTGTCTGATACTCGATCAAATCATTGACGCTCAACGCATCCGACAGGTGGAAATCGCCGATCCTTGTCCGTATAAGCCCGGAGAGATACGCTCCGCAACCCAGGAAACCTCCGATGTCGTTCACCAGGCTCCGAACGTATGTCCCTTTTGTGCAGACGACGGTGAAACGCACTTTGGGCAGGTCGAATGCGCTCGGCGTGATTTCATGAATAGTGACGGCACGCGGTGCGCGATCGATCTCGATGCCTCGTCTGGCCAGGGTATGCAACCGTCTTCCCCCCACCTTGAGCGCTGACCACATCGGCGGTATTTGCATCTGTGCCCCGACGAATCGGGCCAACACATCCCGTATCAACGGCTCCGTGATCCCCTCGAGACTCTTTGCCTCGATAATGGGAGTCTCTGCATCGTAACTCGCGGTCCGGCCCCCGAGAGTCATCTCCGCATCGTATTCCTTGTCCAATCCGGTGAACCCGGCAATCTCCTTTGTCTTTCTCCCGGTGCACACGATCAGCAACCCTGTCGCCATGGGGTCGAGTGTTCCCGCATGCCCCACCTTTGGCACATGAAACAGACAACGGATCTTGTTCACGACATCGAACGAGGTCCATCCCGCCGGCTTGTCGACCAGCAGGACCTCGCCTTCGGCGAAGTTCAGATCATGGTGGGGAACCGTCATGTATCTTCTTGATCAGGAGGTTGATCCGTTCTGCGTGATCCGACGTCTCATCAAGGTGAAACTGGAGCGACGGAACGAACTTTATCCGCACATGAGATCCGACGATCTGCCGGATATGAGCTTTCTGCAACTCCAACTGGGCCATCGTCTTCTTCTTGACATCCTCGCTGCCAAAGACGCTGAAATAGACCCGGGCGATCTTGAGATCTGCGGTCATGGTGACATCCGTCACGGTGGTGAACCCGATGGATGTCCCCCGGAATTCGCGGATGAGAATGCCTCCGATCTCCTCCTTGATGAGGGAGGCAACACGTTCGGTACGGATCGACATCAGAGCTTCCTCTTCGATTCGACGATCTTGTAGGCCTCGATGGTATCGCCCACCTTGACATCGTTGAAGTTCTCAAGACCGATGCCGCATTCAAACCCCGCTTCCACCTCCCGGACGTCGTCCTTGAATCGTCGGAGAGAGGAAATGGTCCCGTCGAACACCTGGATGCCGTCACGAATCAGGCGTACCTTGTTGCTTCGCACGATCTTCCCGTCCTGCACGTAGCAACCCGCGACGTTACCGGCCTTCGGCACCTTGAATATTTCGCGGACATCGACGGTACCGACGATCTCTTCTTTCTTCTCCGGCGCCAGAAGTCCCTCCAGTGCCTTGTGGATATCGTCGATCGCATCGTAAATAATGCTGTACGTCCGAATGTCGACCTTTTCCTTTTCGGCCAACCGGCGGGCGTTGAGATTCGGGCGGACCCGGAAGCCGATGATCACGGCTCCCGAGGCGGCGGCAAGAATGATGTCTGATTCCGAGATCGTTCCCACACCGCTATGGATGACGCGGAGCTTGACTTCCTTGTTCTCCACTTTCATGAGGGAGTCGGACAACGCCTCCACGGAGCCGTCGACATCTCCCTTGACGATGACTGCGAGCTCCCGCACCTGCCCTTCTTTGATCTGCTGCGAGATATCGTCAAGCGTGGTCAACCGGATCTGGCGGAAGTCCTGTTCCCGTTTCAGCTGCTGGCGCTTCAGACTGACCTCGCGCGCCTCCCTGTCGGTCCCCGTCACGATGAATGTATCCCCGGCTTGCGGGAATCCGTCAAGCCCGGTCAGTTGAACCGGTGTGGACGGCCCGGCGACTTCCAGGCGGTTCCCCCGCTCATTGAACATCGCACGGACCTTCCCGCTATAGATCCCGGCCAGGAAAGGATCTCCGATATGAAGCGTCCCTTTCTGCACAAGAACAGTTGCCGTGATCCCCTTCCCCTTGTCCAACTGCGCTTCCACGATCGTCCCCAACGCAAGTCGCCGAGGATTGGCCTTCAGGTCGAGCACATCGGCTTCCAGCCCGATTTTCTCCAGAAGGACGTCGACGTTCTTTCCGGTGCGCGCCGAGAGCTCGACGCACTGGTATTTCCCTCCCCACTCTTCGACAAGGATATTCCTCTCTGCCAGCTGCTGGCGGATCCTGTCAACGTTCGCTTCCGGCTTGTCGATCTTGTTAATGGCGATGATGATGGGAACGCTTGCGGCCTGGGCATGGCTGATCGCCTCCAGGGTTTGCGGCATGACACTGTCATCGGCCGCCACCACCAGGACAACGATATCCGTGATTTGCGCTCCTCGGGCACGCATGGCGGTAAACGCCTCGTGACCCGGCGTATCAAGAAACGTGATGACGTGGCCGCCAGGCGTCGTGACAAGGTACGCGCCGATATGCTGCGTGATCCCGCCGGATTCGCCTGCAACGACGTTTGACTTCCGGATATAGTCGAGGAGGGACGTCTTGCCGTGATCAACATGTCCCATAATCGTAACGACCGGGGGACGGCGCAGGAGCAATTCAGGAGGATCGTCCACCACTTTCACATCCGGCTCTTCGCCCAAATCCGAGATGAAGTTCACCTCGAAGCCAAACTCGTCGCCGACGAGCGTGATCGTGTCCTTCTCCAAACGCTGGTTGATCGAGACCATGATCCCCAGATCCATGCACTTTTTGATGACATCAGCGACGTTGACACGCATCAGGTTGGCAAGATCATTGACGGACACGAACTCGGTGACATGGAGTTTCCCTTCCTCGCGCTGCGCCTCCTCCTCCTGACGGGCAATCTCCTCCTCCCGTTCCTTCCTCTTCCGCTTCTTCAGCACAGCACGCCCCCCCGTCGGGGCATCGTCCATCGCCGCGAACGTGCGGCGAATGGCGTCTGTCACTTCCGCCTGGTCCACCTGTTTGTGGCGGATTTTCTTCTTCTTTTTCTTCTTTCGCTCGCTTTCCTCTCCCTCTACTGCTTTCGGTTCAACGACATCTTTCCCGCCTACTTTTTTCTTTTTCTTCTTTCGCTTGTGATCGTCGACCTCGCTCGTTCCCGCTGCAGGTGCAGGCGCGCCCGGCTTCGGCTTCCCCGCCAACTGCCGTTTCTGTTTGTCAAGGTCCAGCCTCCCCTTGATCGTGAGGCCGACCTTCGCACGCGCCTGTTTCTCAAGCGGCGAGAGAATATTCTCACCCCTGGGCTTCGCTGCCACCGGTTTCGGCGGAGGGGCGGCCTCGGCGGAATGAGGAGCCGACTCCGGCTGATCCGGCTCCGCGGGAACCGCAGGTTCCTCGACCGGACCGCCTGACGGGGCGACCGCCGCCGCAGGGGCAGGTTCGACAATTTCGGGGGATGCAACGGGGGCGGGCTCTTCCACCTCCCCGGACGGACGCACCGCATCTGCAGCCACGGCTGCCGGAGGCGTCTCGACGACCTCCTCGACTTTTCTCTCCGCCCTCCTCTTGCTTTCCCGTATCTCCGCAATCTTACGCTGATGCTTTTCCGCGGAATCCTTTTCCTTCTTGAAATGGACGAGGATATCCTTCATCATCTCCTCGTCAACGGAGGACATGTGGCTCTTCACCTCATGTCCCTTCTTCCGCAGGAATTCGATCAGCGTTTCATGCGACAGATTCAGCTCTGTCGCCACCTTGTACAACTTCTTCCTTTTTTCAACCGTTTCGGTCATGAGTACCCTTTGTTGAATCCCGGAGGAGATGAATGCCGCTGGGTTTTCATTCCTTTGACGGACCATCCTGCGATTGTTCCGGCGGCTCCGCAGGCGGGGGCTCCACCGCTGCTTCCGTCGGCCCTTCGGCAGGAACCGCGGGTGGGGGGTCCACGACGACATCCGTCGGTCCTTCGGCAGGAACCGCAGCATTCTCCTTCTCTTCCTCTTCCTCCTCCTCTTCTTCCTCCTCCTCTTCCTCGTCGTCCTCCACTTCCGCCTCTTCAAGGTCCTGCTTCATCATCTCGCGGATCTCCCGGATCCTCTCTTCCGTCAACCCTTCGATCGCCAGGAGAGCATCCAGTTTTGCGTTGATCACATCCTTCGCCGTCTCCAATCCTGCAGCGAGCATCGCCGCGACCAACACCTCGCCCAATTCATCCTTGAACGAATCGAGCTCGATATCGTATTCGTCCTCGCCTCCCTCCTTGACAAGGTTAATCTCGTACCCCACCAGTTTCGCGGCCAGCCGGATGTTCTGGCCGTTCCGGCCGATCGCCAGGGAAACCTGGTCGGCAGCAACCAGCACATTGGCGGTCTTTGTTTCTTCGTGGAGCTCGATGCTCTTCAGTTTCGCCGGTCCGAGGGCCCGCTGGATGAAGATCATCGGATCATCGGTGTAGTTGATCACGTCGATGTTTTCGTTGTTCAACTCCCGGACGATCGTATGGATGCGGACGCCCTTCATTCCCACGCAGGCGCCCACCGCGTCAATGCGGTCGTCGTGCGATTCGACTGCGACCTTTGCCCGCTCCCCCGGCTCCCGCGCAATGCGCTTAATCTCGATGATACCATCATAGATCTCAGGAATCTCCAGCTCGAAGAGTTTCAGGAGGAATTTCGGATCGGCGCGGGACACGATAACGACGGGATTCCCCACGTTCTTCCGCACCTCCTTGACAACCGCGCGGATCGTATCTCCTTTCTTGTACCGTTCCTTGAGGATCTGTTCGCTTTTCGGAAGAAGGAGCTCGTTCCGGTTGTGATTGATGAGGATCTCGTTACGCCGAATCTGGTAAATCTCGCCGACGACAATATCACCGATGGTGTTGCTATACTCGTTGTAGATGTTTTCCCGTTCTATCTCCTTGATCCTCTGGTTGAGGTTCTGCTTCGCGCTCACAACCAGCCGGCGTCCAAAGGCGGACAACGGGATCACTTCGACACAATCCTCCCCAACCCCCAGATCTTCCCCCGTCACTTCATGGGCCGTCTGCACGTCGATCTGCGTGATCGGATCCTCGACCGTCTCCACCACCTGACGCTCGTAGAAGATCTCGATGTCGCCTTTGTCCATATTGACCACGACATCGAACTTGGCGTCCTGTCCATATTTCTTCCGGACCATCATCGAAAAAACATCCTCGACAATGCCCGTCAGAATATCCTTGTCGATCCCCTTTTCGCGCACCATCTGGGAAAACGACTCGACAATCTCCGAATTCATTACTGCCTCCGCAAATGTAAAATCACACTCTCCCGGTCACCAGGGGGATTCGACAAACGCTTCCGTGACGGCCGCGAACGCAATCGTTTCCGGCGGGTGTCCTTCACCGGACTTCAAGACAAATGTTGTGTCATCCGCCGACACAAGCGTTCCCTTCTTTATCGCAACCCCTTCAGGGCCTTGCAGAGTGATGCTCAACGCTCGTCCCACATGTTTCTTCCATTGCCAGGGAAAAAGCAGCGGCCTCTCAATTCCCGGAGACGATACGTCAAGACGATACGAACCCTGGAGCCATTCCGACTTCTCTATCGTCTCTCCGACTTCCCTGCTGACTGCTGCGCACAGTTCGCTTGTGACTCCCTGTTCCGCGTCAACAAACACTTCCACGATTGTTCGTCCCTTCCCGCTCCGGATCTTCAGATCGACGAGATGGGCACCGTGACGCTCGGCGCAAGACGAGACGGAATCGCGCATTTCGCTGCTGATCACGGGGGGTCAGATTCCTTTCAAACAAAAATAGCCCAAATTGGGCTATTCCTTGTAACATATGAGTATACCAAAGTGGCGGGTCAAAAGCAAGTCGAATATGCTTCTGGTGCCGGTATTGCCTTCCTGTGCGCAAGGCGCATGTGCGGTTTTGAGCCGAATTCGCCAAACGAGGGATACCCGATCATCCAAAGAGCTCCCTGATGGTTCGCGCTGCAGACATGACCTCGTCCATGCTCACATCAAGGTGTGTCACCGCCCGAAGTCCCGAGTATGAGCCGGCCGAAAGGAGAACTCCGCGCCCACGCAGGAGCGAGAGGGCATCGTCCGGCATTTTTCCGGTCTTCTCGATATCGATGATGACGATATTCGTTTGCACCGCATCGCGGTCGATCCCGAACCCCCTCACCTGTGACAGTTCATCCGCCAAACGCGCTGCCTTTTCGTGGTCCTCTTTGAGGCGGCCGACATTGTGCTCCAGTGCGTAGAGTCCGGCAGCAGCGAGGATTCCCGCCTGGCGCATCCCTCCGCCGAAAATCTTGCGATAATGCCGCGCATCAGTGATGAAATCGGCACTGCCGGCGATCACGGTCCCAACAGGCGCGCCAAGTCCCTTCGACAAGCATACCGAAACGGAATCAAAGTAAGCGGCATATTCGTGCGGGCGCACCCCTGTCGCCGCACATGCGTTCCATAGTCGCGCCCCGTCGAGGTGCATCCGGATTTTTTCATTCTTCGCACATTCGCTGATCTTCCGGATCACTTCGAGGGGATAGATCGTCCCCCCGGCACGGTTATGCGTATTCTCCAGGCAGATGAGGCGCGTCTTCGGCATGTAGTAGACGGAGGGACGGATCGCACGTTTGATCTGTTCGACGGTGATGACACCGCGCCGGCCTTCGATCGTGTGCGCCTGCACATTGGAGAGGAAGGCCATCCCTCCCGTCTCGTAGTTGAACACATGCGCGCCTCGTTCGCAAATAACTTCGTCGCCTGGCTGCGTGTGCACCTTGACGCATGTCTGGTTTCCCATCGTCCCGCTTGGTACGTACAACGCCGCTTCTTTCCCCAGTGTGCGGGCGACGACCTCCTGCAGGAGGTTCACCGTAGGATCTTCCCCGAACACATCGTCTCCGACCGTCGCCGAGGCCATCGCTTCGCGCATTCCGGGAGAGGGACGAGTCACGGTGTCGCTCCTCAGATCAATAGCCTTCTCTGCCATGTCTTTCCTTCCTCCGAAGAATTCTCTGCACTGCAGCCGCAGCAAGAGTGCATACCGCGCCTGCGAGCATCAGCTTGCCGAGCCAGTCGCCATGCACCGTATAGAACGTCATCTCATCAGTAACGCCCAGCGTCCGGCTCAATGCCGCTCTTGTGAACAGCTCCGTCTTGTCCTCCGCGCGGCCATACGGGTCGATATAGCAGGAAATGCCTCCGACCGCGCACCGCGCAATCCAACGACGGTTTTCCACCGCTCGCAAGACGGCATATTGCTGGTGCTGGAACGCGCCCGACATTCGCCCCCACCAGCTATCAATCGTGATGAGGGTAATGAGTTCGGCGCCCTTCCGGACAAAAGAGGCGACGAAACCCGGATACACCGATTCATAGCAGATGAGGGGCGAAAACCTGACATCCGTCTTCTTCTCCGTGAACACGGCCGTGTCTCGCCCGATCTGCCACCCTCCAATTCCCACCCCCCAACGCATGAAATCGAGGAACGCGAACATATCGGCATAGGGGATCCGCTCGGCAAGGGGGACCATTTTCATCTTGCCATACCATGGCACGTCGCTCACCCCGGGCTGGAGGAATGCCGCCGCGTTGAACGCGTCGTATCGTTCTCCGAACCTTGTCCGTCGCGCGCTTGGCGGCGCTGCCGACGAATCGGGGTAGAACTCCGCATGTTCGATCCCCGTGAGAACGGAGATATCGAGGGCAGTGAGCCGATCCTGGATGAAATGAAGAAGAGGAGCATTCCCGGGAGTCAACAGGTAGACGGGGAGGGCCGTTTCCGGCCAGAGGACAAGTTCGGGCTTGTGCCCGGGATGCGCTTGCAGCAGAGAGTCGGTCAGCCCCACGTACGTCCGGGCCGCCTCCCCCCCCGTTTTCGACCACTTGTCCCAGGGATCAATGTTCGATTGAATGAGTCCGACAGTGATCGACTTTCCTTTTGAGGAAGTGACGTCCGCACGGTTCAAGATCACCGTGCCCTCCACCGAGGGGGCGGCATACACAACGGCCAGGAGACCGAGCCAGGCAAGGAGCGGAGACCAGCCGTCCGTTGCTCTTCGCGCAAGAAACGCCTTCAACGCCAGATACGCGAATATATTGAGGACGATGATCCACAGCGAGAGTCCATAGACACCTGTGGCCGTAATGAACTGGATCCTTGCAAGGTCGTACGTCTGACTGTTTCCCAGCGTCAGCCAGGGAAACGACCACTCCGTGAGCGAATGCGAGTATTCATATCCCACCCAGAGAAACGGGAGGGCACCCAACGCGGTGGCTTCCCCCCTCCATGAGCGGAGCAGGAGATATCCGCCAAGAGGGAGGAAGTAGAACAAGGGGTGGGCGATCATCGTCACCGCACCGGCAATCATCATATACGGATCGTTGCCGTGGGAATAGCCGCCGGTCCAGTTCAGGGTGATGACATGGAAGACCAGCATGGCCACATAACTCAGCTTCAGGCCCTGACGGAGACGCTGCGTACGAGAGAGGGCGGCAAGAAGGGGGACCAACCCGACACACGCAAGTACTCCCATCCGGCTCGGCGGAAAGGAGAACCCGAGCATGAGACCGGAAAGGACCGAGAGTGCATAGAGCGGTCCGACACCCGCTTTCGCCGGCGCGGGAAGAGAAGGGGCATTCATTGTCGAACCGTTGTCTCCTCCGGACTCTCCGCAACGCCCCACCGGGGGAAAAACCTCCGCTGGATCATCGTCCATCCCGCGACGACCGCGATCCCCACGACAGCCCCAAGAATAGCACCGCCAAGAATGTCGGAAGGATAATGCACCCCGACGGCAGGACGGGAGAGCGCGACGAGGGCGGCCCAGCCAAAAAATGCCCATCGGCCTTTTCGGTAATACGAGGCGAACAACGTGGCAACGGCAAAGTTGTTCACGGCATGCGACGAAGGGAACGATTTCCCCGATCCGCAGTCGACGAGCATGTGGATCCCCTGCACGACGGGAACCCCGCCGATCTGGTGGCATGGGCGTGGACGCGCGATGAGCTCCTTGATGAGCGAGCTGTTGAGTTTATCGGAAAGAAAGAGAAGCGGGATGAGGAGGAGAGCAACTGTGCGACCGCGAGCCCCGCCCTTCACGACAAGCCAAAGCCAGACGCACACGAGCACAATCCGGACCGGGAGGAGCTTGTCCCAATCGGTGATCAACGGCCAGAGCACATCGCCGACGGGGTTGGCGAGCGTGCCGTTGATGAAGTGAAACACCGCAACATCCACCGAAGAGAGGAAATCAATCACGCAGTCTTCTTCCTTCTGTTCTTCCGTCNNCAATACCCGCCCGTCAGGAGGATGGCATTCCACACCAACGCGCTGATGGAACAGAGAATCGCCGTGCGGAGCAGATGAAGCTCAGCCATCCCGGCGAAGAACGAGACGACAGCCCGCGTGCCTGCAAGAAACCTGTTGGCCACGATGATCCAATAGCCGTAGCGGCGGAACCAATCATCCACTTTTTTGATCGCAGCGGGCGGGATGAACTTCAGTCTTCCTTTCTCAAGTATCCGCACACCGAACCAATCCCCGATCTTGTACATCACGAGGAAGCCGACGGTGCTCCCGGCGGTCGCCCACAGAAGTGTTTCAATGAATCCGGTCCTCCCCAGCCCCACAAGAGAACCGGCGAAGACGATGACGGCATCGCTGGGGGACGGCGGGAAGATGTTCTCGATGAAGGCGATCGCAAAGACCGCCACCAGGATCATGGTAGGGTCGAGCGACTGAAGATAATGGATGATCTCTGCCACGGGTGGGTTCCGTCCTCTCAGCGCATCGTGATCAACGCGACGGCGTGCGCAACAGCCCCCTCACGGACACCCACAAACCCCAGCCCCTCGCTCGTCGTGGCCTTGATTGAAACTTGGGTGATGGCAATCCTCAACGCATCGGCGATATTCTGGCGCATGAGATCGACATGGGGGGAGATGCGGGGGGCCTCCATCACCACCGTCGCATCGACATTGACGACCGTGCATCGATGCTGGGTAAGAAGATCGGAAACATGCCGCAGCAGGATCAGACTTGAGATGCCGGTGTAGCGCGGATCGGTATCCGGAAAATGTCTTCCGATGTCTCCGAGCGCCGCCGCGCCCAGCAACGCATCAGCGATCGCATGAAGAAGGACATCCGCGTCGGAGTGCCCCTCGAGCCCCGTTTCATGAGGGATGTCGACGCCGCCGAGAATGAGTTTCCTCCCCCTGACGAGGCGATGGACATCGTACCCAAAACCGATCCTTTGGACGGGAGTCATGGCATTATCGAATACGAAAGGACTGGAAGGAAAAGTCCGGCTCCTCCTGCCATTCGATCTTCATTCGTGTGATGTGGGCCGCGCGCGGACCGACGTTGAGGTGCCGGATGAATTCTTCAAGAAGAGGGCGTTCGCCGGCGGCGTGAATTTCCACCGAGCCGTCATCAAGGTTTCGCGCCATCCCGCCGATACCCAGCGCCTCTGCCTTTCGCGCCACAAACCAGCGATAGCCGATACCCTGCACGAGGCCTTCGACGATGATATGAACTCCGGGTGTCACCTGTTCCACGCGCTCCATCTCAGTTACCGATCGGTCTATAGTACACCGCAGCTCCGTCAAAATCAAGAAAACAGGCTGTCAAGCGACTTTCCCAGGAAAGGGATGTCCTCGGAAAGCTGCGAGACGAGCACACCGGCAAGTATCAAACCACCGCCGAACACACCCATCCACCCGAGAGTTTCCCCAAGAAACAATGCGGCTGCCCCTGCCGCCCAGATCGGCTCCAATGCGAAGATGATCGTCGCCCTGGTCGGCGTCGTGAATTTCTGATATTTCGCCTGCAGAAACGTCGTCAGCACGGTTGCGAAGATCGTCAGGAAGAGGACGGCGCCAAGGACGCTTCCCGAAAAATGCCAGGGCGCGCTCTCGAAAAGCAGCAACGATCCCGCCGCCAGAATCGTGTTGACGGCGGCCTGCACGAACGTCAATTGCATTGCCGTCATATCATCCGACACAACATCCAGATAGACGATGTACACGGCAAAGAGGAGAGCGCACAAGAGGCACAGGGCGTCCCCTGCGTTGAACGCCGCCCCCGCAGGGGAGGTGAGGAACCATAACCCGCATGCGACAGCAACCACACCGACGATGTTCCCTACTTTCGGCAGCCGTCGTTCCACGATGATCTGCAGGAAGGGGACGAAGACGACCATCATGCCGGTGAGGAAGGCGGACTTTGATGCCGTTGTCAGCATCAAGCCGACAGTCTGCGCCACGAATCCGAAGTAAAGAAAAATGCCGAGAACAACGCCTTTGAGGATTTGATCGGGACGGAGGGGAAAGATGGTTTTGTATCCCAGGGCAAGGATGATGACCGTCGCCACACCAAATCGCAGGAAGATCATCTGAAGGGGTGTCATCTCCCTCAGCACGAACTTTCCGATGACAAACGTACTCCCCCAGATCAGCGTTGCACCCACAAGAACCCACTCGGCGCGCGTCTTGGCCGTCACGGCATTGCATCCTTCCGCTGTGGCGCCCGGCGATCTTCGTACCGATCGAAGAGCTCGCCCCACGGGGTCTCTCTCTTCCAGCGCTCGAAAACCCTCCTGTCCTTGAACTGCCAGCGGTAATAGTCGTGGTACACCTCCGAGGCGAGGATGAAGGCGTGGACCATGGGTGTCCGGAAGAAGAGCTTCTGCATCCCTTTCAGGGGGCCGAACCAGGCAAGATTGCCGAAGAGGCTGGCGCCGTTGTTCCCCACCGTGAAGCCCCACGACTCATGGGCGATGTCCGCCCCCACCACCTCGATATCACGGACCCTTCCGACGCCGAGGCCGTCTTCGTCAGCCATCCTGATGTACTTCAACGACATCGGGTCGAACCCCATCATTGATGAGGCGACCGCATCGATGGCGACCTGGTCGGCGCTTGCAAGAATAAAATTCTTGACCTCGGGATACATGGTTCTCGGTCCCGGGCCGTTGCCGGCAGTCGTGCCATCCATCATGGCAAAGACGCCGGTATGTATTTCCTTCTGGATCGCCAGAAGATCCACGAGCGTTTCATGTATCCATGTGTGCGTGTAATGGCGTTTGTTGTTCAGCAGCCCGCCGAAAGCGTTCTTCATCGCACCTGTCGTTCCGGCATAGATATGGCACTTCATCGTGGGGAGATGAACGATATTCTTGCCGATGAAATATTCCGGGATGCGGATCCCCTCGGGAAAAATGTCATGGAGAACATGCATCCGCGCCTTCGGGCGGTATTCGATCCACCGCATGTCCTGTTCCCGGAAGTTGAAGAGGACAGGGATCTCATACTGCCGGAACACCGGAACGTAGTTGTTCAGATCTTCCCCTTTGAAGGCATCGGTGACCACCGTCTTGTTCTGCACGCAGGCGAGGTCCGTGAACCCGCTCCCCTTCAGGGCGAGGATCGCCCCCTCAAGCTGCCACGGTGCCGTATTCGCCGCAGGGAACGGAAAGTGCCACGAGATGTTGTCTTTGAGTATTGTCGTGGAACCTTGCTGGAGGGCGGACGACATCCCCGCAAGCTCGGCCAGACGCCGGTAATCTTCCAGCACGGTGGACGGACTTGTCCTCAGTACTGCAACTTTTGCTTTTGCCATGCCTTATGATCCTCTTCTGAACAGGTTCCTGCGACAATCCCGCAGGAGACATGCGCCGGCGCCTTCACATCGCCGGAAGTGAATTCCACCGGAGAGATTCCCGTGCCCCCATGAGCGTCAGAAAATCGCGGCTTCCTGGTGGAGGCCGAACACTTCCGTCAGCGTGGAGCACATTTCCCCGAGAGTGGCGTACACACGCGTGCATGAGAGGAAATGGGGGAGGAGGTTTCCGCCATCCCTCGCCGCTTGCTTCAGATCCTTCACCGCCTGCTCCACCGCCGCCGCGTTGCGCGAAGCGCGGACCTCCGCGAGACGCCGCCGCTGTTTTGCCTCCACTTCGGGAACGATCTGCAGGATCGGTATTTCGATCTTCTCGCCCTCCTCCACGAACTCATTGACGCCGACGACGATCTTCTCCTTCGCATCAAGTTCCTGCTGGTAACGGTATGCCGCAGCGGCGATCTCGTGCTGAAAGAAGCCGGCCTCGATCGCAGGAATAACGCCGCCGAGGGACTCGATCCTGGCAAAGTATGCCTCCGCTTCGTCTTCAAGGCGGTCTGTCATCGCTTCCACAAAGTAGCTGCCGCCAAGGGGATCGACCGTGTTGGTCACACCCGTCTCACATGCGATAAGCTGCTGCGTCCGCAGAGCAATCTTCACGGCCTTCTCGGACGGCAAGGCCAGCGTTTCATCCATCGAATTCGTATGCAGCGACTGGGTTCCGCCAAGAACCCCTGCGAGGGCCTGCAACGCCGTCCGCACGATATTATTCTCGGGCTGCTGCCCGGTCAGCGTGCACCCGGCTGTCTGCGTATGAAAGCGAAGCATCATCGAACGCGGATTCTTCGCACCGTACTGTTCCTTCATCCTCCTGGCCCAGATCCGGCGCGCGGCCCGGTACTTCGCGATCTCCTCGAAAAAATCCAGGTGCGAATTGAAAAAGAACGACAGGCGCGGGGCGAAATCGTCCACTTTCATTCCCCGCTCGAGGCACGTTTCCACGTATGCGAAGCCGTCGGCCAGCGTGAACGCCAGCTCCTGCGCCGCCGTCGAACCGGCCTCCCGGATGTGGTATCCGCTGATCGAAATGGGATTCCACTTTGGCATTTCCTTCGCGCAAAACTCAATCATGTCGGTCACGATCCGCATGGAGGGACGCGGCGGATAGATCCATTCCTTTTGCGCAATATACTCTTTCAGGATATCGGCCTGCATCGTTCCGCGCAGGGATACCCTCGGCGCACCCTGTTTCTCGGCAACCGCGGCATACATCGCCAGCATCATCGCGGCAGGCGCGTTGATCGTCATCGACGTGGAGACGTCAGCGAGGGAGATTCCTTTGAAGAGTACCTCCATGTCGGCCAGCGAACTTACCGACACACCGCAAATGCCGACCTCTCCCTCCGCCGGGAGTGCATCCGCATCGTACCCCATGAGGGTGGGAAGATCAAACGCCACCGAGAGCCCCGTCTGTCCATGGGCCAGCAGGTAGTGGTAGCGTTCGTTGGTATCCTCCGGCGTCCCAAATCCGGCGAATTGGCGCATCGTCCACATTTTCCCACGGTACCCTGTGTGGTGAATTCCCCTCGTATAGGGAAATTCCCCCGGGTACCCGATCTGCGTCTCATACGCCCCCGCTTCCACATCCTCCGGGGTGTACAGAAGCGCGACCGGTTCTCCGCTCACCGTCGTGTAGTTCCCCTTCCGCCGGGGAAAGTCGGCAGCGGCTTTCTCCCACGCCTTTCTTCCCGGTCCAGAACCCTCCCCCTGTGCCATGAGTGCCCCCCTCCGCTTGTTGCCTGATTCCAATGAACTGTGACTCCGGCTCGATCCTTCCGGTCCGGTTCAGGCGCGAGGGTGACACATCGACACCCTCTTTCCCCCTACGACGTGCGTCCGAACCGCCTGTCGAGTTCTTCAAGCGAGATGCGCAAGACGATAGGTCTGCCGTGCGGGCAGACATACGGCATCTTTGTCGCAAACAACTGATCGATCAGCGAGCGCATTTCCTGTTCCGACAGGACATCGCCCGCCTTGATCGCTGACTTGCAGGAATATGACTTCGCCAGATTGTCACGGACATTCAGGGGCGATTCCTGTTGATACTCCTTGTACAACGCCATGACTTCCTGGACAATTCCTTCCTCATTTCCGATACGGATGTCCGGGGGAACCCCCTCGATGACCACCGTATTCTTCCCGAAGAGCTTGACGCCGAACCCGAGGAGCTCGAAATGCGGAATGAGTTCTGCCATGAGTGCGTAGTCGGCCGCCGAGAGCTGAAGGGTATACGGAAAAAGGAGCTGCTGGGTTGTCTGTGTCGACCGCTGGAACCTGTCCAGCGCCCTTTCGTAGAGAACCCTTTCATGGGCCACGTGCTGATCGACGATCATCACGCCATTCTTGATCTGCGAGAGGATATACTTGTTGTGCAGCTGCCAGATCAGCGCCGTGCTTCCCGCCTCGGGGCGTGAGGCGTCATGAGGAAGCATCTCGCGCGGGACGCCTGCGGCCGCATCTCCCATTCCGTGCATTGCGGAGGTGTCCGCATCTCCGAAGAGGCGGGACGCAACCGCGGCCCCGTCCGTGCCGGACGGTTGGACAAACGGAAGGATCTCTCCCGTCCTCGTATCGACGCGCGTCCTGTCGGGAAATGTCCAGCCGGCTTCCTCCCTGTTCGGGGTCCAGCGATGCTGTCGGTCGGTGAATCTGAGTCCGACCGTTCCGGGCTCGATGCCTGTCTGCTGGATCGTCGCGGCAGGAAACGCATCGGTTTCCGTAAGCGAACGCCGCGTTACCCCAGCGAGGATTCTGTACACTCCCTGTTCGTCCTCAAACTTCGCCTCCATTTTCGAGGGATGGACGTTCACGTCGACCTTGTGGGGATCAAGTTCCAGGAACAGAAGGAAGAAGGGGAAGGTCCCTTTCTCCAGAAGATGCTCGTATGCCGAATAGACGGCATGATTGATGTTCCGGTTGACGATGGTACGACCGTTCAGGAAGAGATACTGCGACTGGCGGGTGCGTTGTCCGAAGGAGGGCTTGCCGATATACCCGTGGATCCTCATGAACTCGTTGGATTCCTCGACCGGGATCATCCCCTCCCATTGTCGTTCCCCGAAGACGTCGATCAATCGTTCCGGAAGGGGCGCCGGTTTCAGGTTGAACACCGTGTCGTCATCACTGATGAAATGGATGCCGACGTCAGGTTTGCTCACGGCGACATGGTGGACGGCATCGAAGATGTGCCGGAATTCCGTCGAGTCGCTCTTGAGAAATTTTCGCCGTGCAGGAACGTTATAAAACAGATTGCGGACGATGATCGTCGTCCCCGGTTCCCTTCCTTCACGCGTGATCGATGGCTCCTGGCCGCCGTCGATTGCGACGACAACCGCGGCGTCATCCTCCCGCCTCCGCGTTTTCATGGTCACCTGCGCGACAGCCGCAACCGATGCGAGGGCCTCACCCCGGAAACCGAATGTCCGGATTGCTTCGAGATCTTCGTAGGTGACGATCTTGCTTGTTGCATGCCGGAGGAACGAGGCAACGGCATCCTGTTCATCCATCCCCGATCCGTCATCGGTCACCTGGATGAGTTTCTTCCCTCCATCTTTCACCACAACGAGAACGGAGGTCGCTCCGGCATCGAGGGAGTTTTCGAGAAGTTCCTTCACGACAGATGCCGGACGCTGGATCACCTCGCCCGCGGCGATCTTGTTTGCAATATGTTCGGGAAGAACGACAACCCGCGGTGCGCTCATGATGCGATCAATGCCTCGACGAATGCTTTTCCATCGAACGGCTGGAGATCATCAATCCCCTCTCCCACACCGATGAATCGGACCGGAATATTCATTTCACGGGAAATCGAAAGGACGATCCCTCCTTTTGCCGTACCGTCCACTTTTGTCAGGATCAGCCCCGTCACTCCGACCGCCGCCCCGAACTGCCTTGCCTGTTGCATGGCGTTCTGTCCCGTCGAAGCGTCAATCACCAGGAACACCTCATGCGGCGCGCCGGGCAGACTCTTCTGAACCACGCGGCTGATCTTTTTGAGCTCCTCCATGAGATTCACTTTCGTGTGCAGACGTCCGGCCGTGTCGATGATCACCACGTCCGTTCCCCTCGCCTGCGCAGCGCTCACGGCGTCGTACGCGACCGCCGCGGGGTCCGCCCCCGGTCCCTGGCGAACGATTTCTGCGCCCGCCCGCCTGGCCCAAATCTCCAATTGTTCATTCGCAGCCGCCCGGAAGGTATCCGCTGCTGCGACCATGACCTTCTTCCCCGCCTGCACGTAGGCCGCAGAAAGCTTGCCGACCGTCGTCGTCTTGCCGACGCCGTTGATACCGACAACGAGGATGACGAACGGCCTGCCGGGCGGAAGGTGGAACGGGTCGGATTCCCCTCCTTCATCCCCGGGAACAAACTGACGGCGAATCTCATCGCGCACGAGGGTCGGCAGGACGCCGGCATCGCTCGCGCGTTCTTTCTGTGCCCGTTCGCGTATCGCCGCGACGATTGCCGCAGAGACATCCGCCCCCACATCGCCGGCGATAAGGATCTCCTCCACCCGGGCGAGAAGCGCTTCGTCAATCGCACCGCCGGGAATCACCAGGCGCGCAATTTTCCCCATGAGTCCTTCGCGCGTGCGCGTCAGCCCTTCCTTCAGACGCCCTATCCGGTCACGAAGCCCCATGTGCCTTCCGAGATTCATCCATGAGAGTGACGAAGCGCACCCCGTACATTCCCAGAGAGAGGAGAAGACCTGCGGTGCTCGCCGCGATCAATGCCGGTTGCAGCGACGGGAGAACGCCCACCACAGCGCGGAGAAACGTCACCGCCACGATGCCGACGGTCCATTTTCCCGCAACGTTGGAGGGGAGGACACGGCGGAGCGCCGACTTCACGTACAGGCCTCCCAGAAGGATGACCAGGTCCCGCAGCAGCAGCGCAGCCACGAACCAGAGCGGGATGTCTCCGAGGGCGAGCAGAACGACTGCAACGACTGCAACGCAGATCTTGTCTGCGACGGGGTCGAGGATCCGCCCCCACTCCGTCTCTTCCGACCGCCGCCGCGCCAGGTCCCCGTCGAGCTTATCCGTCAGCATGCCGAGGAGAACGAGTGCCGTTCCCCAACCGCGCTGCGGAACAGGCGGAAGAAGCATGACAAGACTGAAAGGGATGACGAGGAAAGCGCGGGCGATGCTCAGGAGGTTCGAAATCGTGAGGAACTCACGCTTCATTTTCATCCTTCGTTTGGGCCGCGTCGATGGGGACAGGGTAGGCTCCGCTGAAACACGCCGTACAATAACGTTCACCGTTCTCCTGCGGAGCCGAATCCAGAAGATCGTCGATGCTGAGATAGCCGATGCTGTCCACACCAAGTTCCTTCCCGATCTTCTCGATATCGCCGCCGCACTGATTCGCGATAAGTTCCTTCGGCGTCGGGAAGTCCATGCCGTAGTGGCACGGGTACATGATGGGCGGGGACGTAATCCGGAAATGGACTTCCTTCGGTCCGGCCTGACGAATAAGCTGGACGAGTTGCTTCGAGGTCGTCCCACGCACGATCGAGTCGTCGACGATGACCACCACCTTGTCCTTGACAACGCCCTTTACCACGTTGAACTTGGTCTTCACCTTATTCTCGCGGACATCCTGCCGGGGCTGGATGAACGTCCGTCCGATGTAGTGGCTCCGGATCAGACCGATCTCCAGCTTCACGTTACCGCCGAACTTATTGGTGGCCTGGACGTACCCCATGGTCGCCGTGTTGCTCGAGTCGGGGACATTGATGACGATGACCTTGTCGTTGGGAGCGCGCGGGTGAACCGGGCGGCTTTTCGCCAGGTTCTTCCCGAGCTTCCTGCGCACCTTGTCCACGCTGTGGCCGAAGATCTGGCTGTCGGGACGGGAGAAATAGATGTACTCGAAGATGCAATAATGCGGCGTTGCCGGCCTGTCGTCGATGCGAAGCGACGTCACCGCTCCCCGGTCAATGCTCGACTGATCGATGACGACGATCTCGCCGGGTTGCACATCGCGGACGTACTCCGCATCGATGATATCAAACGCCACCGTCTCGGATGCAACGACGAACGCATTCCCTTTCTTGCCGATCGCCAAAGGGCGGAAGCCGTGGTGATCGCGCGCGGCGATGAGGGCTGTGTCCGTGAGGAGGACGAAGGAAAATGCCCCCTGAAGCCGGGAGAGGGCTTCGCGGATTTGCTCAATCTGGTTGGTCTTCCTGCTCCGCGCGATCAGGTGAAGGACGATCTCCGTGTCGCAAGTCGTCTGGAAGATGGTCCCTTCGTCCTGCAGCTCCTGCCTGATCTTCTTGAAATTCGTCAGGTTGCCGTTGTGGGCGATCCCAATGTTCCCACCCTTGTACAATACCGTAAAGGGTTGGATATTCGTCTTGTTGTTCGCCGAACCTGCTGTGGAGTATCGGTTGTGTCCGATCGCCATGGAACCGACGAGCGTTTCGCTCAGAATCCTGTCGTCCCGATAGACGTCGTTGACAAGCCCGAAATCTTTGTGGACATGAAACCGCTGCTTCTGAGCGACAGGATCGAATTGCGCCGTGACGATGCCCGACCCTTCCTGTCCCCGATGTTGCTGTGCGAGCAGTCCGTAGTAGGTGAGCTGTGCGGCATGCGGGTTCCCGAACACCCCGAAGACGGCACAGTGGCAACGCGGTTTATCAAGGTCGGTTGTACTCATTCACATCATTGGCTGTCGATGATCCTCAATATACGAATCCGACGAGAAAAATCCAAGGCGCCGCCGCGGGGGCGGATCACTCCGCGATCGTATCATGCAGGAAGTGGAGGTCGTCCCGTTCCCGATAGTCCGTCGTCACGTGCAGCCCCCTGCTCTCTTTCCGTTGCATGGCGCAGCGGACGATCAATTCCGCGCACTGGACAAGATTCCGAAGTTCGATAAGCCCCTCCGTCACCCTGGTCTTCTTGTAGAACGGTTCCACTTCGTTTCGCATAAGTTCCACCCGCCGCAACGCACGTTCCAGCCGATGATTCGACCGGACGATCCCGACATAGTCCCACATGATCTGTTGGATTTCCCGGCGATTGTGAGACACGAGAATCCACTCTTCGCTGTTGAGCGTCCCGGAGTCATCCCACGGACGGACGGAGGGAATCGGCGGAGCGGAGGAACGAAGGTACTCGACGGATGCCCTGGCTCCCCGGTCCGAGAAGACGAGCGCCTCGAGGAGAGAGTTGCTTGCGAGCCGGTTCGCGCCATGGACCCCGGTCATCCCCACTTCGCCCGCCGCATAGAGCCCGAGAATCGACGTGCGCCCATCCACGTCGGTCACCACGCCGCCGCAGGAATAGTGCGCCGCCGGAACGACCGGGATGGGTTCCCTGGTGATGTCGAGTTTGAAGCGCGTTCTGCACACCTCCTCGATATACGGAAAATGCTCCCGCACCTCGTCGGCGGGAAGATGGCGAAGGTCGAGCAGGACATACTCTTCCCCCCTTCTTTTCAATTCGGTATCGATGGCATACGCGACAATATCACGCGGGGCGAGGGATTTCCGCGGGTCATAGGCCTGCATGAATTCCTCTCCATCCTGGGTCCGGAGGATCCCGCCGAAACCGCGGACAGCCTCGGAAATCAGGAACGACGGGGAGCCCGAGTTGAAGAGGGTTGTGGGATGGAATTGGATGAATTCCATGTTGGCGATGGTTGCACCGGCCCTGTATGCCATTGCCACTCCATCACCTGTTGCGATCAGGGGGTTTGTCGTATGGAGGTACACCTGGCCGAGTCCACCGGTGGAGAGAAGCACGACCCGGGAAGTGAAGCTGTCCACGCGCTTTTCAATACTGTTGAGGGCATAGACACCCCAACAGTGGATGCTTTTCTGCCTCCCCCTTGCTGCATCCGCCGCGTGGTGCTCGGTGATTAACTCGACTGCGGTATGGTTTTCAAACACGCGTATATTCGGCGTTTCCGACACCGCCTGCAGCAGCGCACGTTCTATTTCCCGTCCGGTGAGGTCCTTTGCATGGACGATCCGGTTGACCGAGTGTCCGCCCTCCCGTCCCAGATCCAGGACGCCGTTCTTCCTGGTGAACTGCACCCCAATTTCGACGAGCTCACGCAAACGGGACGGCCCCTCCCGCACGAGGACCTCCACCGCATCACGGTGAGAAAGGCCCATCCCGGTGGACAGCGTATCCTCGACATGGAGCTCGAAGGAATCCACGGCCGACATGACGGCCGCAACCCCCCCCTGGGCGTAATTTGTATTTGACTCGGCCCGCTCCTTTTTTGTAATGACGGCCACGTTGCCGAACGGGGCAACCTTCAGAGCATACGAAAGGCCCGCGATGCCGCTGCCGAGAACAATGAAATCAAATGTGTATGTCATCGATCCGCGCGTCTGTGCCGCTCTATGAATGAAAAGGGGCGGCCCCCACTGCGGGTCGCCGCCCCTGGAACGTCTGCCGAACGATCAGATCACTGGAAGCAATAGCTTGCGGTCATGTATCCGAAAGTATTCAGATTGTCCTGTGAACCGATCAGCCCTAAGCCGCGGCGGAGGGCATCCTCGCTCACGGTCGCATCGAGAGCAAAGTTCCCGAACGTGAAGCCGAGACCCAGCGTCACAAGGCTGTTGTCCGTTCCGGCGAGGCTTCCAAAGAAAACGTTGCTATTGGAACCTGCGGTGGTCGATTCGCCTGTTGAGCTTACACCGGTGGCGGAAAATTCATTCTTGTACGAGTCGGAGTGGAAGGCACGATAGTAGCCCATCCGGCCTGTCAGCCATTCCGTAAAGACGAACTCCATCCCGAGATTGATCTGAGGGAAGGACAACTCCGTGTTCGTGCTCGTTGATGTTGACACAGGAGGTATGGTGGATTGCTCAGTCTTCTGGCTCGCCGTCTTGAAGCTCACGCCGCCGGCAAGATAGAAGCTGTTCACTTTGTATTCCATCCCTGCGCCGAGAGCAAACAGCATATAGGTACGCTTCGCGGAACCCAGTTGGGTGGTAATGCCTGTCGGCGGCGAATCCCGTTTCGGTTCTTCGGAGACATTCACGAATGTGGCATAGGGCACAAAATTCACCCGGTTGGACATCTTCAGGTGGAAACGACCATCCAATTGGATTTCGGTCGCCGATCCGGAAAAGTCTCCCAGATTGGTCGCCACCCCTAAGGTGTTTTTCGAGTCCTCGTTATCGGTCACGTTATCGAACCGGATCGCTGCGTCAGCGTCAAACCCCATCCCCGCCCCCATATCCATGGCAATTCCGAACCGGAAGCCGATGACGTTCGCGGAGAGCTTGTAGTCCGTCGAAGCCAGTGACGGGCTATTCGAACTCGTCGACGTGTTCCTGGCCCAACCATAAAGGAATGCAAAGCCGACATCCAGGGATCCGATCTCGGTGCTCGCGACGGCCTCAAATACCTCAACGGGAGGAAGTCCTACCTGTGCGCCCCGACCTCCTCGATCGGCCTCGGGAAGGCTGTTGATGAAGCTGGAGAGATTGCCGACGACGAGGTTGGCAAAGGAAGGATCATAGCTGAGATTCACTCCGAGGGCAAGCTCTTTGCCGAACGAGAAGTTGACTCCGCCGAACTGCTTCCCATAGACATTATCCGCGGCATTGGTCCCCATCGGGGTGCCGCCGCCAAGGTTCATCCATGCGTAGTCCCTGTACTTGCCTTGGTAGGCGGGATTCAACAATGCAATCGTGGGATCATTGACGATGAAAGGATTCAAGACAATGTTTGGTCCGCCGACAATCGGACTGAGAGTAGACCCTCCGAGAGCAAGCTCTCGCGCGATCCCTCCGGGAAGCGGCCCCGCAAACAGAGTGCCTGCCGCAAGAACGAGGACGACACCGAGTAGAATAATGCGCCTGACCATGGTACCCCCTTAATGATTGGTGGATGCGTGGAAGATGGAGCCATGAATGACGTGAGTTGTTTTGCGTAGGTATTGACGGGCGACAATATAGAAAAAAGACGGTATTGACGCAAGGAGGGATTTGTTCCCGGGGAGCATTTTGTTTTCCCCTTTTCAGACGAATTTCAAGACTTTCGGGGGCCGGCAACATGAAGCACCAAGAGCCGGTCAAGAAACATCACCCTCTCCCTGAGTTCTTCCACGGAGCCGTCATTGTGGACGACGAAATCCGCCCGTCGGGCGGCACGGTCCGGATTCATCTGCGCATGCACACGGGCGATCACCTGCTGTCGGTCCATCCCATCGCGTTGCATGACACGCCGGATGCGAGTCTCCTCCGAGGCGCGGAGAACGATGACGGCGTTGAGAGCGGCGTCGAGTCCGGACTCATAGACAAGGGCCGCCTCCACGATGATATACGGAGACGATGGGGGGGATCGGCGGACCTTTTCCACGGCAGCAATAACCCGCGGGTGCATGATCGCGTTGAGAGCGCGAAGCCGCCCGGCGGACCCAAAGACGATTCGGGCAAGAGCATCACGGCTGAGGTTTCCTTCCGGAGTGAACACCTGCGGACCGAATTCCCGCCGTATCTCTTCGCGGACTTTAGGATCGCGGTCGGCGAGGTCCCGCGCGATGTCGTCGGCAAAGAGGATGGTGCGCCCCAATTCGCCGAAGCAGCGGCACGCAGCGGTCTTCCCGCTCCCGATGCCGCCGGTGACCCCCACGAGAGGGACCGGTTCATTTGGCATATGACACTGCCCGGTACTCCCTGATCACCGTCACCTTGATCTGGCCCGGATACTCCATTTCCGCCTGGATCTTCGCCGAGATGTCGTGGGCAAGCTGGTCGGCTTTCACATCATCGACTTTGTCTTGTTCAACGACAACCCGCACTTCGCGCCCCGCCTGTATGGCGTACGTCTTTGCAACTCCCTGGAACGACTGCGCGAATGCCTCCAGCTTCTCGAGGCGTTTGATGTAGCCTTCGACGGACTCCCGCCGTGCGCCGGGGCGGGCGCCGCTGATCGCGTCGGCCGCCTGCACAAGAGCAGCGATGGGAGATTCCATCGGAATGTCGTCATGATGCGAACCGATCGCGTTGGCGACGAGAGGGTGCTCGCCATATTTTCTGGCGATGTCGTAACCGAGAAGAGCGTGGGGGCCTTCGATCGACTTGTCCACACACTTGCCGATATCGTGGAAAAGGCCCGCCCGCTTTGCCAATGTCGCATCGAGGCGGAGTTCGCCGGCCATCATGCCCGTGAGGAAGGCGACCTCCACGCTGTGCTGCAGCATGTTCTGTCCGTAGCTCGACCGATACTTCATACGGCCGAGAAGTCGGAGGACCTCGCGATGCGCGCCATGGAGGCCCACTTCCAGGAGCGTGTTTTCGCCCGTCTTGAGAATCTCCTCCTCCAGTTCATTCCGCACCTTTTCCACGATCTCTTCGATCCGGGCGGGGTGGATGCGTCCGTCAGCGATCAGTCGTTCGAGCGAGATGCGTGCCACCTCGCGCCGGAACGGATCGAATGCCGACAGGATGACGGCCTCGGGAGTGTCGTCCACGATAACGTCGACCCCTGTTGCCGCCTCGAAGGCCCTGATATTCCGTCCTTCGCGCCCGATGATGCGGCCCTTCATCTCGTCGCTCTGGATATTCAGTACGCTGACGGTCGTTTCCACCGAATGATCGGCGGCAGTCCGCTGGATCGCCTGGACAATCACCTTCTGTGCTTCGCGGCGTGCCTCGTCGCGGGACTTGTCACGGATCTCCTTCAGCATGTACGCAGCTTCCGATCTCGCCTCATTGGCAAGGTTTTCCATGAGGATTCGTTTTGCGTCATCCCGGGAAAGACCGGATGCGCGCTCCAGGCGCGTGTTCTCCTCCTGCATCAGGCGGTTCAGCTCAGCCTCGCGCGTATCGAGCGCACGCCCCCGTTCATCGAAGCTCTTTCGAACGCCGACCTGCTCCTTCTCCTTCTTCCCGAGAAGTTCGACCTTCCGGTCGATATTCTCCTCCCGGACTTCAAGGGTTTTTTCCTGTGCCTGGAGCTTGGACCGCTTGCTTTGGACGTCGGCATCGAAGTCCTTCTTCTTCTGGTACCACTCGTCCTTGACCTCAAGCAGTTTTTCCCGCTTGAGGGTATCTGCCTCCTTCTCGGCATCCGCCAGCACCTTCTTTGCCATTTCCCTGGCGGTCGACACCTTGTTCTGACCCGCCTTCGCGTTCAAGTACCAACCGAGATAGAAGGCCACGCCGCATGACACCACGACGATCGATATCACAATCACGAATTGCATGCTACCTCCACTGGCTCGAAAGGCGTAGACAAAAAAATCCGCACGCGTCAGTCGTCTCAAAGAAAAGGCACTTATGAAAGAACCCTTCCAACACGGTGGGTGCTCGCCTGAACGTCTTTTACTTCCACGCTCTCGCTCGCCCCGTGTACAACGGGGGTTATCGCAAGAGTCCCGCCGAAACGGGATGAGGCATGTAATCGACGCCCACGAGTCGGGCTCCCATTATAAAAATGTTGGTTCTTTATAATGTGTGTGAGACGGCTGGCGGTGCGGATGTCTTTCCGCACATTCGCCTAGAGCTTTTGCGATGCAAAGAACGGCAAAACCCATCAAAGGAACCTAGACTTCCCGAACCGAGTTATCAAGGTAGTTCGTAATCTTGAGCAGTTCCCCCTCAACGAGAGTCGCGACGGCCCGTGCCTTTTCGCGCTCTTTCAATAGATCTTCGGTGATGTTCAGGGCAGAGAGCACCGAAACTGTCAGCGTCGGTTGGTCCGGCAGCTTCCCGTGGATGGAGGTGATCATCTCGTCCACATACGTCGCCACCCGCCGGGTAAACTCTTCGCTTTCCCCCCGCAACGGGTACTCCGAGCCGAATATTTTTACCTTGATGCTCTTCTTGTCCGTCGTCATCTGTTGATTGCCGTTTCTTGATCCTGGCACCGCCAACCGCATCACAGATATGCATCCAACCGCGCGATGAGTTCCTTGATCCTGAGTGCAAGCGCATCGCGATCGTCCCCGGCCAAGGCAACGCCGTGGCCATGTTCCTGTTCGGCGACCTGACGTTTCAGTTGCGCCGTCTCCCGGCGGAGATGTTCGAGCTCCTTTTCAAGACGTTCGACGGTCGCCGTCAGACTGTGCTTTTCCTCACGCATGCGCGTGATGGCTTCCGCAGCCCGTCGGGCACTCTCCCACATGGCGTTGAAGGCGACTTCCATCGACTTCAACTCCCCCTGCGTGAGGGTGTTCAGCTCTGCGGCATGTGGTTCCACGCTGTCGCTCACATGTGTGTCTGATCTGTCATCCCATGCTTCGCAACGTCGCGCCCTGTTCCTTCTCCACCCTCTCCACCACGCGCTTCACCGCAGCTTCAATCTCGGGGTCAGTGAGTGTCTTCACCCGGGACATCAGTTCGAGCGTGAAAGCAACACTCTTCTTGCCCGCAGGAAGAGGATCCCCTTCGTACATATCGAACAGTTCCACCGTCTCAAGAAGTTCAGTGGCCGATTCCTTCATCGTCCGCAGGATCTTCTCCGCCGGAATGCCGGCGTCGACGATGAACGCAACATCGCGTCGCACCCTGGGATACCGTGAGAGAGGGATATACTTCCTCATCACGTCCCTCTGAAGAGCCGGCATCAGCAGCTCTGCCACAAAGACATCATTTTCGATGCCGAATTGCTTCAGCATTCCCTTCCTGATCTGACCGAGATAACCCGCGTAACCACCTTGAATTTCAATGGTTAGCGTGTTCTCAGTTAAACCATTGGTCGTAGAATAAGAAATAAACCGACCTTTGTCAAGCGCAAACTTGGCAAGGAGATCCTCTACGGAGCCCTTCAGATCGAAGAGATCGCATCCCCGGGCAGTTCTGCCCCAAAAAACCGGCTCCGCCATCCCCGTGCAAAGAAAACACACTCTTTCCTCTTCCAGAAAGTTCTCCACAAGCTTCGGCGCCGGGGTTTCATCGATCCGGAAGACGTGGCCGATCTC
This sequence comes from Ignavibacteriota bacterium, assembly GCA_003162635.1. Taxonomy (GTDB): domain Bacteria; phylum Bacteroidota; class Ignavibacteria; order UBA10030; family UBA6906; genus Fen-1260. The sequence continues at coordinate 42,834 of PMNE01000106.1, forward strand.
AAAGAGCCGGAGGTTGAAATTCCCGAGGTTCTGATTTCGTGCGACGGTCTCAAGCAGACCCGGGAGGATGCTCGTACGCAAGACATCCATGTCCGCATTCTGCGGATTCAAAATCCTGATCGGAGTAACATTGTCCGATCCCGCGATACTCCCCCGCGTCATGGAGTTCGTGATTGCCTCCTGGTATCCCTGTCCGATGAGCGCATCCCTCACTTCGTCGCGCACATGGGTCGTCGGGAAGGGATGCACGAAACTCACAGATGCAGCCGCCTTTTCTTCGATCTTATCGTATCCATAGACCCTCGCCACCTCCTCGATGAGATCGATCTCCCGGTCGAGATCAACCCGGAATGTCGGAATGCGGAACTTCATTGTCCCGGCTGCGGAGGAGACAAGAGAGAGGCCCAGGATACGAAGCATACGGACCACATCCTGCGACTTCATCGAGGTTCCCAGGACACCATTGACCCGGGCGAGGCGAACGGTGATGGCACGCTCCCGGATCTTCTTCGGGTACACGTCGATCACCCCCTTGAGGAGCGAGCCGCCCGCAAGTTGCAGCACAAGCTGCGCCGCCCGGTCGAGAGCGTACCGAACCCCGTTCGGATCCGCGCCCCGCTCAAACCGCTGCGAAGCGTCCGAACTGATGCCAAGCAGCTTGGCGGTCCTCCTGATGCTTGACGGATCCCAATACGCCGATTCAAGGACGATATCGACCGTGGCATCGCTGATTTCGGAATTCTCCCCACCCATGACCCCTGCAATCGACACCTCCCTCTCGCCGTCGCAGACCATGGCAGTCCCAGCGGGAAGAATATGACTCTTTCCGTCGAGTGTTCTGAAGGATTCGCCCCCTTGTGCCGCACGCACGATGATCCTTCCGCCCCGTAGGAGCTCGTAATCAAAGGCGTGCATCGGATGACCACATTCATACATCACATAGTTCGTGATGTCCACGATGTTGTTCCTCGGACGCAATCCGGCATTCCGAAGCGCATTCTGCAGCCAGCGCGGGGACGGAGCAATCTTCACTCCCTTGATCATGCGCGCGGCAAATCTCGGGCAGAGACGGGAATTCTCCACCGTGACNNGCCACACCGAAATGGCTCAGCCAGTCGGGCCTGTTCGGCGTGATCTCAACATCGAATGCCACGTCGTCAAGTTCATAATACGATGCGAGGGAGGTTCCCACGGGCGCACTGGAATCGAGAATCATGATCCCGTCAGCGTCCTTGCCAAAGTCCAANNACGGTACAGACGGAAAGCTTGTCCGCATTGGGATGTTTTTCTTTTGTGAGCACTTCGCCCACGACAAATCCTTTGTAGCGCGTGTCGAGGCGCTCCACATGCTCGAATTCCAGCCCCAGCATGGTGAGCCGTTCCGCCATCTCCCCGGGAGGGAGGGAGAAATCAATGTAGTGTTTGAGCCAGCGTTCGAGAACTTTCATGGTCAGAACTGATGAAGAAATCGGATGTCGTTATCGAAGAACAATCGGATATCGTCTATCCCATAGCGCAGGAGGGCAATGCGCTCGATCCCCATGCCGAAGGCATATCCCGCATAAATTTCCGGATCGTAGCCGACGGCACGGAAGACGTTCGGGTCGACCATCCCGCAGCCGAGAATCTCAAGCCAACCGTTCTGCTTGCAGAGTCGGCAGCCCTTCCCTCCGCAGATAAAGCAACTGATGTAAATGTCGGCGCTCGGCTCCGTAAACGGAAAGAACGTCGGACGGAACCGGTATTTGAGATTGCCGCCGTAGAACTGTTTGATGAATGCGATAAGGGTCCCTTTGAGGTCGCTGAAGGTGATCCCCTTGTCGACGCAGAGCCCCTCGACCTGATGGAAGAGGCAGTAACTGCGCGCGCTGATGGCCTCATTCCTGTACACCTTGCCGGGCATGATGACCCGGAGCGGCGGCGGGTGGTTTTCCATGACCCGGATCTGCACAGGCGACGTGTGGGTCCGCAGGAGTCCTGCCTTGCTCAGGAAGAACGTGTCCTGCATGTC
>PMNE01000109.1 GCA_003162635.1 Ignavibacteriota bacterium
TGATGTTTCTAGAATAGATCTGATTATACGGTGGGGTGGCAGAAGACGTTTAAGTGGCTTCCTTCCAGTGCAATCTGTTCATTCGGATATATATGTGTTGGATGACTATTGGCCGGATTTTAACCCCGAGCATTTTTATAAAGCGCTGAATTGGTACAATGATCAGGATGTCACCCTTGGAGGTTGAGGTTAATCGTATAAATATATTTTTTNNAACAAAACAGGAGCTGTTATGAAAGGATATTTGCAAGATATCGAAAGCATCGCAACCAAGAACACCGATTTTCGCCGGGTTCTTTACACAACAAAACAAAGTCAGCTCGTACTCATGGCGTTAAAGCCAGGGGAAGAGATCGGAGCGGAGGTTCACAAGTCCGACCAGTTCTTTCGTGTTGAAGAAGGTTCCGGTAAAGCGGTTCTCGATGGTGTTACAACGGAGGTTCATGCCGGTTTTGGAGTTGTGGTTCCGGGCGGGGCGAAACACAACATCATAAATACCGGCACTGTTCCAATGAAGCTTTATACAATTTATTCGCCCCCGAATCATCGGGACGGCGTTGTTCACCATACCCGCGCCGAAGCAGAGGCCGACAACGAGCACTTCGATGGTAAAACGACGGAATAGAGATCTGACTGGACGCTGGGGGGATTGCCGCACTGAGCAGGGCAAGTATATTCACGCACGCATGATCCGGGACGCGCTTCGCAATCGCGGGGCGTGAGAAAATGCTTTCGCACGAGTTGCGTGGCTACATTAATCTTTGTACCATGATGCACGTTCGGGTTGGGTGGGGAAGTGCTGTTGATCCTCAAGAGCGATTTTTGACTGTACCGTAATTGTACCTTACGGGACGCTCTTCCGGCCATCGGGAGAGCGTTCTCTGTTTGCGGCACTGCTTCAGGACGAAACAATGACTCTCCCGATTGATTTTACGAAAGCGACGGGCGCAGGGAATGACTTCGTCATCGTGGACGACATGCGCGGGGATCTCCGCGTCGATCTTCCTGCTCTTGCGCGTGCCGTGTGCGACAGGCATTTCGGGATCGGCGGTGATGGGTTGCTTGTTCTGGAAAAAAGCGAGGTTGCCGAATTTGCGATGCGGTACTACAATGCCGATGGAAGCTGGGGAGGGATGTGCGGCAACGGCGGGAGATGCATCGCGCGATTCGCTTTCGCGCACAATATCGCCGGACGCCGGCAGCACTTTGAGGCGCTGGGCCATGTGTATGAGGCGGAAGTAGACACTGGCGCTGTCCGGCTCCACATGAAGGATCCCGTGGAGTACCGCGCCGACATCGGAATCGCCGTGCGGATCGGCGGAGCGCGGACGTTTTTCGTGAACACCGGCGCACCGCACGCGGTGATCCTCGTCGACGACCCTGCAATGGTGGATGTGGCGCGTGACGGCGGTGCAATTCGTTGGAGTCCGGGCTTCGCGCCCGGGGGAACGAACGTGAACTTCGTGTGGCGCGACTCTGCAGGCAACGTGCTGTTGAGGACCTACGAGCGCGGCGTCGAAGCAGAAACGCTTGCGTGCGGTACGGGCTCGATCGCAACGGCCATCGTCGCATCGGAAGCGTTTGGATTGCCGTCGCCGGTGAGCGTGCATGTCAGAAGCGGTGAAACGCTCCGCGTGCACTTCGCAGGGAAGAACGGAGCCTGGTCCAACGTGATCCTCGAAGGAAGTGCACGGCTTGTGTTCTCGGGTCGCGTGCTCTACAACACGGATCCACCAACACTGGAAGCTGCGCTGTGAGTCACTACACATTCATTGTGAATCCTGCCGCAGGGCGCGGAGACGCGACGAAGCTCGTCCGTCGCTTGCGTGGTGCTCTCCGTGAACGCGGAATTGATCACACGATTGTGCTCACGGCAGCTCCGGGGGATGCCACAACGAAAGCCAGGGAGAGCGCTTCCGACGTGGTTGTTGCGGTCGGCGGCGACGGGACGATCAACGAGGTCGCGAATGGTCTCGTCGGCTCGTCGAAGGCACTGGGTATCATCCCCGCCGGTTCGGGCAACGACTTTATCAAGTCATGCGGCATCCCGGAGGACTTTGAGCAGGCGCTGGCGATACTGTGCGCCGGCAAGCGGCGGCGCATCGACCTCGGGACGGTACAGTGCACGAAAGATGGGGCAAACGGATCCGAACAACCGGAGGTCCGGTGTTTTGTGAATGGCGTCGGCATCGGGTTTGACGCTGCCGTGGCGGCAAGAACCCAGGAGATCCGTCATGTGAGCGGTACGGCATTGTACCTGCTGGCGGTATTTCAGACGCTGGGACGATATTCATTCCCGACGTTCACGTACAAGGTTGACCATACGATCCGGGAGTCAAAGAACCTGCTGATCGCGGTCGGCAACGGTCGGTGCGCCGGCGGGGGCTTTTATCTGACACCGGATGCCGTCATTGACGACGGGTGGCTGGACATCTGCGTCATAGAAGAGAAGTCCGTGCCGCAGATCCTCCGGCTCATGTCGCGGGTCATGAAAGGCAAGCATGGAGACATCCCGGGGGTGACGATCTTCAGGGACACAGGATTGGTTGCGTCAGCGCGGGAGCCGTTCCACGTACACGCGGACGGGGAGATCGTGGGCCGCAATGTGAACCGGGTCGATATCGGCATCATGAAGGCGTGTCTTGACGTCGTGGTAGGGTGATTGCTCCTTCGCGGGCACAGCCGCAGGGGGAACTGGAGGGGAAAAGGGAGCGCGGCGCGAGAGTCCAACGGGGATGTCCGGCCGGAAGAATCCATCAAAATGCGGTTCTTCCCAGAGAGAACAAAACCAAATAATAAGTATTATGTAAAGCTACGTCAGATCGCTTCTATTCCTTCATTCGCTCTGCGATAGCCAAATTGTACTTCTGCTGGAGCTCCCCCACCTTCAACGCAATTCTCCCATCAATCAAGAGCTGATCGCCGCCAACCCTGCCTATCACCGTAGCGTCCACGGCGTGTTTCTTGGCGATCCGCAGGATCGCAATCCCATTCTCCGCTCTGGCGGAAACGATGATGCGGGATTGGTCCTCCCCGAAGAGCGCAAAATCCGGCCTGATCCCAACCAGACCGCTGTCAATTCCCGCACCAATTTCCCCCCCGATACAACACTCAGCAAGGGTAACTGCCAGTCCGCCCTCGGCGCAGTCGTGCGCACTGGCCAGCAGACCTGCCGCCGCTCCCTCGAGAACAACCTCATGCAGCCGACTTTCATACGCCAAATCGATCGGCGGGGCCTCCCCGAGCACCTTCGAGTGGATTAACGCAAGGTATTCGCTCCCACCCACATGGCCTTTTGTCATACCCAAGAGTACAATGACGTCACCGTCTTTCTGGAACCCAAGAGTCAGGGCCTTCGCTACATCATCAATGAGCCCGAGCATCCCAATAACCGGCGTGGGATAGACAGAGGTGTAAGGGCTTTCATTATAGAAACTTACATTCCCACCGGTGACAGGTGTATTGAAGTGTCTGCACGCCTCCCCGATCCCCGCAACTGCCTGCTCGAACTGCCAATAGACTTCCGGCTTGTACGGATTGCCAAAGTTCAGGCAGTTCGTGATTGCAAGGGGGCGCGCACCCGTACAAACCACGTTGCGAGCCGACTCAGCAACGGCGATCATTCCTCCAACCCTGGGGCTCAGATAGACATAGCGGCCATTGCAATCTGTCTTTAAGGAGAGCGCCTTACCAGTTTCTTTCACAAGCACTACCGCCGCATCACCTCGAGCAAGAACGACGTTATTTGTCCTCACCATGCTGTCGTATTGTTCGTACACCCACGACTTGCTGGCGATGTTCGGCGATTCGAGGAGGCGAAGCAACACATCCCCCAGATTCCCCGGCTCCTCGATCGTCCCGGGATCAAAGCTCCTCGTCTTTTCCAGGTATGCCGGCATCCGGGATTCCCGCTTGTACACCGGAGCACCTCCCCCGAGAACCAGAGAATCAGCCGGGACGTCCGCCACCACCTTTCCCCGGTACGAGATCTCGAGACGCCCTGCTTCCGTTACTTCGCCCATAATCTCGGCGTGCAGGTCCCACTTTCTGAATATCTTCCGGACATCCTCCTCGTGCCCCGCTTCCACAACCACGAGCATCCGTTCCTGTGATTCGGAGAGCATCAGCTCATACGCCGTCATTCCCGTCTCTCTCGCAGGTACCTTGTCAAGGTCAACACGCATGCCGCTTTTCCCCTTCGCGCTCATCTCCGACGTCGAGCAGGTGATTCCCGCGGCTCCCATATCCTGGATGCCCACCACATAGCCCGATCTGATTGCTTCAAGCGAGGCCTCCAGCAGGAGCTTCTCGGTGAAGGGATCTCCCACCTGGACTGAAGGCCGCTTTGCCTCCGAGGCCTCCGAGATCTCCTCTGAGGCAAACGTCGCCCCGTGAATCCCATCCCTCCCTGTCGAGGAACCGACAATCATCACCGGATTTCCTGCGCCCCGCGCAACGGCACTTGCCCATTCCCCCACCTTCACGACCCCCACAGCCATCGCATTCACCAAGGGATTATCCTGATAGCAGGGATCAAAATAGACTTCCCCCGCAACCGTCGGAACGCCAAAGCTGTTCCCGTAGTCTCCAATTCCTTTCACAACCCCCTTGAACAGCCCTCGCGTATGCCCATCCTGCAGGTCACCGAACCGGAGCGAATTCAGCGAAGCCACCGGCCGCGCACCCATCGTGAAGATATCCCTCATGATTCCCCCCACACCTGTGGCCGCTCCCTGATACGGCTCCACCGCAGAAGGATGGTTATGACTTTCGATTTTGAACGCAACGGCGAGCCCATCACCGATATCCACAAGCCCTGCGTTCTCCTCTCCCGCCCCCACCAGGAGGCGTCCCCCCGTTCGCGGGAGCGTCTTGATCAAAGCAATCGAATTCTTGTAGCTGCAATGCTCACTCCACATGACGCTGTAGATCCCGAGCTCCGTGTACGTCGGAATTCTTCCAAGATATTCCTTTATCCTCTCGTATTCGGCTTCGGTCAGACCGTGCTTCTTCGCCAGTTCGAGGTCGACAAAGGGTTCATTTTGTCCTTCAGCGAGACGGGGCATAGTCATTTCCAGGTATACAGTACGTTCAATGCAATTGCAGTTGTTTTTGACACATACGTGCCGTTCAACAGATCTCCGTTGCCATCGTAGGCGAACAAGGAATTGGTCACGTCCCTGTCGCCATAACGAAGAAACATGTAGGCGAAATCAAGCACCAACCCCTCGGCAACTCTATAACCGAAACCCAGCGTGTATCCAGTGCCTGCCGCATCAGGGATCCCGGGCAGGAATGTGCGATCGGGGATGGGCGAGTCCTCAATCCTGTATCCCGCCCGAAGCGCAACATCTCCGAAGAGCAACTCCAGACCGGAGCGGGAGTTCACAGTGTTCCTCCAACCAGCTTGGATTGTCTGGGCTAACCATCTTGAATTTGGATATGTTACAACGATTGACTTAATCTGAGACCACCAACTGTACTCAATGTCGCTCGACACAACAATCCAGTCGAGCGGCTGCCAGCAGAGTCCAGCCTGGATCTGCGTCGGAAGAACAAACGAACTCACGTAACGCTGCTGGACAAACTGCGACGCAAGGGAGTCTGGAATATTCCGGAACGACACCTGGCCGTTGTCCATATCCAGCCCAATACTGCTTCTGCACGCGGCGCCGAGCGTCACAGACGAGGATGGTTTCCAGACCAGACCTGCCTGCACACCCACGTTGACGTCGCCACTTTCTTCATACGTGGCATACCCATCGGGGATCGGGGCCCCAAAATTCCCATGAGCAAGAGGAATCCTCTTTTCGTACAAAACTTTTGGGAAAACAATGTTCAACCCGAGTCCGACCGCCAGATTCTTCCTCACCCGCATGCCAAGACTCGGGGTGACCATGAGAACCCGAATGTCCGACTTTGTGACAAGCCGGCTCCCGATCCAGTCAGGAGTCCACTCTGTTCTCGTGGAGTACGGCTCGTGGATGGCGATCCCCATTCCCCACGACTCTCCGAAAGTGTGGCTCAGATAAAGATCCGGGGGAAAGATGACCTGGGGCTGCATCTTTGTCTCCAGAGACCCCGGCGCCGCCCCGGTGAAGCTCAGCTCCGGAAGCATGACGGTGGACCCCAACGAGAAGTTGGTTCCCGTGAGGAAAGCGAGGGCTGCCGGATTCAGATGGATCACCGTGGGGTCGTCGCCCGCAGCAACCATCGATCCTCCCATCCCCATGCTTCGCGCTGAATGGTCGACATTCTCGACCCCACCGGCCAAGAGCCCCCCCGTCGTCAACACGAGAACAAGCGCAAAGATGAATGCAAGGCGAAGCACACCAGTCGCGGCCCCGCCTCTTCTCTTCTGTCCCGATGTCATTGCACTCGTTTTCATTTTGTCTGTGTCAGCGTCACGAGCAACTCGCCGCGCTCGACTGCCTTCCCTGGAACAACATGCACCGCCGTCACGATTCCGCCGTGACGAGCGCGGATGTCATTCTCCATTTTCATCGCTTCGAGGACTATCAACGGTTGACCGGCAACCACCTCATCGCCGGGTTTCACTTCGATTCTTGCAACGAGCGCAGGCATGGGTGCAAGGACTTCCTGCCGGCCATGCGGCTCTCCTGGGGAGCGGGCGGCGCCGGGCGTCTGTCCGCCCCCCCCCTGATCGATCACCCCCACCATGGACCATCCGTCAACGAGGAAATGAATTTCCCCGCTTTCCCGTATTGCCACAACTCTACAGCGCCTCTCTCCCACCGTCACGGAGAATTCGTTCCCTCCGTGCCTCTCGACGACCGCGGGGCGTTCCCATCCCTCCCCTTGGATCCGACCGTCATCGGCGACGAACCCCGAGATCCGTACGCCTTCCACCACCACGGTGATCATCCTCACGCCTGCCTCATCCCATCCGAACGGCGCGACCGCCAGTCCGATCTTGCGCCTGCCATTCCTTTTTCCGGAGAGGATCCCGTTCGTGCCCCGGCGTCATTCTCCAATGAAATGCATACCGCCGCACCAGCCATCCTCCGCCAGGAGTCGCCATCCTTCCCGAATCCGCCGGAGAGGAATTCTTCGATAAATCCTGTCGTCACATCCCCTCGCTGAAACCCCGGGTCCAGGAGAATCGCCCGGCAGAGGGGAATGTTCGTGGGAACGCCAAGCACTTCGTATTCGCCCAACGCACGGATCATCCGGGCAACCGCTGACGGCCGATCCGTCCCCCACACACTCAATTTGGCAAGGAGCGAATCATAGTGGATGGAGACCTCGTTCCCCTCCTCTATCCCCCGATCGTCGCGAACCCCGGGACCTCCCGGGACCCTCAGGTGCAGAATGCGTCCTGCAGCCGGAAGAAATCCATGGAGAACATCTTCGGCACAGAGGCGGCATTCGATCGCATGCCCGGCGAGGCAAACTTCCTTCTGTGTCAATGGAAGATCCTCCCCTTGCGCAATCAGGATTTGCAGCGCGACGATGTCCACTCCCGATCGCCATTCTGTGACCGTATGCTCCACCTGGAGCCGCGTATTCATCTCCAGAAAATAGAACTTCCCCCCTCTGTCCAGAAGAAATTCAACTGTTCCTGCGCTTTCGTATCTGCATATCGCTGCGGCCTTCAGGGCTGCCCCCGTGACCGCGCACCGCATTTCCTCGTTCACGGCCGGGGAGGGAGACTCCTCGATGATCTTCTGGTGTCTTCGTTGGATGGAGCACTCGCGTTCCCCCAGATGGAGAACGTGTCCTGCCCGATCTGCAACGATCTGCACTTCGATGTGTCGCGGGTCCTCAAGGTATTTCTCGATATAGATCCGCTCGTCTCCGAAGGCAGTACGTGCTTCCTCGCGTGCGGCGGTGTACGCGCGGGGAAGTTCATCGGGCCCCCTCACAACGCGCATCCCTTTCCCGCCCCCCCCTGCCGCCGCTTTCAGGAGAACCGGAAATCCCTGCATCCGAGAAAAGTCGTTCGCCTCTTTCAGATTCCGGAGCGCACCCGTGCTCCCCGGAATTGTCGGGATCCCCGCCTTTTCCATCAACCGGCGGGCTGCGGTCTTGTCACCCATCGCCGCGATGCACTCCGGCGGGGGACCGATGAACAGCAGCCCCGCCTTTGTGACACGCGAGGCAAAGACGGCACTCTCTGAAAGAAAACCATATCCCGGATGGATCGCATCGACGCCGGCGCGCAGAGCGGCGTTGATGAGTTTCTCCATTGCAAGGTAGCTGTCCTTCGATGCGGGTCCGCCGAGACAGACAGATTCATCGGCAGCTCGCACGTGGGGCATTTCCGCATCCGGGTCCGCATACACGGCCACAGTCCCGATCCCCATCTCGCGGCATGTGCGGATGATCCGCAGAGCGATCTCCCCGCGATTGGCGATCAGGATTCTCCGCAGTCCGCCGTCGGCTCTCATGAATCTCCCAGCTCGACGACAGTTGCACCGGTGCCTCCTTCGTTCCATTCCCCGAGCCGGAACGATCGAACCCGCGGATGGGAGGTAAGAAAATCGCTTATCTTCTTCCTCAGCGCTCCGGTTCCCTTCCCGTGAATGATATCGATCCGATGAAGTCCGGCGAGGACGGCATCATCAATGAACTTGTCGACAAGCGGGAGGGCTTCTTCTCCTGTCATGCCCCGGAGGTCAAGATCCCGCCCCACCTCCGTGGGCTTCTCCATTTCGATCCCTTCTCTCCTCTCCGGCCGCGCCAAAGGGCGACCGCGCGCAGAACGGAGGTCGGAAAACCGTGATCGGATCTTGACGACACCGAAGATCACCACCGCAGTCTTCCCGTCGGCTGAAATCTCCGCCACCTCCCCGACATCGGCCCCCTCCCCCACGGTAACGCTGCTCCCCGGTCTGATCACACCCGCAGAGGGTGAGGACGCCGGTGCGACTTCCTCCTTCTGTTGGACCAACTCTTCATGGAGAGATGCGAATGCGCGACGAATGTCGCGAACCGTTTCCTTTTCCGCGTTCTTCTCCCGGATTTCGCGCACGCTCTTTTCAATCAAGCCATTGGCGCGCGCCACGATCTCGTCCGCCTCGTTGATCGCTTTTCGTTTCAGTTCCTTGACCTCGCCGGCGAGCCGACCGACCTTCTCCTCATACTCCGCGACCAGGGTCTGCAGTCGCGCCCGCTCCAGGCGGGCTGTCTCCGCTTCGCTCCGGGCTCTTTGCGCAGATGATTCCATCTCCGTGATGAGCGTGTCGAGCTTCGTGTGATCGGATCCAAGAATCGTGCGAGAGCGCGCCATCAAAGCCGGTGAGAAACCGAGGCGGGTGGCCATCTCGAGGGCATAACTGCTCCCCGGAATGCCTCCACGGAATCGATACGTCGGCGTCAATGCTTCGCTGTCGAACTCCATTGCCCCGTTCGCAATCCCCTCCGTGGCATGCGCAAAGACCTTCAGGGCTCCCTGATGCGTCGTCGCGATCGTCACCGCGCCCCGTTCAGTCAGCTCCTCCAGAAGTGCCGCAGCGAACGCTCCCCCCTCCGCGGGGTCAGTCCCCGCTCCAATTTCGTCGATCAGGACAAGGCTCGCCTTGTCGGCCTGCTCTTCGATCCGTTTCAGGTTTGCCAGATGGGAGCTGAATGTGCTGAGATCATTCTCGATCGATTGCTCGTCTCCGATGTCCACAAAGCATGACCGGAAAATCCGAAGCGTTGTCCCGTCGCCCGCCGGAATGTGTAAACCTGCCTGCGCCATCAGAGCCAACAGTCCGACGCACTTCATCGCAACGCTCTTGCCCCCGGCATTCGGTCCACTGATAAGAAGCGTCGTCCATCCACCTCCCACCTCGAGATCCAGGGGTATCACTCCCTCTCTCCCATGACTCATCAGGAGAATGGGATGCCGCGCCTGCACCAGGCGGACGGGCCCCGATTCCTGCATGACGGGTTCGATACCGATGATCTCAATGGAATACTTCGCCTTCGCCTGCATTCCGTCGATCTCCCCAAGCAAGTGCAGGTTCGCCTGCAACGCCTCCTTCTGCTCTCCGACCTGGGCGGTCAGCGAGCGAAGAATCTTCTCGACCTCTCTCTGTTCTTGAAACTGGAGACCGCGGATCTCGTTGTTCAGCTCAAGAGTGTCCGTGGGTTCGATGAAGACCGTCGCACCGCTGGATGATGCGCTGTGCACGAAACCGGGGACACGGTTCTTGTGCTCGGCCTTGACCGGGATAACCATCCGGCCTTCGCGGGTCGTGATGATCTCCTCCTGGCTGAATCCCAACTCCGCCACGGTACGGAGGATCCCCGCGAGCCGTTTCCGCAGTTCCTCATACGTGTCGGCGATCGCACGCCGGATCGCGAGCAGATCCTTCGACGCATTCGGACGGACCGCGCCCGCTTCATCAACGGCCCTGTCGATGTTGAATTCGAGGACCTTGTCGGTGTGCAGCGGATCCGCGAGTTTCCAGAGATACGGGTATCCCTCCTTCCGCTTCGCTGCAAACGAGCGGACGAGCCGCGACGCCTTCAGCGTCAGCGCCACATGACGGAGTTCCAAAGGAAGGAGAACCATCCCGTCCACAGCCGCTCTTGCCGCTGCGTCGTGGATATCGTGGATGTCGTCAAGGGGAAGAGGTTCTTCCTGCTCGAGGAGGCGTTTGACCTCCGATACCTTGGCCAACTCTTCCCGAATCTCTCCGGGAAATGTCATGATGCCCAGACCGCCAAGGAGGCGTCGTCCGGGCTCCGAGGAGGCGTACCGCACGATCCGTTGCCGCACCTTGTCGAACTCAAGCTTGGAGGCGGACTGCTCCCAGCTGCTCATAATCTTTTGCCGTGGCGAGAGGCCGGTTCAAAGATCTGGATTTGATTGAAGTGCTTTGTCATTTCCTCCTTCAGCCCCGAGGCGCCGGGAAAGTAGGACTCAAGGAGATCGAAAGTCCTGGGGACAATATTCGCCATCGGCTTGTACAGCAGCGATTCCTGTCGAGTCTCTTCATCCGGGGTGTCGAATATTTTTAATCCAAGGAGAATGAAACTGATGATGAGTGCGCCTTCCACGATCCCCAGGAAGACACCGAGCATGGTGGTGGTCGATTTTCCCACCCCGGTTTTCCCGAACTTATGGTAGAGAAAAATAGCCGGGATCATGACGGCCAACATGACGAGCGTGAAGCCGGCAACAAGTCCTCCTGTCTCGCTGAGCACGCCCGAATCAGAAAAAAAAGATCCGACCGGCTGCATGAATTTTGCCGCAAGGACGACAGCCAGGAGGAACATGAGAAGGTTGAAGAGTTTCTTCACCGGCCCACCACGGTAACCGAGGAAGCCCCCAATCGCAAGACCCGCGATCAGGAAGATATCGATGGAAGAGAATTTCATTGCGTGCCGATCCTTATGACGATGTTATCCTGCCCCGGGAGATTTACACAACGCCGAGGGCCTTCTTCACCATTTCCTGCACCAGCTTCCCGTCGCTCTTTCCCTTCACCTGCTTCATCACCAGCGGCATGACCTTCCCAAAGTCCCCGCCCCCCTGAGCTCCGGTCTGCGCGATCGCGTCGGAGATCACGGCTGCTATTTCGTCCTCCGACAGCTGCTTCGGCAGGTATTCCTGCGTAATCGCCAGCTTCTTCTCTTCCTCCTCTACGAGGTCCAGACGCCCCCCCTGCCTAAACAGATCGATCGATTCCTTTCTCTTCTTTGCAGCGCTTGAGAGAACCGCGAGTTCATCCTCCGGAGCCACGGGATTCCCGCTTCCCCGTTTCTCTATCTCCCGTTCCTTGAGTGCCGCGCTCAGCATCCGGACAGTCTCCAGGCGGATCGTCTCCTTTGCTTTCATTGCAGCCTTCAGATCCCCGGCAAGCTTCTCCTTCAGGGTCATCGCCTCTTCTCCTTTGCATACGAAAGGAAAAGGCAGGAACAGCGTGTTACGCTCCTGCCTTCTGGGTCAACACTTCTGTCCGTTGTTCATTGTGAAATTACGTGTTTTTTCGCAAAAGAGTCAAACCCCTCCGAATGCTTTGATCACGTTCCCATTGAGGGAGCGGGCGGATTCCGAACAGAGGAAGAAGACCAGATCGGCAAGCTCCTCCGCACTCACCCAACGCGACGCGTCCGCTTTCGGCATGGATGCCTGGTTTGCGGGAGTTCGGATGATGCTCGGAGCAATCGCATTTGCCGTGATGCCTGTTCCCTTCACCTCCTCTGCGATGGTTTCCGTTAGTGTGACGATCCCCCCCTTGGCGATTGCATACGGCCCACGCCCGGCTGTGGGGAAAAGGGCGGGCATCGCGGCGATGCTGACGATACGGCCGAATTTTCGTTCCCGCATGTGAGGGAGGATCGCAGAACACATCAGAAAGGCAGTCTTCAGGTTTGTTGTGAGCATGTCGTCAAGTGTTGCCGCCGTCGCTTCACCAATCACGGCACCGCCTGCAAATGCCCCCGCCGTGTTCACAAGTACATCGATCCGGCCAAAGCGGTTGATCGTCTCCGCCACAAATTGACGAACTGCAGTCTCCACGGCAAGATCGGCTGCTGCGACGGATACTGCCTGCTTCCATGGGGAGAATGCAGGCGGGATTTCCGGCAGGTGATTCGTCGGCCGCACCGGAATGGCGACCCGTCCCCCTGCTTCCAGAAATCGTTTGGCCACCGCTGTTCCCAGCGCGCCGGTGCCCCCGGTGATGATGGCCACTCTACTGGATGTCTCCTTCGAATCCATGCCACGCCTCCCACTTGATGTTTGAATGAAATACGCCTATCTTGGTCGGATATGAACAACCGGAGAAACTCATGCGATCTTTCACAGTTCTCACTGCGTTCGTTTTGATCGCAAGCACTTCACCTGCGCAGGTGCAAGATGCGCTGCGCATAGGAAGTAAAGCACCTGACTTCACCCTTCCCGGAGCAACCAAAGATACGATTCTTTCCAGTGGGTATCACCTCGCCGATTGGACCGCGAAGGGCCCTGTCGTTTTGGCGTTCTACCCTGCCGACTGGAGCGGAGGGTGCACAAAGGAGATGTGTTTGATGCGGGATCGGTTCACCGACCTCGGAAAACTCCGCGTGACCGTCTTCGGGATCAGCGGAGACTACGTCTTCGCTCATCACGAATGGGCCAAGCAACTTGGTCTCCCCTTCGCTCTTCTCAGCGATCACAACCACGCCGTTGCCAAACTCTATGCGAGTTACGCGGAGTCCCGCGGTTTCAACCTGCGTACCGTATACCTGATTGATTCCCACGGAATGGTCGCATATATCGATCCCGCCTACAGCACGGCAAGCGACGCATCATTCGAGAAGCTGAGAGACGCCATTGGTTCCATGCGCTGACGGGAATCGAGATGAAAAAGATCACCGACAACGAAATCTTCGATGGTTTCCCCATGTTCACCATACACACGAGAGTCACCATGCATATGATTCGGATAAACCAGCTTCGCAGAATGCTCATCCCGGCAATCGTCATCTCCATCGGGGCAAGCACCGGGTTCGCCCAGAGTTCCTCTCCTGCGATGAGCGCCGAGGAGATCGCCGCCCACGTGAAGTACCTCTCGTCCGACGAGCTCGAGGGACGGGGATCGGGGACGCCGGGGCACGAGAAGGCTGCGGCGTACGTCATCCGGCTTCTTCAGAGCTATGGATTGCACCCGGCCGGGGACAGCGGGACATACCAGCAACACTTTGAGTTCGTCGCAGGCGTGAAACTCGGATCTGCCAATGAAGTGAGTTTTGCCGGGGCGGGGATTCCCGGCGGAAGAACAGAATTGTCCGTTGACTCCGACTTCCGTCCGCTCGGTTTTTCGGAAGACACAAGCGTTGCCGCCCCTCTTGTCTTTGCCGGCTATGGCATCAGCGCGAACGATTCCTCGTATGATGATTTCCGAAATTGCGATGTGACCGGAAAGGTTGTCGTCGTTCTTCGCTATAGTCCTGCGGGAAGCGATCCCCACGCGTCGCTGAATCAGGTGAGCTCGCTTCGGAACAAGGCACGCCTTGCGAGGGAACGGGGGGCGCTCGGACTGATTGTCGTCACCGGACCACGAGACGACCAGGACGACGACCTGATCCGGCTGACATTCGACCAGGCGTTTGCGAGCTCCGGCATCCCGGCAATTTCCATGAAGCGGAGTGCTCTCGATCCCCTTGTCCACGCCGCGGGCTGGACCTTTGAGGCGATCCAGGACACCATCAACCGCAACAAGAAGCCGGTGACCTTCGTCTTTCCTGATGTTCGGATCTCTCTGCGCACCGATGTCCGGAAGGTCACGGGAAGGACGGAGAATGTTGTCGCCTTTTTGCCCGGACGCGATCCGGTCTTGAAAGACGAGGCCGTGATTCTTGGTGCCCATCTGGATCACCTCGGGTACGGAGGCCCCGGCTCCGGTTCCATGGTGCCCGATACGGTCGCCATTCATCACGGCGCCGACGATAACGCCTCGGGATCGGCGGGCCTTCTTGCGATCGCCCGGTCGTTGGCCGCAGACAGCGCCTCTTTGCAGAGGAGCGTTGTCGTGATCTTTTTCTCCGGTGAGGAACTCGGCACTCTTGGCTCGGGATTCTACGTCCTCCATCCCTTCTTCCCGCTCTCAGCGACGACGGCCATGATCAACATGGACATGGTGGGACGGATGGAAAACAACACGCTCACGGTCAATGGCACAGGAACATCCACCGTCTGGGACTCGCTCCTCACGCTGGAGAACACCAACCCGTCGTTGACTCTCAAGAGCGTCCCCGACGGCTATGGGCCAAGCGACCACGCGCAATTCTATGGAAAGGACATACCGGTTCTCTTCTTTTTCACGGGGACGCACAACGACTACCACAAGCCGAGCGATACGTGGGATCGCTTGAACTATCCCGGGGAAGAACAGGTGGTCCGGCTTGTCGGACGGATTACGGGAGATCTCGTGCGCGGCGGAGGCCGGCCCCCGTTCGTTCGCGTCGCGTCGACGGGCGGCCCTTCCACCGGCGATGCCCGTGCGTTCCGCGTGACCCTGGGCATCATCCCCGACTATGCCGAAGGGACCCAAGGAATGAAGATCAGCGGGGTGCGTCCCGGGGGAGCCGCAGAAAAGGCAGGACTGATGCCGGGGGATATCATCGTCATGATGGGCGGAAAGAAAGTCCTGAACATCTACGATTACATGGGATTGCTGGGGGAACTGAAGGCGGGGCAGGTCGTCGAAGTCCGTGTCATGCGCGGGGGAAAATCGGTCACCTGCACGGCGACCATGGAAAAGCGGAAATAAAAACGAGTCCTGCTACTTCCTGACGCCTGCCAGGCGGGCTCTCCCTTCGGCAAGGAGCTCTTCAACGATGCGAAGACGGGCCTCTTCGCTGCGCGCTGCGAAAAGGTCGGTCCGCCCGTTGTCAATCAACGGACGAAGCCCTTCATGTTCGTGGGGAGAGAGCTCCTTCGTGAATGCGTGGAAGGCATCCCATGCTGCCATGATTCTCTCGACTCCTTTCTTCTTTACCGGCGATCGGATTCACTTGCTGTAGTGCCATCCGGTCTCCCGGAGCGTCAGGACTCCCTCGTCATCGGAGGAGACGACCGCATCGACAACCTCGCCGAAAACAACCACGTGATCTCCGGCTTCCACCTCATGCAATAACTTGCAGGCAATCGCAGCGGAAGCATCGCGCAGAAAAGGGGCTCCATTGGACGCGGCGGCGAACCCTCGTCCCCCGATCGCTCCTCCTTCCGCAGCAGGTCCTTTGAGATACTTCTTGGCGATCTCCGTTCCCCCTGATGGGAGGATATTCAGCGAAAACACACCTGAGGCATGCACGAACATCCGCATGCGGGAGTCTTGTTCGAGGGCGAGAGCGATGCACAGCGGATGAAACGACACCTGGGTTACCCAATTGCCGATCATCGTTACGGGAACGCCTTCGTGGAGAGAGCCGATGACGTAGAGGCCGTAGGGTATGCGTTGCAGGGCGCGGAGCGCCGCATCGTCACGAGTCATCGCGGTGGGGTCTCCGACGCCATCCTTTCGGCGACGCACTGTGGACATTCGCAAAGAGCACGAAGGATCTCCCAGGAATAGATCCCCTCACCGTGCCCGTCCGCCCATTGCAGTTGCAGCCCGTAGTTTCCGACCATGGAAGCCCCCTTCAACACGTATCGTCCCGGCGTGGCCACATCAGGGGGAGGAGGAACAAAGGTTTGCAGGAGAATCGTTTCCCCCTTGCACCCGGCGCAGGGACAGGCGTCCCTGAGCGGTTGGAGGGATACTCCCCCGTCATGCCCGTCATCCCATACCATGCGGACGCGACCGCCCGCCTCCTGCCTGAACTGCTTGAGCTGCACAGCCGGACTCCTTTGCTGCTGCGCGGGTCACCATGACCACGCCGCTGTCGGAGCATCCGCTCACACCATGCGGCGGGCGACCTCACGCAGCGCGTCCTTTGTAAGGAACTTCTGGACGAGCGGGAAGAGAATGTGGTTTTCTTTGTGGATGTGGTTCACGAAAATCTGTACGACGCCCTTGGCAACCGCTTCCAGCTCTCGCGCGGCAGACTTGTCTTTCCGGTGCATGCCCACACGCTCAACCGCCTTGCGCAGCTTTCGGAAATCGCGCGCAAGCACCCTGTGATCCTCCCGCATCATCTTCGTCGGTCCTTCGACATATCGTTCCAGCACGGGGAACAGAGCGTCTTCCTCGCTCTTGTTGTGGACGCTCACTTCCTCATCGATAAACTGAAGCGCACGGAGGAGTTTCCGAAACGCGGCAGGAGAGAAGCCGTCCTCGGCAATCGAGCGGCTTGATTTGTTCAGGGAGGCAAGTTCCACCAGCGCGTGATCATGCTCCTGCATGAATTGCGCGATCGGATCAATGTAGCGCTTCAGGGCCATCGTCGCTTCGTGCTCTTCTCCCCCCCGTCAGATGGCTTCGACAACCGTTGTGTACTTCATCCCCTCTTCATCGATCAGTCCTTCCAGCTCGCCGACGAGTGCTACCGTGGTCTCGTCCTGATTGTCTTCCAGCGCGTCGTACTCCTCGACGCTATTTGTGAGAAAGACCTCGGTGAAGAGATTCTTCCTCCCCTTTGCCTCATAGACCGAGTAATTCTTCTTCCCCGATGTCGTGAAGTGTTCCTTCATCCTCCGCGCCAGATCGAGGTACGCATCGCGGCGCTCCGGTTTGATGCCGTACGTAATGGTAAACATGACTCTGGGCATTGCGTCTTTCCTTTCACTTATGAAAAACCTCTGTCAGTAACCAGCCGCCCGGATCTCCCTCTCGCTCATGCCGAAATAATGCCCCAGTTCATGGATCAGGGTATCCCGGATGATCTCCGAGACCTCATGGGGTGAGCGGGAAATTGCAAGAATATTCCCACGGAAGAGCGTAATCGTATCCGGGACAACGGGATACATACCATAGTTGGTCCCCCGTTTCGTCAACGGGATGCCTTCATAGAGTCCGAGGAGGATCGTTCCCGGCCGATATCCCTTCCTTCGCTCCAACCGGTCATCCGGGGTTTCTTCAATGACGATTCGCACGTTATCGACGGCATCGCGGAACGGCTCCGGAAGAGCGTCAAAGACCAGCTGCGCTGTCCGCTCGAACTCTTCCCTCTCCACCGTCATACCACCCGGAGTGCAACAACGCCGGCACCCGCCAGCGCAACCAGGAGGAACGAAACAACATACGCCCGCATCCGCGCCAATCCGAGTGAGACGCGGCAACCCGCAGCCAGGAGGAGGCAACTCCAGAGGACGGCGACGCCGTCAAGTCCGACGAGAAACAGGTACGCAAGACGGTTTATCACCGCTGGTGGCGGGTTGTTCCCGAAAAAATATATCCCGAAGAGTGCGATCTCCGCAGGAAACACAAAGAAAAGAGAGAACACGGTGGGAACGAGGGCGTATGCGAGCACTGCAACGACGTTCCTGAACGAACCATGGCCTCCGAGCATTCGGCCGATGAGGAGCGCCGTCACGCTCGCTATGGCCAAGAACGCGATCCCGAACGGCGGACCCACCAACAGGCCCGTGCCAAGCAGTGTCGCAATATTCGCAAACCACGGTCCCATGTTCCTATACCACAGGACGCCGTAGAGCATCGCCATTCCGGCGAGACATCCCAAAACAATCACATAATTCTTATGCCGCGACAACACGATCCGGCGCAGCGTTGCACCCGGAGATTCCACCACCCCCCACAGAGTGCTGAACAGATCCAGTGTGTCCACCTTTGCCTGGAGATAACTCCTACAGGCAGGACACACCACGGCAAGGTCGTCGTTCTGCGCACCGCACACAGTGCACTCCCTCATTGCCGTCCACCTTGTGAAATCGTTACTATCCATAAGTATACCAAATACTCGCAACGGAATCAACGAGAATCTGCGAAAAAGGGCAGTTTCAGGAAGGGGATTTTACGTGATTGGGGCGAATTTCGCTGTGAAGTGGCGGAGCATGGGAGGCTCTTCGACCACACGGTATCCCTTCAGCGTTTCTCTGTGCGCAAAACAGTCTGCGACGACCTCGAAGACATAGTCGATGTGGCTCTGCGTATAGACGCGCCGCGGCATGGCCAGGCGGACCAATTCCATCCGCGCGGGAACGAACGTGCCGGATGCATCCGTCTTGCCGAACATGACGCTGCCGATTTCTGCCGAGCGTATCCCACCTTCCAGGAACAAGGCCACCGAAAGAGACTGCCCGGGAAATTCATGCGGAGGAATGTGCGGCAGGAACTTCTTCGCATTGAGGTAGATCGCATGGCCCCCCGGAGGCTGCATGATCGGGACTCCCTCCTTCACCAGGCGTTCGCCGAGATATTCGACCGAACGGAGGCGGTATTGCAGATAGTGTTCATCCAGGACTTCATCGAGACCTTGCGCGATTGCTTCAAGGTCCCTTCCGGCAAGACCTCCGTAGGTCGGAAATCCCTCCGTCATGATGAGGAGATTCCTGGCTCTCGCCGCCAGTTCATCGTCCTGCAGCGCCAGGAATCCGCCCATATTGACAATCGCGTCCTTCTTTGCGCTCATGGTCACGCCGTCCACGAGCGAAAACATCTCCTGCACGATGGCCTTCACGGGGGTTGTAGCGTACTCCCGTTCCCGCTTCTTGATGAAGTATGCATTTTCGGCGAATCGGCAGGCGTCGAGGAAGAGGGGAACGCCCTCTCTGCGGCAGATGTCGCGGGTTTCACGGATGTTCTGCATGGAGACGGGTTGTCCGCCGCCGGAGTTGTTCGTCACTGTCATCATGCACAGGGGGACGCTCCCCTTGGGCGCGCGCCGGAAGAATTCTTCGAGGCCGGCAGTATCCATATTTCCCTTGAAGTCCGCGATGAGATCCGGATCGCGTCCCTCGGCTGTCGGAAGATCGACCGCCTCCGCGCCGGTGAATTCCACATTCGCCCGGGTGGTATCAAAATGCGAGTTGTTCGGAACGATTTTCCCTGGTCCTCCCACAAGTGAGAAGAGGATCTTCTCCGCGGCCCGTCCCTGATGCGTCGGTATGATGTTCTTCATCCCGGTCAGTTCCCGCACCTTCGCCTCGAACCGATAGAAGCTCCGTGCGCCTGCGTACGATTCGTCTCCCTGCATCATGCCAGCCCACTGTGCCGCGCTCATCGCGGCCGTGCCGCTGTCGGTGAGGAGATCGATGAGGACATCCTCCGCCCGGATCATGAAGAGGTTGTAGAATCCCTTCCGGAGAACGGCCTCTCGTTCCTCCCGCGTGGTGAAATGGATCGGCTCGACCGATTTGATCTTGAAGGGCTCAATGATGGTTTTCATGGCGACCCCGGTTGTGTCCGCGCCCTGGCGGGCGCGGAGTATCAATCGCCTTCAAATGCGGTAAGCGAGAAGACGTCGCGCGGCGCCAGGCGCTCGCGCCCTTTGAGAGATGTCAGCTCGACCAGGAAGCAGAGACCGACGATGGACCCGCCGAGCCGTTCGACCAACCGGCAACCTGCGAGCATCGTTCCGCCGGTGGCGAGAAGATCGTCGTGCAGGAGCACCCGCTGTCCCGCCACAATCGCATCGTTATGAATCTCGAGTGCGTCCGTTCCGTACTCGAGGGAGTAGCGTTCCTGCGCAGCGGGGGCGGGCAGTTTCCCGGGCTTGCGGAGGGGGACAAAGCCCACCCCCAACCGGTACGCGAGGACGGATCCCAGGATGAATCCGCGGGATTCAACCCCGACAACGATATCGATCTTCGCTGAACGGTACCGGTCGTAGAGGAGGTCGACGGCCTTATGAAAAGCGGGCCCGTCCTTCAATAATGTCGTGATGTCGCGAAACATGATCCCCTTTTTGGGGAAATCGGGGACAGTACGGATCTTGTCAAGCAGTTCAGCGGAGGTCGTCATCGTGTCACCAGGTCACTTTCTTTTTTGCGAGGAACGCATCTACCCCCTGTTTGCAGTCCTGTGTCATGCGCGCCGTAGCGTTCATATTCGCGGCAAAATCAAGACCATCGTGGAAATTCATCCCGTGCAGCCGGGCCAGCGTCTCTTTGATCAGGGCCATGGACGCCCCGCTGTTCTGCTCCGCCAATTCCTCGGCAAGTTGTGCCGCGCTTGTCTCCAGAGTGGAGTGAGGCACAACGCAGGTGACGAGTCCGAGGGCACATGCCTCATCGGCAGTGATGGTATTCCCCCTCAGGGCAAGCTCACGGGCTCTTCCTTCCCCGATCCTCTTGACCAGGAAGACGAGAACAACGGCGGGAATAAAACCGATGTGGACTTCGGGATAGCCGAACGCGGCATGCTCTTGAGATGCCAGGACAAAATCGCACACGCACGTGAGACCGCACCCGCCGGCAAGCGCCGGACCGCCGACGACAGCGATGACAGGTTTGCGGAGTTCATAGATGAACTTGTAGAGATGAGCGAGGCGGGAGGAATCGGCCCTGTTCTCTTCCAGATCGCTCTTCGCGATACGCCGGAGGGAGTCGAGGTCGGCCCCGGCGCAGAACGCCGGGCCCTCCCCCTTGAGCGTCACGGTTTTGACTGCAGGATCTCTCGCCGCAGAGGTGAACGCCCCGATGAGCTCCCGAATCATGTCATCATCGAGAGCGTTGCGTTTCTCGGGACGCCGCATAGTGATCGTCGCGTGCCGCCCGGCGACAGCGTACGCGATCCTGATGAAGTCCATGAAACGAAAGTAGCAAATCGGGGCGGCAAAAACAAGCAACGCTCTCCGCGAAACAGATCGTCCCCCGTCCTTGAGAGTGGACGGAGGACGATGGAATGTTGCAACCGCGCGAAAAGCTTAGACGTCGTAGTACAATCCGAATTCGTACGGATGCGGACGGAGCGCCATCGGCTTGACCTCCTTGTCGAACTTGTAGGAGATCCATGTTTCGATGACATCGGTCGTAAAGATGTCGCCGCGGAAGAGGAAGTCGTGGTCCTTCTCGAGCGCCTTGAGCGCCTCCTCCAGGGATCCCGGAGTTGATGGAACCTTGGCCAGCTCTTCGGGCTCAAGATCGTAGATATCCTTGTCCAGCGGTTCGCCCGGATCGATCTTGTTGACGATGCCGTCGATCCCCGCGAGCATCAACGCGGAGAAAGCCAGGTACGGATTGCATGCTGCATCGGGGCAGCGGAATTCCAGCCGTTTCGCCTTCGGGTTGGGTGAATACATCGGAATACGAACCGACGCACTCCGGTTCCGCTGCGAATAGGCCAGGTTCACGGGAGCTTCGAACCCGGGGACCAGACGTTTATACGAATTGGTCGTGGGGTTCGTTATCGCGCAGAGGGCGGGAGCATGCTTCAGAAGGCCGCCGATGTAATGGAGGGCCATATCGCTCAGGTTCGCATAACCATTGCCGAAAAAGAGCGGCTTCCCGTCTTTCCAGAGACTCTGATGCACGTGCATCCCCGATCCGTTGTCGCCGAAGATCGGCTTCGGCATGAAGGTGACGGTCTTCCCGCGCTTCCGGGCGGTATTCTTGATGATGTATTTGAAGAGAAGCAGACCGTCGGCGCACTTCACCAGAGGTTCGAACCGCATGTCGATCTCCGACTGCCCCGCAGTGGCTACTTCATGGTGCTGCGCCTCGATGTCCAGTCCTGCGCCGATCAGATTGGCGGTCATTTCGCTGCGCAAATCCTGGAGCTGGTCCGTCGGCGGCACGGGGAAGTACCCCTCCTTGTACCGCGGCTTGTATCCGAGGTTCGGGCCCTCGTCACGGCCGGAGTTCCACCGTCCTTCGACCGAATCGATGAAGTGATAGCTGCTATGCTCGTTGGTGTCGAACCGGATGCTGTCGAAGATGAAGAATTCAGCTTCCGGACCGAAGTATGCAGTGTCGGCGAGTCCCGTGGACTTCAGGTATGCCTCTGCCTTGCGCGCGATGCCACGGGGACAGCGGCCGTATTGCTCCTTCGTGATGGGGTCGAAGACGTCGCAGATGAAACTGAGCGTCTTGGCCTCGCAAAACGTATCCATGAACGCCGTCGTCGGATCCGGAACGATCAGCATGTCGCTTTCGTTGATCGCTTTCCATCCACGGATGCTGGAACCGTCAAAGCCGAATCCGTCCTCGAATGATGATTCTTCGAGCTTGCTGACCGGCACGGAGAAGTGCTGCCATTGGCCCGGAAGATCAATGAACTTCAAATCGACCATCGTGACCCCTGCGTCTTTGATCTGCTTAAAGACGGAAGAGATGCTCGCAGTGTTCTTTGCCATAACTTGTCCCTTTGGTGAATGAGTAGTGTTGGAAATGTACGTTCACAATCCTGCGGGCGTCCGAAATGCCGTACGCGCCATGCTATTTCGTTGCCTCCACCTTGATCCGCATCGTCTCTTTCGTGCTGGAAAGGACGAGGTTGGTTCTCGTTCCCCCGACGCCGGGCCACGCCTGGATCTTGGCCAGAAGCCGCTCCAGACTCCCCGTGTTCGTCGTCCGGATTTTCAGCAGGTGCGATCCCTCCCCTGTGACGGCATGACACTCCAGGATCTCATCCACCGCATGCGCATGCTCGATGAATTGCGCGTAGTGCTTTGAGGAATCCACGGAGACGAGAATGAATGCGGTCACATCCCTCCCCAGCTTCTTGGGATCCACCGTCGCATGATATCCGGTGATGTAGGCGTTTTCTTCAAGTTTCCGCAGACGCTCGCTCACGGATGGGAGCGAAAGCCCAACCGATTCCGCCAGATCGTTCCGCCGCGTCCTCCCCTTCTTCTGGAGAATCTCCATAATCTTCACATCTATTTCGTCAAGGACCATGGAGGCACCTGATATCCTTCTCGTGCGAATCGCTGTCTCTCCCTCATCACGGCCCCCTTCGCCGCGCTCGTACAGACGGATCGGGGGCTCCCCGGAGCCGGGAGACCTACATAACTAAGGTATTATCGTATATTTAACTTCAAATATAAGGCAAAGAAGGGTATTTGTCAAGACTTTTTTAAAGAATCGCGTGACGAGAGGCACAGCGAAGCGAGAGAGCGGGGGGAACAACTAGCTCCCCTCGGCAGCCTTACGGAGCGACCGGACGGCTCCAGGTATATCGGGGGAACCGAAAATGGCGTTCCCCGACACGAGGACGCGTGCCCCCGCTTCGACCACTGACCTGGCCGTCCGCGCGTCGATGCCGCCATCCACTTCAAGCATGACGCCGGGCTTCACCGCGCGAATCATCTCCGCAGTCTCCGCGACCTTTTGGACCGAGGAAGGAATGAATGATTGTCCGCCGAAACCCGGGTTCACCGACATCACAAGGACCATGTCAACATCCCCCAGGACCGCCGAGAGCAAGCGCACGGGCGTTGCGGGGTTGACGCACACACCCGCCTTCGCCCCGAGCGCTTTGATTGCCTGGATGGTGCGGTGAAGGTGCGGGCACGTCTCATAGTGGACGGTGATGATGTCCGCCCCGGCCTCGCGGAACGCTTCCAGAAAGCGCTCCGGTTCCACAATCATCAGGTGGGCGTCAAACGGGAGCGAGGTCAGACGGCGCAAAGAGGCGATCACCGGGGGACCGAACGTAATGTTGGGAACGAACCGGCCGTCCATGACGTCGAGGTGCAGCCAGTCGGCCCCCCCCGCTTCCGCCTGCGCAATCTGCCCCCGCAGGTCCGCAAAGTCCGCGGCCAGGAGTGAGGGCACGATAGTAAGTTTCACCTGCTTCTCCATGAACGTCTCCCGGAAGGGCGGTTCTCCCCGATCGATCACTTGTTGGGCAATGCGATTTCTTCTTCCGGTTTCCCCGCCTTCACGACGAAGAGATCGACCTTCTGTCCTGCGAGGGCTGCATCGCCGGCGCGAGGAAATTGCTCGACAATCGTGTTCGGGACAAGTTCGTAGCTCGGCTGATACGTGATGTTCCCGACACCCAATCCGACAGTTCCGAGGATCCTCTGTCCCTCCGTCACCGTCTTCCCAACGAGGTTCGGTACGAGAGTGCTGCCGGCCACCACCCGCCCGCTGCTGACGGTAATGTCGACACGAGCTCCCCGCGGGATCCGCAGTTCGGCGGAGAAGGACTGGGCAATGATCGTGTTTTCGGGATATTGATCGGACGGCTGAAACGTCGTGTTGCCAAGCCGCAACCCCACCCGTTCCAGCGCGAATTTTGCATCGCGCATCGAGTGACCGCGCAGCAGCGGAACGATGACCTGAATCTCGCCCCCCGAAACCGTCAGGTAGACCCTTCGTCCGTGATTGACCACCGATTCCGCCGCCGGATTCTGAAACACCACCGAACCCACCGGAATCTTCGCGTCGGCACGTGTCTCCGCCTCAATGGGTTGGAGACCTGCCGCTTCGAGA
This sequence comes from Ignavibacteriota bacterium, assembly GCA_003162635.1. Classification (GTDB taxonomy): domain Bacteria; phylum Bacteroidota; class Ignavibacteria; order UBA10030; family UBA6906; genus Fen-1260. The sequence goes on from PMNE01000109.1 coordinate 24,722, forward strand.
GTCTTCTCCGCTTGCAGGAGCTGGTCACCTGTCACGTCGGGGACGCGAAGGGTGTTTCCATGGTTGACGTAGAGAGGAAGGAGAACGCTGTTCAGGAGGACAAAAAGGACGATAAGCCCTGCGCTCACCGCCAGGAGTCTTTGCACCCAGGTCTTTTTGAGAAGCCGAACAACCAACGATGCCATGCGCAATGGGAAGCGGTCGATTGATCCAGGCCCGCACATACCAACAATCACTGCTCCAATATAGCAAATCGTGACGGGATTCACAAGACGCAAACAACTTGCACTCCGGGGAAAATCTTCGGAACTTTCAGCCTTCCGGTGGCTTGCGGCACCGCCATCCATTTCCGATCCTCTCCAAGAACCCGAGGAACCATGTTTCGTGTGATCGTGCTTGCGGTCGTCCTGTGCGTTGAAGGAATTGTGTACGTCTCCGCCCGCCGCTGGCTGCGGCAAAGCTGGCCGGACAACCGGGGCATCCAGATTCTGCTGGCCGGACTGTTTCTCCTGTTCAACGGCACGCTTGCCCTTCTTCTCGTTCTTCACGTGCGGACCACCTGGCTTCCGTCCTGGTTTCTGTATGTCGCAACGGACCCGTTTTACATCTGGCACGGGGCGGTATTGATTCTCGGCTTCTTCCTGCTCCTTGCCCTGATTCTTACCCTCCTGTTTCGCCTGCTGCGTTGGCTTCTGCATGCAACGCCGCTGATCGGCAGGCGGCTCAAAGCGTTCGAACGCCGCCCTGCCATCGTGCAATTCGACAAGTCGCGCCGGGTCTTCCTCCGGCGAAGCGCGTACGGCCTCGCAGCCGCCTCCTTCGGCAGCGCCGCATACGGTGTGTACGCCGAGAAGGACGATGTCCGCTTTACACGGACGCATATTGCCATTCCCCTGCTCCCGCCATCCATGGATGGCTTTACGATCGCGATGGCCAGCGATATTCACTCCAGTCCCTTCATGACCAAGGCCGAGATGGACGCGTGCGTCCAGGCGCTTCTCTCCGTGGATGCCGATGTGATCGTCGTCCCGGGGGACTTCGTCACCAGCGCCACCGAAGAAGTGTATCCGTTTGCGGAGTCGTTCAGCGCGCTTCACGCACCGTCGGGCGTGTACGGCGTGATGGGGAACCACGATTTCTTTGCCGCTGATCCTGATCGTGTCGCCCGCGAGGTGAACGACTGCGGCATCCGACTTCTTCACAACGAGCGCACACTCGTCACGAAAGGGGGAGGGAGCATCGCGTTGGTGGGCATCGACGACGTGGGACGACCGGAACGGGCTTCAGCATATCTCCGGAGCGCGCTCCGTGGCGCATCCCCCGAAGTGCCGAGCATCCTTTTGTGCCACCGGCCCTATTTCCTCCCGCAAGCCGCGGAGGAAGGCATCGACCTCGTTCTGAGTGGACACACACACGGCGGACAGATTGTTTTCGGACGGTTCGGCAACGTCACACTGACGCCGGCCCAGCTCTTTTCCCCTTACGTCTGGGGACACTACCGCCACGGTGCAGCGCAAATGTTCGTCTCCCGCGGCGTCGGCACGGTCGGGCTCCCCATGCGGATCAATTGCCCGCCCGAGATCGTTGTGATCACACTTTCGCGCAGCAGAGTGTGGCAGCCGCGTGGTTGATTCTCTTCTCTTTATTCAATAGTATTTGATATTCATCCTCTTCCATCCTGATGGACCACAAAGTGCTCGTCCGGCTGGCCCGGTTGGCGAAGAAACACTCCTATTCTCCTTATTCCCGTTTCCGCGTCGGTGCCGCGCTTCTCGCTCGATCGGGAAAGGTGTACACGGGCTGCAATATCGAAAACAGTTCCTATGGGCTGACTGTCTGCGCCGAACGAACGGCGATTTTCAAGGCCGTGTCCGAAGGAGTGCGGGGGTTTTCTGCCATCGCTATCGCCACCGATGAAGACCGCGGCACCCCGCCCTGCGGCGCGTGCCGCCAGGTGCTTCTGGATCTCGCCGGCGACATCGAGGTCATTATGGTCGGAAGGAAAGGACCCGCAACGGTCACCACGATGAGCGAATTGCTCCCTTTGCCCTTCGGTGCAACACATCTCGTCAAGGAATAGCCGCTTATGAGTGCTCCCACCTCGCATGATTCACCCCATGATGTGGGATGGATCGAAGTCATCGCCGGATGCATGTTCAGCGGCAAGACAGAAGAATTGATCCGACGCATACGACGCGCCCAGATCGCACGCCAGGAGGTGGCAATCTTCAAGCCGAAAATCGACAGCCGGTATAGCCCGGACCATATCGTCTCCCATAGTGATGCAAAGCTGCTCTCCACGGTGGTCGATTCCTCAGCCGATATCTTGCGGCTCGCCGGGAATGCGCAGGTCGTCGGGATCGACGAAGGCCAGTTCTTTGACATGGGCATTGTGGACGCGGCGGAGACGCTCGCCAACCGGGGAAAACGCGTGATCATCGCCGGCCTCGATCAGGATTACCGCGGAAAGCCGTTCGAACCCATGCCGCAGCTCCTTGCCATTGCCGAGTATATCACCAAGACCCTGGCGATCTGCGTCGTCTGCGGCAATCCTGCCGATCGGACACAGCGGACAACCGCAGCAAACGAGAGAGTCCTCGTCGGGGCAACGGACTCGTACGAGGCCCGATGCCGCCGCTGTTTTGAGCCACCGACAACCTGAACCACGCAGATACCGGCCATGACGCTTCTGTCCGTTCTCCAAGGCGCTTTCGGGCTCCTCCTCCTCGTGGGGATCGCCTTTGCATTTTCGAACAACAAGAAGATCATCGACTGGCGGCTGGTTCTGGCTGGGTTCGGACTTCAGCTCGTGTTTGCCGTCCTGATGCTGAAAGGGACGGATCTCGCCGACTACTTCTCCCCCCTTGGCTGGCCCATGCTGGCCTTCGAATGGCTCAGCGTGATTTTTGTCAGGGTGGTTGGATTCACCACCGAGGGAGCCCGATTCGTGTTCGGCAATCTCGCCGTTGGACCAGGTGCGCAAGGTAGTCTGGGAGTCTTTTTCGCCTTCCAGGTCCTGCCATCGATCATCTTCTTCGCCGCTCTGATGTCCTTGATGTACTACCTCGGAATCATGCAGCGCATCGTCCAAGCGATGGCATGGGTCATGGCACGGGTGATGGGGACGAGCGGTGCCGAGTCCTTGTCCAATACGGCGAGTATCTTCGTCGGACAGACGGAAGCCCCGCTGATCATCAAGCCCTTCTTGAAGACGCTGACACGATCCGAACTGCTGACGATTATGATTGGCGGCATGTGTACGATAGCAGGCGGGGTGATGGCTGCATACGTTCAATTGCTCGGCTATAGCTATTCCCAGGCACACGGACTGCCGCTCGAGGTGGGGCAGGCGAAATTCGCCGCACAACTTCTTGGGGCGAGTATCATGGCGGCGCCGGCCGGGCTTGCGATCTCCAAGATTCTGTATCCCGAGACAGGGACCCCGGTGACAAAGGGAAGCGTCCGGATCACCATCGAACGTCCGGCGTCCAATGCCATCGAAGCCGCCGCCGCGGGCGCCACCGACGGCCTCCAGCTCGCCTTGACTGTCGGTGCGATGCTCATCGCGTTTATCGCATTGATCGCGATGTGTAATGCAGTGCTGACATGGCTCGGGGACGTGACAGGAGCCAATGCTCCCCTCATGACCGCCTACGGCCAACCCCTTTCGCTCCAGCTGATCTTCGGGGTTGTCCTCCAATATCTTGCCTTTGCCATCGGCGTCCCCTGGTCAGAGGCACTCCATGTCGGCTCCGTGATCGGGACGAAACTCGTCCTGAACGAGTTTGTCGGATACACCGATCTTGCTGCGCTGATCTCCGCCCACAAGATCGTGTCGGAGAAGGCGATCATGATTGCTACGTTCTCTTTGTGCGGGTTCGCCAACTTTTCTTCCATCGCCATTCAAATCGGCGCCATCAGTCCGCTGGCGCCGGAGCGACGAAAAGACCTCGCCTCCCTCGGCCTCCGGGCGGTTCTCGGCGGTACTCTGGCGAACCTGATGACCGCGACGATTGCGGGAATGTTTTTCGGATCCTGATGCCCTTCAACCATACACACATTGATGCGTCCCTCCGGCATATCCGCGCGCAGACCGATAGTACACCCGATATCGCCCTGGTGCTGGGATCAGGCCTGTCGGATTATGCGGACACATTGCATGCGTCGGCATCCGTGGCGACGCATGCAATCCCCTACTACCCCAGGCCGACTGTTCCCGGCCACAGGGGGAATCTCGTCTTTGCCCGCCTCGGCGCACACCGACTCCTTCTTTTTCAGGGACGCGTTCATTTCTACGAATCGAACGACTACAGCCAGGTCCTCTATCCCGTAGCGATTGCCCACCATTTGGGTGCGCGAATTCTCATCGCAACGAACGCCGCAGGGGGAATCAACCCATTATTCTCCTCCGGGGATCTGATGCTCATCGAAGAACAAATTGATCTCACCCTTCACGGAGTCACCTCCGGAGAGACACGGGGTCGGCGGGAGCCGATCTTCGATTGCTTCCTGAAATCCGTTGCCGCCGAGACGGCACGGAATGATGGAATTCCCATGAAGCGCGGCGTGTATGTTGCTGTCAAGGGACCTACGTACGAGACTGCCGCTGAAGTGGAAATGATCCGAAGATGCGGAGGTGATGCAGTAGGAATGTCAACAGTGAAGGAGACCGAACTCGCGGCCGACTATGGAATGCAGGTGCTCGGTATCTCCTGCATTACGAACAAGGCAACCGGACTCGGATCAAGCAAATTGAATCATACGGATGTGACGGAAGCAGGCAGGCGTGTCCGTGATTCACTTTCCCAGCTTCTCACGCACATCATCGAGGCGCTCCCCCCCTCCTGATGGGGACGCAATCTCTCGTTGGCCTTCCCAAGGCGAATCCGGGCCGGCGGAAGGCCGCCCGGAAGCAACGCGTGAGGAATTCATTATGACAAGAAAACTGCTGAAAACCATCGCCCCCGCCGCAAAGACCGGTTCGAGTTTTCCCATCACGGCTAATCCCATTCCTGCGGCATTATAGCAAAAGGCCCAGAGAAAATTCCAGACGATTGTCCGGCGCACGCGGCGGCCGAATGCAAAAATCCACGGCACCTGCGCGATATCATCGTCCATGATCACGACATCAGAGGCCATGCGTGAGAGATCTGTTCCGGAACGGAAAGAAATCCCTATGTTCGCCGCAGCAAGCGCCACAGAATCGTTTATCCCATCCCCCACCATGGCTGCCAGCGCACCGGTTGCTCGCTTCTCTGTGATAAGCAATGCCTTCTCCTCCGGCCGAAGGCGCCCTCGAACCTCTCCGTGAAAGCGAAGCGCAGAGGCCACTCCGGCAACCTGTTCCTCTCCGTCCCCCGATACCAAATGCAGATGCATTCCCATCTGTTCAAGCCGGCGGACCGCAATGACGGATCCTCTCTTCAGGTCATTGGTAAACACAAAAGTACCGCATTTCACGTCATCTACCCAGACAGAACTTCTTGTCAGTAAAGCAATTATACTGTTTGACTTTAATTTTTCTCTACTATCTCTTTCGGCTCCAATAAGTACGACGTGCCTTCTTCCACTACCCGTGTCAACATATCCACTGATCCCCTCGCCGGGCAGGGACCTGACTTCTTCCCCCGCAAAGAGGTCGCTGTGCACCGCATCGGCATATCGAACGATTGCTCTCCCTGCAGGATGCTCAGAGTGCAGTTCTATTGCTCGGGCCATCCCCAGGACATCGGCCTCCCCCCATTCCTCGCCGAGCCGCTCAAACCCCACAACACAAAGATTCCCCTCCGTCAGTGTCCCTGTTTTGTCCAAAAAGACCTCTCCAACCTCGCCGGCAGTTTCCAGCGATGCCATCGACTTGAACAGAACCCCCCTTTTCGCCGCTGCCGTATAGCCGATGAAACCGACCAGCGTCGCTCCAATACCCAATGCGCAAGGACAGGCGATCAGGAGCACAGAAAGGCCGTTCAACAGCCCCGTCGTCGGGTTCGACCACACACCCCAGAAGACCCCCGTGGCAAGGGAGAGAAGAATACTGCCTGGAACAAACACGCGCGTTATCCTCTCAGCGAGAAGTTGTGCAGGGGATCGCGCCGTCAGGACCTCTTCGGTCAGGGCGTGTAGCCGCGCCAGCAGGCCGCTCCCCGCTGTTGCTCCTGCAACCATGACGATCGTCCCGTCGTAATTGAGTGAGCCACCGATCACTTTGTCCCCGCCGACCTTCGTGACGGGGGCTGACTCACCGGTCAGCATCGCCTCGTTGACCGACGTGGCGCCCTCCTTGACCTCGCCGTCCACCGGAATCTCCTCACCCGGCAGAATCCTTATCCTGTCACCAGGCGCGAGAACATCCACCTCAACAACATGTTCCTCGCTCCCGTCGATACGCCGGGCTCTTCCCCTCACGTTGCCAAAAAGATGCTGTAGCGCATGCGAGCTTTTGAGCCGTGCATTCGCCTCAAGGTAGCGGCCAAAGGTGACGAGAACGAGCACCATCGTCGCCGTGTCGTAATAGATCGCAGATCCTCCCGTAAACGTGGAATAGAGCGAGAGAATGAACGCTGCGGTCGATCCGCATGCAATCAGCGTGTCGACGCCGGGAATGCCATTCCTCACTTCGCGGATCGCATTTCTGAGGTATGGCAATCCTATGAGGAGATAGACCGGGACAGAGAGGACGAAGACAAGGTAGGTGATCGAGCGGCGGGACTCCGGCTCTACTGGGAAGAGAAAGGAGAGCTTGTTCCCGTAGAGCGCCCAGGTGAAAGTCATCGCATTCATCGCCAGGAATCCGGCGAGTCCCAGGCGGGCCAGGAAGAGGATGGGGACCCCTTCTTCCCCTTTTTCCCCCGTAATCGTGTTCACCAGGTAGCATCCGTAGCAGCAGAAACGTCTCCGATGCGCTCGCCCAAAGCCGGGGAACTGCACTTCAGGTATCGGAAGACCGCATTGCTCGCAAAGGTCCGGATTGGCGGATTCGACCATCATCAGGTGTGCTGCCGGTTTTCGCAGGGAGATTGTTGTTTCGAAGATACGGAATTGGAGGCGAACAGGAAAGCCGGATGGAAAGGTCAGGCGGTCGGGACGGGGAATTGGTACAACATCAGGTAAATGATCACGCCGGTCACAGAGACGTAGAACCATATGGGCAGCGTCCACCGGGCGATCGCCTTATGGGCCCTGAACGATCGCCGCAATGCGCGGACCAGCGTCATTCCCGCAAGCACAGGGACAGCCGCCGCGAGGGCCGTGTGGGAAATAAGTATCGAAAAGTAAACGCTCCGTACCACACCCTGTCCATGGTACGGCATGCTTCCAATGTTCGCATGATAGACAACATACGACGTGAGAAAGAGGGACGAGCAAACCAGAGCGGAAATCATGGCGGCGCGATGAAGCCGTGTGCGCCCCTCCCTGATCGCGTAGTATCCCGCCGCCAGAAAGATCGACGAGCCGGCATTCAGCAGCGCATTCACATGAGGAAGGAAATGAATATCCATTGCGATCAACTGATCAATCGGTCAACGGCCATCATCGCCATCAGCAGAGGAAGATACGCAAGGGAAGCGATGAACAACTGCCGCGCACCCGCATTCGTCCTCCGACCCGCGAGGCGCAAGGCCGGGATGAGGAAGAGGCACCCGAGAGAAAATGATCCCGCTGCATACACCCATCCCAGCGTTCCCGTGACCGACAGCATCAGCGACACCGGGAGAAGTCCGATCGTGGCGGCAAGGACATGGCGACTTGTCCTCTCCCCGCTCGTATCGAGGACTGTCAGAAGCCGATACCCTGCGCTCTTATAATCGTCACGGTACAGCCATGCAAGTGAAAGGAAATGCGGCATCTGCCAGAGAAAGAGGATGCCGAACAGAATCCATGCGCCGGGCTCCGCTGCATTCCGCGCTGCTGTCCAGCCCATCACCGGGGGAAGCGCACCCGGGATCCCCCCAACAAGCGTCGACCATGGAGTGATCCGCTTCAGCGGAGTGTAGAGGAAAAGATACGTCACGCTGGTGACTGCCGCAAGAAACGCGGTCAAAACGTTGGTGGCGAGCCCAAGGTAGACGATCCCCGCAATGGAGAGGAACGTCCCAAATGTCAGTGCTTCCACAGGCAACAGGCGGCCGGCGGGAAGCGGCCGGCGTTCCGTTCGTTTCATAAGGATATCGAACCGGCGCTCCATGTACTGGTTCAGCGCGCCCGCACCCCCTCCCACCATCCCGGTTCCTGCGGCAACCGAAAGAAGGATTCCCGGATGAACCGAGCCGCCGGCTCCCAAACAATACCCTGCAACGGCCGTCAACACGGAAAGGAGAGTGAGCTCCGGCTTTGCCAGCGAGAGATAATCAAGCACGCGGGTCCATTCGATGGCGATGACACCCCGTCCCTCGATCTTCATTCTCATTGCGCACCTGCTTCAGCGACCAGTGCCGGGACGGGTGGACGCGCAGCCGCGGGCAGCACGAAGAATCGGAATACCCGGGCCGTAACAAAGACGGTCGTGGCAAGCAGAAGCGCCCCAACAGCAACGTGCGCCGTCGCAATCTGGACCCCCTTTCCGGTCCAGACCGTGAGCGCGCCGAGAAGAAGCTGAACGAGAATCAGCATCATCATGACGATCGCCGGCTCCCGCAGTCTCGACTCGCCGGGATACGATCGAAGGATATGACGCCCAAAACCGAGTACCACGCATGCAGCCACAAGCGCTCCTCCCCTATGAAGAAAATGGATCCAGATTTGGCCGATGCTGACCGGAGGCATATCGTACCAAGCCATGCGAATCTGATTTACCGCCGCAAGCCCGCCCTCATCCATGGGAGGCAGGAGCGTGCCGTACGTCAAAGGAAAATCAGGGATGGCAAGACCGGCGCTGCTGTGGCGCATCCATGCACCGAGAAAAAGCTGGAGAAGGACGACGAACACCGCACTGACCGCCAACCATCGGGTTGCACGGGCCATCGCCGATACACTCGCCGACGGCTGCATCCAGGCAGCCGAGGTGACAAGAGCGAGAAGGATTGTCAGGGAAAAGAAAGATTGCGCGAGCATTGCGTGAGCGGCAGAAACAGGCGTAGGGAGGAGAAACAGGACAGTCAGTCCCCCGAGCACTCCCTGCGTCACGACGGCACCAAGCGAAAGAAAGCCAAGAACCCTTACCCAGCGTCTCTTCTCCACCCGCCAGAGGGCTATTGCCAGAATGACCGTCAGGATTCCCACGAACGTGGCGATCATGCGGTGGCCGTGTTCATAGAAGATCCCCCCCACCATGGGGGGCATGAGCTGGCCGTACGAGAGCGGCCAATCGGGCACCGCGAGCCCCGAATCGGTGCTCGTCACCAGTCCTCCGGCGATGAGAAGCCCGAATGTGCAGCAGGCCGTGAAAACAGCGAACCGGTGGACGCCCGGATGAAAGTGATCTGTCCTCATTGTTGGAGTGCCGCCTCCTGGTCCTTTATCCACTCCTGAAATCCTGTCGCCGTGACCACCGTGACCGTCGCCCGCATCCTGTAGTGACCAAGGCCGCACAGTTGCGAACATGCAACCTCGATCGGAGAATACGGGCCCAGGCGTACTTCGCCAATCCCCGCATCGGCGAGCTTCCCGGCAACATCGGGGGTGATGCCGTCCCCTTTCGCAAGCAGGACATTCCCTTCCTTGTCCCTGTATTCCTGCTGCGCCACGAAGACGGAGAACTTGTCCGTGTCGGTCGCGCGATCGATCCGATAGAAACGCGCGACTGCCTCCTGGACTTCGTCACTGGTCATCGTGGGCGTAAAACTCAAACGGACCGACTGTCCTGGAACTGCATCCTGCTTCACGCGGAAATAGGGGATGCCGAAACTGTGGATCATGTCCTTGCTTGTGAGCCGGACAATCACAGGCCTGTTCACCGGTATGACCAACTGGTTGACTGTTGTGATATCGTCCTTCGCAGCCGGATCGTTCCGGTCGAGTCCCAACGGGTTTTCCGGACTGACCAGCGAGATATCTGTGCGCCCGAAGATGCCGTCAGGTCCCGGATAGTGGAAATTCCAGGCGAATTGCTCCCCCACAACCCTGACCACCGTCGCGTCCTTTTCGGAGGGGATGTCTTTGACGAGCTTCGCCCACAAAGGAAGATCGAACGCTGCCAGGGCCACTCCCTCGAAGATTGCGACCGCGGCAACCACGACATACGGGAACTTGCTCTTGAGCCCTCCGTAGCGCGCCGCTGGATTCTTCGAACGCCGGAATCGGAGAAGGCTATAGACGTAGAACGCCCCCCAGCCGGCAAAGAGGACGAACATCAGCCAGTGAATCATCGCCATGGAGCCGTCGATCTCATGGGCATACGTTGAAGCTTCCGGTGGCAGCCCGAGGAATTCCTGCATGAGTGATTCTTCTCCTTGCCTCAGTGGAGGCTCTGGCCTCCACCGATGGCGCGAACGACCTTTCCCGCCCGTCGACGGAGTGATATGACGAACGCCGCAATCCCTCCCAGCACGCTCCCGGTCAATCCCATGAGGAGGAGGACGGCGTCATTGAGGCCGTCTGCCGTCTGCGCATCGGCCTGACTGAAGCAGAGCGGGCAGGCGACTGACAGAGTAACCCCGATGGTCGTAAGAAGCGCAGCCGCAACTGCGACACCGATGGCTCTTGCGTGCATGGCGTTCATTCTCCTCTTCCGTTTCCGGCAATCGCTCTCCCGGATCAGCGACGCAGCGGCATTCTTCGAACATTCCGCCCCGGCTGCCGGGACTGCTCCTCGCCGGGAGAGCTTGTCAGTTCCGTGAAGTGCGCATGTTCAACGATTTCATCCCCCGAAACTTTCCGATCACCCAGATCTCGTACAGGAGAAGGAAAAGCGCAGCCACGAAGGAAATTGCAATCCCCCAGAGGTACTGGGACTCTCCCGTCCTGGCATACCCCCGGATGGTCCACACCCCGCATCCGAGGGCAAGAGCGACCGAGAGGGTAATGAACGCGATATGAAACACCTTAAGCGACATTGTCAACCTCCGCGTGAAAAAACTTCCGCCGTCGGAAGAAGGAGGAGTGCAAAGAAAAAGAATACGGTGAATGCAAGCAGAATGGGGATAAGCCGCTTCTCGGAGAGAAGATGCATGAAGAAACAGGCAACCAGGGATCCCTTGATGGAGGCAATGAAGAGGGCGATGATGACGGCTTCGCCCGTCGACAGATGCAACATTGCCACGGACACCGTCAACGCTGTCAGTCCGAGGAGGGCGGCGAAGACAATGATGTACGCTTTTACGTGTGTACGCACGTCCACGGGGTGCGAATCGCTCATTGCACGTTTCTCCTACAAGAGATAAAGAACCGGAAAGAGAAATATCCATACGAGATCCACAAAGTGCCAGTAGAGCCCCGCCACCTCGACACGATTGGTAAACCGCTGCGGGTCCTTCCGCCACATTTTGCTCCCCGGACCGAGCAAATACACATTGACGATCATTCCTCCGATGACATGGAGCCCATGAAGGCCGGTAAGCGTAAAATAGATCGCGAGAAATGTATTCGTCGCTGGAAACAGACCGTGCTCGAATTTCATCCCATATTCCATCCCCTTGATGGCCAGAAACGCAACCCCCAGCGCCACCGTCGTTCCCAGGAACCGTCGGAACCTGGCAAAGTTCCCTCCCGCAAGCGACGCCCATGCCATGACCATGGTGACGCTCGAGCTGATGAGCACAACCGTATTGGTCGTCGCAAGGGGGATATTGAGGATTTCCCACCCGTGAGGCCACGTTGCCGCGCCCGTTCGCAGGAAGATGTACGCTGAGAAGAGTCCGCCGAAGAGCATCACCTCCGAGGCAAGGAAGAGCCAAATCCCCAGTTTTGCGTTGTAGACCCCCGTGTCAGGGCGCACTTCGCTGGTGTAAGGAATATTCATGGACCCCTCATGCCGGATCATTTTGCGGGAGAAAGTCACGAGCAGCACCCGGAACGCTGTATTCGTGGGGGCCCCGGTACACCTCCACTGGGCGGATGAAATTCCCATGGGGAGGAGGAGATGAGGTCGCCCACTCAAGCGTTGTGGCATCCCATGGATTGTCACCGACCTTCTTTCCTTTTCGGATACTCACAAAGAAATTGATGATGAACGGTATCTGAAAGATGGCGAGTGACCAGGCCGCGACCGACATCACCAGGTTCAGCGAAAGCACTCCCTGCGCGTGAGCATACTGGGCACCTCCGTCGTACAATCTCCGCGACACGCCGGCCAGCCCTTGGATGAACATCGGCATGAAGATCGTGTTGATGCAGATCAACGATCCCCAGAAGTGGATCTTCCCCAGCGTATCGTTCATCCGGCGCCCTGTTGCCTTCGGAAACCAGTAATAGACTCCGGCGAACAGTGCGAAAATCGATCCCGGGGCAACGATATAGTGGAAGTGTCCAATGACGTAGTACGTGTCGTGCAAGGGGATATCCGTCGGCGCCAATCCAAGCGGCAGGCCTGTCAATCCCCCGATGCCGAACATGGGGAGGAATGCACAGGCGAACATCATCGGCGTCGTAAAGCGGATCGATCCGCCCCACAGCGAAACGATCAGCACGGCGAGAATCACGACCGAAGGGATGGAAATGATCATCGTTGTCACTTGGAAGAAAGTACCGAGCGTCGTCCCCATCCCCGTAATGTACATGTGGTGCGCCCAGACGATAAACGACATGAACCCCAGAAAGAGCGTTGAATAGACGAGCGACCGGTAGCTCCAGAGCGGTTTCCGCGTGTTGTTTGCGATGATCTCGGCAACAATGCCCATGGCAGGCAGGATCAGCACATACACTTCGGGGTGTGCGAGGAACCAGAAGAGATGCTGCCAAAGGAGAGGGCTCCCTCCCCCGCTTGCCTGCACCACCTGGCCGCTGACGACCAGCCCGCTCGGGAGAAAGAAGCTTGTCCCTGCAAGCCGGTCCATCAACTGGAGGCATGCCGCCGCTTCAAGGGGCGGAAAGGCAAGGAGGAGCAGGAAGGATGTGACAAGCTGGGCCCACACAAAAAACGGCAGCCGCATGAACGTCATCCCGGGAGCGCGGAGCTGCACGATGGTCACGATGAAGTTGATCGAACCGAGCAGCGACGAGGTAATGAGGAAGAACATCCCGATCAACCAGGCGGTCTGACCGATGGTGGCAATATCGGACAACGGCGGATATGACGTCCAGCCGGAATTTGCGGCCCCTCCGGGAAGAAGAAAACTCCCCAGCATGGTGACGCCGCCGGCAAAGTACACCCAATAGCTCATCATGTTGAGTTTTGGGAAGGCCATATCCGGCGCCCCGATCTGCAGCGGCATGACGAAGTTGCCGAACGCGCCAACGCCCAGCGGCACCACCCCGAGGAAGATCATGATCGTGCCGTGCATTGCCCCGAGTTGATTGTAGAATTCGGGAAGCATGATCCCGTCGGGTGCGTTCGCCTCGCCGAGGAACTTGCCGATCAACGGAATCGGTTGCCCCGGGTATGCAAGCTGCCACCGCATGATCATCATCAGCGTGAAGCCGAAGAGCAGGAACAGCAGGCTCGTGATCGCGTACTGAATGCCGATGGTCTTGTGGTCCTGCGAAAACAGATACGTCCGCCAGAATCCCTGCGACTCATGGCCGGATCCGTGCTCGACAGAGGTCGACTGCGTCACGGGGAAATCTGGAGATGTTCCACGCTCGCTCCTCCTTTCTCTTGATGATACCCCAGGGGATCCCAAACATCTGCTCTGTCGATTTCCGCCCCTCCCGTTCGCCGTCGCGAGTCCCCCCTGCTCACCCTCTCTCCCTGCCGGATCGACTCCTACTTCGCAGCGTAGGTGAACTTCGCCTGCGCCTCTCCGGAACCACCCACCTTGACCTTCAGCGTCTGGGTGCCGTATTTCTCGTGCCAGGCCTCGAGAGTGTATTCGCCTGCAGGCAGACCCTTGATCGTGAAGGAACCATCCTCGCCCGTCACGGCGAAGAACGGATGTTCGAACACGCCAATGTATGCCCCCATCCATCCGTGCACTTCGCATTTAACGCGGAATGTCTCCGCCTTGTCAAACTTCTTCACCAAACGCATCCCTTGTTTCGGTTGTGCCGCATTGAATTGCGAGTTCACTTTCGAGAGGGAATGGACGTTATGGAGCGTCGGATCGTCATTGACGACGTCCAGTTCCTGTCCTGTCTGGATCCCGATCACATGCGGGAAGTACTGGCAACCCTTCTGCTCCAAAGAGAGCTTCGCCGCCGACGAGCCGTCGAACTTCTTTCCACCCAACCCGTCTTTCACGTACACCAGAACGTTTTTCAACGTCTTATTCGGATTGACGACGACATCTTCGGTATAGACCGGGTCCTTATGCGCCTTCATGCACACAGGATCCGCATTCATCATTAACCGCGTCGACTTCGGGGCAGTTCCCTCAAAATCGACTTTTCCCTTCACGTCCCCCCCGCGGGCTCCGCCGCCGAATCCGATCAGCAACGCTCCCACCAGGGCGCCGAGACATATTCCTCTTGTCATGCTTCCTCCATTGTGTGATTCATAAGCCCTTCTCCTCATTCTTTCCTCCTTTACCGCACCGACGCGTTCGAGCGGACAGGTCCGCCCAGGGTGAAGACATAGTCGCGTATGGCCGTCATTTGCTTCTGCGCATCGCCGCCCAGGACATCCGGGAGAGGCGACTGGCCGTCCGGGAAAAAGGACGGCATGCGTGTCCCCTCCTGCAACTTATTGGGATCGGCGAGCCATTCAACAACCCAGGCAGGTTTGAGCCGCGACCGGACGTTTGTCAGATTCGGGGCGAGATCATTTGTTGCTGCGGACCCCGGGCCCGGCATCTTCTCGTTTGTCGGATGGCACTTGATGCATTGAAAATCATTGAAGATCGAACGCCCCACGGGAAGAAGGACGGGATCCGGCGTGAACGACTGGTAGTCGTGGATCGCCATCTGCTGGTTGCTTAAGGCCAGAAAATAGTCCATGATCTTGCCGATCTCGTCATCCGTGAAGGAGAACGTCGGCATTCGTGTGTTCAGCCAGAACCGAACGGCGTCGGGATGTCCGACAGTTGAGGGGTTCTTCAGGAATGCATACAGCCATTGCTCCTGGACCTTCTTTCCCTCACCGGTCAGGGGAGGAGGAAGAAAGGCGGTCTCTTCGATGATCGCGCCAATATGTCCCCCCTCCTGCTCCAACACATGGCACTGTTGACATCGATAGGAATAAACCAACCGTCGGCCGGTTTCGATCGCCTGCAGTCGCGCATCAAACGGTTTGAGGAATCTCTTGTCCGGTTCGTCTTTCGTTTCCGAGAGGAGGAAGAGCCGGATCTTCGCAATCTCGTCATCGGAGAAGGAGAAGACAGGCATCTTCTGGAGGATTCTGTCGGTCTGGAAAACGCGTGAGTCTTTCAATTTATTCGTAATCCAGTCGTGCCACGTATGAGGCACCTTTGTGTCACCGTAGTCCATCTCATCAACGCGCTTCCGACCGAAGTTGGACAGAGCCACCGAGACGCGGCCCTCCTTCTCCATTCCGGGGATGGCATGGCAGCCGGCGCATCCGTATTCCCTTATCAGGCCCTCCCCCCGACTCACCGTCGTCACGGAGGCCGTATCGATCGCCATCGATTCAAAGACGCGCGAGTCCCTCTGGGTCGTCAAGAACGCTGCAACGTCACGCGCTTCCTGATCGGTCAGACGGAGTTTCGGCATTTTTGTCGTCGGGTTCAGCCGTCGGGGATCCTTCACCCACTCATAGATCCAGTCGGCACTCACTTTGGAGCCGACGCGCGTCAACTCGGGGGCGATGTCGTAGCTCGTTCCACGCTGCTCGCGCACCTTCGTCTCGTCGCCCAGTGCATGGCACGCCATGCACCCCACCGTGGCAAAAACCTTGCGACCCCGTTCGCGATCTCCCTGGGCGGCGGCACCCCGGGTGATGCGGATCGTATCCTTCTTTGCAGCATGAAGGAGATACGCTGTGATTGCCTGCGCCTGATCGTCCGTGAACCGGAAATTCGGCATGCGGGTGTGCGGATTGTATTCTTTCGGGTTCCGCACCCATCGAAAGATCCAGTCCGGCGTGGCCTTGCCGGCGACAAGCCCAAGGTCCGGCCCGATGCGGGGCAATTCGGTGTAACCCTTGATCTCGTGACAACCTGCGCACCCGGATTCGATCACCAGACGCTTGGCGGAGGAAAACACCGGCGCCCCATCAAGATGGCTTTCATTCTCGTGGCACTCATTGCACGAGGCCCACACATCCTTGCCTCTCAGCAGAGGGTTTTCAGCATACGGATCAGCATCTCCATGTGCGCCGCCCGGCGTGAGAGACGGACCGTCTCCCCTGTGGCATGGAGTGCAGCCGAACGTCTCCGGCTTGTGGAGCGCGAGGAGTTCCGGCAATGGATGATTCTTGAACGGTTCCGGCGCGTCCTCCATCACCTCTTCGTTCCACCCAAGGTGGCACGTTTGGCAGCGATCGATACGCGCCTTGGGGTCGTTGAAGGGGTTGCGGTCGTACCCCAGGAGCATCACCTGCTTGATTTCAATCGGGGCGGACTCGACGCGGTTAAGTTTTCCCTCCCAGCGGTCGATCGTCTTCCGGAGATCCGCGAGGCCATTTTGTGCCTGACGCACGCGGTCTTTGTACACATTCACGATCGCGGCGATGGAATCACGGCTTGCCTCGAGGCGCGTCACGAGCGCCATGTGGGCCGCCATCTCCGCCTCGTTGCGCGTCAGCTTCTCCTTCTCGCCCGGATCTTCCTTTCCCTCATGGACGGATTTCTTGTAGAAATAGTATGCTTCGTCGCCACGGCTCTTTGCAAATTGGTACGCACGATTCTCCCGGATAAGCTGCTCAAGGACGCCGTCGTAGGCGCGCGTGAGGAGAGCGTACGCCGGACTGTTCATGGAATCCTGCGCAGCGGCAAGCTGGCGGCTGAGGTCCGCTGCGGCCGACGAATCGAATTGCGCGTGCGCCTGATCCAGACGCTCCCTGAGTTGTGCGGCGGCAAGCGCCCTGTATTCCCGCTGCGTTTCCTTCCACGGCCGCCGCGTGGACACCTCATCCACGACCGCCCACACCGTGCCAAGAAAAAGAAATCCGGCAAAGACGGCGTAATAGATGCCGTAGGAACGCTGCTCGATGGGAACTGATGCACGTCGTGTCAACTCGCGAATCCCCGCTTGGGTCTAAATGTTGAACCAGGGTGTGACCAGAATGTACTTCACATTCAGCACCAGCCGAAGAATGATCTTGACCGGAAGCGCCATCATGATCAGGAACAGGGCGGCGATGATCGTGTAGCGCACGGGACCGAGCCTTCGGAGCACGTCACCCTTCCTTTTCCATACGTAGTACAACGCGCCGAGACTGAACCACGCAAGAATAGTAATCGTACCGATCGCCATTGCTGCGGGGTTCAGAGAGTCGTCCACCCGGTGCGTCGGAACACCGAACAGCTCCGACCAGTCGATGTTCGTGAGCGCGACAACGCGATGGGTGTCCCATTCCTGCCACGGGAGGAAGAGGTTCCATCCGGGACCGCGGAAGAATGTGCCCAGAACGATGAGCGAGACCCACAGGACCAGAAAACCAAAACAGAAGGTGAGGATGGCAAATCTCCGCTCCTTGAACGTGTAGTATCCATTCCCCTTCGGATTGATGTCGATGTACGGAATGGCGCACAAGCCAAGGATGATAAGAGTCGGGATGGTCACGCCGGCAATCCATGGATCAAAATAGACAAGGATTTCCTGCAGGCCGAGAAAATACCAGGGCGCTTTCGACGGATTGGGCGTGAGCGAAGGGTTTGCCGGCTGCTCGAGGGGAGCGTTCAGTGTAATCGACCAGACGGTAAGGATTGCCATCACGACCAGGGCCGCAAGAAATTCCACCTTCACGAGGTTCGGCCAGACCTGGACCTTGTCGCCGAGGTCCGCCTCTTCCGAACCCTCCCGACGGTCATTCCTCCGGGCTTTGCGGAAGGAATATGTCGTATAAAAAATGATCAACGCCAGCATCAGAACGATGGGGACGTTGTCCGGTTTCGTGAGTATTCCGAGGAGATGGTCCATGTTATGTGCTCACCTTCTGCGGGTTTGTCTTCAGTTCTTTTTCGTCTCGCTCTCCGGACCCGAAATCCCGCCGTCTTTTCTGACCCGCCAGAAATGGACGATCATCAGAACGCTGCCGATCAGGGGAAGAAAGATGCAATGGAGAACATAGAACCGGAGCAGGGTCGGCGGTCCGACCTGAGTGCCGCCCAACAGGACGAAGCGGACGTCGTTGTTCACCTTCATGCCGAGCTCGGCGCCGAACGGCCCTTCATGACCAAGGAGAGGAGTTGCACGCGCCATGTTCGTTCCCACCGTGACTGCCCAAATGGCAAGCTGATCCCACGGAAGGAGGTAACCGGTAAAACTGAGGAAGAGAGTGAGCGTGAGGAGAAAAACGCCTATGACCCAGTTGAATTGGCGCGGGGGTTTGTAGGATCCGGTGAGAAAGACCCGGAACATGTGAAGCATCACCGTGATCACCATCGCGTGAGCGGCCCAGCGGTGCATGTTCCGCATGAGCGGCCCGAACGCAACGTCGTTCATGAGATACTTCATGTCGTCGTACGCGTACTCGGCGGCCGGCCGGTAGTAGAACATCAGGATGACGCCCGTGACGGTCAGGACGATGAAGAGGAGGAATGTGATCCCTCCCATCCCCCACGTATAGCCGACGTTCGTTGCGTGGCGGGAGACGCGGACGGGGTGCAGATGGAGGAAGACATTGTCGAGGATCTGCAGAGCCCTGTTCCGCTGTGTATCCTGGTAGGCGTGACGGAAGATGGACTTGTACACGTCCGTCCTCCGCAGCTTCTCGCGCAACGTTTCGAAAATGCCGAACATCGCACCCCCGTCTGTCTCAGAAAGAACAGTATTTCACGATCCACCTGGCGTCAACCAAACTTCAGGAACGCTCCCGGCTTTGACCATTCCCCCTTTTCATAGAGGAACTTCACCCCCCTATCCACGACGATATCTCCATCATCCGAGAGGGTGATTTTCAGGCGTTCCAACGGCCGCGGCGTCGGGCCTTCGAAATTCACGCCGTCTTTATGGTAACCGCTCCCGTGACAAGGGCATTTGAACTTGCTTTCGGTCTGGAGCCACCGGGGGGTGCACCCAAGATGCGTACAGATCGCCGAGAGCGCGTAGAATCCATCCGCCTCGCGGACGATCCACACGCGGTACTCATCCTTATAGGTTTCGTTCACCTCGCCGACGACATAGTCCTGCGGCTTCCCCGCCTTGAAGGCCGAAGGGGTCTCATAGAGAACGCGGGGTACCATCAGTCTCAGGGCTCCCACGGTCGCCGTCGCCAGAAATCCAAAGAAGGCCAGCCATCCCGCGACCGACAGGAAGTTCTTCCTGCTCATCCGCCAGATGCCCGGATCATTTTCGGGGGGCTTGTCCTGCCTTGGCTTCCGCACTTCGCCTGCCACCGGTTTCTGGAAAGAAGGGTCCTGTTCAGGCATCACGGTGCCTCGCCAATGACGGATGCGCTTGTTCCCCCATGAGCAACGACTTGAGAAGGTAAAGCGTCGATGGAGCGGAGTGGCGTACGATAATTGAGGAGATGGAACGATGCAGGGGGAAACCAACAGCGATGGCCGGCAAAGAACTCAGCAACATGAAGAATGAACAGTGTCGTGAAAGAACTCTGCGCAACCGCTGCAGAACGTTGTGGTTTCAATGAACTAACGTGGAGAAGTTACAAAAGGTTCACGGGAAAGTCAACAATCCTTCCCGGTCGGAGGGAAAATGTTTCCCTGAAGACAGAAAACTGTGTAGATTCTCAACGGGGCTTCACCCTTCGCGCCCTGGAGGCCGCGCGTTTGCATCTGCGCGGCGTTTGCAGTATATTTTTTGTCGAATTCGCTGCTCACTCCTGACAGCAAGGCATTCCATGGATTGGATCGATCACCGGCAACTCCCTCCTTCGGCCGGAGGATACTCCGCACTGTTTCTCCGCTATCTCTACGAATTCGACGATGTGAGGCAGTTCTACCCCGGGAATTTCCGGGAGAACTCCTCGTATGAAGCCGTCATGCGGGCAATCGACATGCACCAGCCCGATCGAAGTGCATTGACGGAAGTGTTGAAGGAACAGAATCCGGACCCGCAGGCGTCGCCGCGTACCAAGGAGAACATCGAACTCCTGGGAAGGTCGACGACCTATGCTGTGGTCACAGGGCAGCAGGTGGGTCTGTTCGGTGGTCCGATGTACACGGTCTACAAGACCCTGACGACCATCATCCTTGCGGAGAAACTCGCGGCAAAGTTTCCGGGAAAGTCGTTCGTCCCCGTGTTCTGGATAGAGGGGGAGGACCACGATTTTGCGGAAATGAACCATACGTCTGTGTTCGACCGGGCAAACGGGGTCACGCCGGTGCAATACCTTCCCGGGGGCATCATGCCGGAGAAGAACGTCGGTGCTGTCGGGGAGATGGTCTTCGATGATTCCATCGGTCAGGTCATCGATACGCTCGATGCCTCTCTCCCCCCGACGGAATTCACCGCGCCGCTCATCGCACGCCTGCGCGAATGTTATGCCCCCGGCAGCACGTTCCGCTCCGCCTTCACGGCCTGGATGAGATTCCTCTTCGGAGACAGGGGTCTCGTGTTTCTGTCACCGCACCATCCCCGGCTCAAGCAACTCCTTTCCCCCCTTTTCGTTAAGGAACTCGAGACTTTTCCGCATATCTCCCAGCTCGTCATTACCCGCAGTGCAGAGCTTGAGCAGCGGTATCATGCACAGATTAAGACAAAATCCATCAATCTCTTCATGTTCCACAAGGGCGGGCGCTATCTGATCGAGCCCCGGGAGACGGATTTCAGTCTCAAGGGAACGAGGGCCTTCTTCACGAGAGACGAGCTGATGGCCATCGCCCGCGAGGCGCCGGAGCTGCTCAGTCCGAACGTCGTTCTCCGTCCCCTGTGCCAGGACACTCTTTTGCCGACTGTCGCGTACGTTGGCGGTCCATCGGAAGTGGCCTATTTTGCGCAATTGCAATCTGTCTATGAGGATTGCGGAACCACGGAGCCGGTTATTTACCCCAGGGCGGGCGCAACATTGCTCCCGGGAAACCTCGCGCGCGCCATGGAGAAATACGATCTGGAACTTCCCGAATTTTTCGGCAACGTCGACACGGTGACGAACAAAGTTGTCGCACAGATCGCCGACATCAAGCTCGACGTGATGTTCGAGGAGTTGGTGAGTCGTTTGCATGGAGCGATAGGCGAAGTCAAATTCGGGTTGAACGAGGTCGATCCCACTCTCCTCGGTGCGGTGGAAAACCTCACATCAAAGATCGACACGAATGTCGGTGTCCTGAGAGAGAAATCGATTGCGGCGCAGAAGCGGCGCAATGAGACGGCAGTGCGGCAGATCGAAAGGGCAGTGGCGGGTGTGTTGCCCGGCGGGGTTCTTCAAGAGAGGGAGATCAACGCAGTTTCGTTTCTCAATAGATATGGTGTGAACTTCATTTCGTGGTTGTTCGACCACCTCGACATCACCGGATTCAAACACCAGATCCTGGCTCCGTAGCCCGATTCGTCTTCGCAACGCCCCCCCTTCTTCCCATCCCCGCGGATGGGGCTCAGTGGTGCGATGTCACAGTTCCTGCCGACGCGGGGATAATCGGAACACGCGCAGCAAACCACATCCAGCACAGCACAAACAATGCGGCAAATCCCAGCGTCACCAGGATCTCGCCGATTCCGAAGGGGATTGTCGCCGCCGTCCAGACGAACGGCACCACGGCAATGAATCGCTCCAGGAAGAGCGCGAGAAGAATCAGCGAGGTGATCGTCAGAAGCGCCCCGGGCACCTCTTTCACGCGGCGGCTCAAAAACACGGCAAGGGGGAACAAATACGCCAGAATGATGTACACCCACATCAGCGGCTCCCACGGCGCGCTGTAGAATCTCTTGATAAGGTAGCTCGTTTCGGAAGGGAGATTGCCATACCAGATCACAAGATACTGCGACCAGAAAAAGCCGCCGGAGAGAAGACAGAATCCGAACACAAATCGGCCCATGTCATGCCACTGACTGACAGAATAGGCTCCTTCCGTCTTGAGCCATTTCCGCGAGACAATCGCCAGAATGGCAATCGCGACGAGCGATGCGTAGAAAGCATGCAGGAAGAACAGCCATCCGTACAGGGTGCTCACCCAATGCGGGTCCAGCGCCATCACCAGGTCGAACCCAATCAGACTGTACAACACCGCAAATGAAATCAAGAGGGCCGGTGTGAGCCGCGCCAGGCGGCCTCTCCTGAGGATTTCCTCCTCATCCCAACTCGTCCAGCCGTTCGTGATCCGCCGGTGCAGCCAGGTCGTGAAAGAGCGATCCGTCCGAGGAGGAAGAAGGCCGAGATCCGGGCGCAACGACGCAGCCACGAACTTGCCGCTCAACCAGGCGAGAAACAGGAAGGCGATCCCATCCCGCCCGAACAGAAACCACCCGCTCAGCCAGACTTCCTTTCCCCCGGTATCCCCATGGAGCCAGGGAAAGAGCATCCCCCCGCCCATCACGAGGACGGCATAGAGCAGGAGACTCACGGGGAGAAAGACGACCATCCCCTCGCCGATCCGCCGAAACTGGTCGCCCCATCGCGCGTTGGTTATCCCATAGACCCCCGCCACAACGACCCCACCCTGGGCAATACCGGACCAGAAGAGGAAGTTCACGAAGTAGATCTGCCATGCGCGCTGCCCTTCGCCGACGATGATACCGGCAAGAAAGGCGACGAACCCGAGGATGGTCAGTCCGATGAGGACATGGCGGAGCCGTGGCGGCGCCGCAGCCGGCGGGTAGTGAAGAATGGGAGTCGATGGTCGATGGACAGTCATCGTTTCTGCAAACTCCGGAGATGCGAAATGATCAGCCAACGCTCGCGCTGTGTGGTGTTTTCATCCTGCGGGGGCATGATGCGGACGCCGTTTCGGATGACATAATAGATGTATCCGTCGGGCGCCTTAATCTCCTTGCTCGTCGTAAGATCGGGCGGAGTCTGAAACTTGGCGGCGACGGGACCATCCCCTTTCGCCCCGAGGCCGTGGCACGGGAAGCAATACGTCTCGAACAGGAGCCGCGCGGTATCCGCCGATGCCCGGGAGAACGTGAAAGGATTCTTCAGCGCCGCAGCGCTGAGGGAATCGCGCACAGGAATCTCCTCCCCTTTCGTCTGTACCGTTCCTTCCGCGGGCGGACGAGGGTTCGCATTGTGCCGGAACGAGGGCTGTGTGTACATGTCCGTGCGCAGCTGGTACCTGTCGTCCGGATTGTTGCCGCACCCGGCGAGATAAGACAATGCCACGGAGGAGAGGAGAAGAACAAGACGTGGGGTCATCGGAGTATGCGCCGAATATCGATTGCGCCCGTCGTTTTAAGCAGCCGTGCGAGTCTCTCGAACTCCTCCGGTGCGCACCGCACCTGGATGCCGAAATGGTCGGAGGAGATCCTCTCGTCATACCCCGGCGTAAGGTTCCATTGCGGCAGGCGCGTATTGGCGAAGAGGCCGACGATCGTCGCGAGGGCGCCGAAGAGGATCGTGCAAATGTACGCCACGACGCCGAACGGCGGAATGGAGAGGAGCGGTTTCCCCCCGACGTGGAGGGAGAAATTCCCCAGCGGTCCGATCGTGATCCCCCAACCGATGGCAAGTCCGAGAAGTCCGCCGACGAGCGTGAAGACCCGGACGGGGCTGCGCTTTCCCCCGAGAGCTGCCGTGATGTCGTGGTGCGGCACAGGCGAAAACACCTGGAACTCCGACATCCCCTCCCCTTTCAATGCCCTGATCCCCGCAACAAGATCATCCACGTGGCGGTACACGGAGAAGAGGTACGGTCCGGTTGCATTCATGTGTCAGCCCCTCTCCTTCAGCGGTGGCGGCAACTGTTCCTTCACCTCCCACATGGACACCGCCGGGAGCACTTTGACGAAAATCATGAAGAGGAAAAAGAACCACGCAAAACTCCCGATGACGATCATGGAGTCCGTCAACGTCGGGTGGTACAACCCCCAGGCAGAGGGAAGGTAATCATGCGCAAGAGATGTGACAATGATGACGAACCGCTCGAGCCACATGCCGATTTCCACGCTGATGCAGATCACGACGAGGCACGGAATGCTTGTTCGTATTTTCTTCGACCAGAGCAGCAGGGGGACAAAGACGTTCGTGGTGATCAACAGCCAGAACGCCCAGGCGTACTCTCCCACCATACGATAAAGGAAGATCGCCTTCTCATATTTCTCGTTTCCGTACCAAGCCGCAAAGAACTCCACCATGTACGCAAATCCGACCACGAGGGCGGTGAAAACGATGAACTTCGCGAGACTCTCCAGGTGATGCATCGTAATATACTTCTCGATGCCGAATGATCGCCGAAGGGGGATGAGAAGAAGAACCACCATGGCGAGTCCCGAATGGATCGCCCCCGCAACGAAGTACGGTGCGAAAATCGTGCTGTGCCACCCCGGAATGATGCTCATCGCAAAATCCCAGGAGACGATGCTGTGGACGGAAATGACCAGAGGAGTCGCCAGCGCCGCAAGGAACACATAGGCCGCCGTGTAGTGCTTCCATTGCGTGTCCGTCCCCTGCCACCCCTGTGCGAGAAAACCATACACCTTCTTTCTCCACCCCTTCACCCTGTCGCGAACGATAGCCAGGTCGGGAAGCATCCCCACGAGAAAAAAGGTGCTGCTGACGGTCATATACGTCGTGATGGCAAGGACGTCCCACGCCAGCGGTGATCGAAAATTCGGCCACAGTCCGTCGAAATTCGGAACCGGAAGTATCCAGTGCGCAACCCAGACCCTGCCAAGGTGGATGAACGGGAAGAGTCCGGCCGTCATCAGTCCGAAAACGGTCACTGCTTCCGCGCTCCGGTAGACCGCAGCCCGCCACCGTACGCGGACGAGGAAGAGAATCGCCGAGATGAGCGTTCCCGAGTGCGCAATACCGACCCAGTACACGAATGTGGTGATGTACATGGCCCAGCCCACGGGACTGTTCTTTCCCGCCAGCCCGATCCCGGTTTGGATCTGCATCCACCACGCCCACCCTCCCGCCATCACGAGAAGGAAGAGAACGGTGAGGAGCGCCCAGTACAGCCGACCCGCCGGGCGCATCGTCTTCATCAGATCGATATCGGTGTCGCTATACGTAAGCTTGTATTCCATGCCTGCCCGATCCGTTGTCACGCGGTGATCCTCTTCAGGTACGTCACTGCCGGACGGGTGTTCAACTCCTCCAGCATGTGGTATGGTCTTGGCTCCCTTTCTTCCGTGAGCTTGCTGACCTGGCTCTCCGGGTCCTTCAGGTCTCCAAACGTGATGGCCTGGGCGGGGCACGCCTGTTGGCAGGCGGGCGCGATCTCACCGTCCACCAGTTCACGGTGCTCCATCCGCGCAGTGTTCTTTCCCTCCACGATGCGCTGGACGCAAAAAGTGCATTTCTCCATCACGCCCTTTGTTCGCACAGTCACATCGGGATTGAGCTGCCAGTTGAGCGGCTCCGGGATGTCGTGATCGAACCAGTTGAACCGCCGGACCTTGTACGGACAGTTATTTGCGCAGTAGCGGGTTCCAATGCAGCGGTTATAGACCTGGCCGTTCAACCCCTCGTCGGTATGATAGGCCGCGTACACCGGGCAGACGGTCTCACACGGCGCAGCTCCGCATTGCTGGCACAGGACAGGAATGAAACCAGCCTTCGCCGGCTCCCGTTCTGCTCCGGTGGCAGCTTTGTCGGCGTAATACCGGTCGATTCGGATCCACGCCATCTCCCGCCCGTTCATCACCTCCTGCTTGCCGACCACCGGGACATTGTTCTCGGCATAGCATGCCGTTACGCACGCACTGCACCCCGTGCACTTGTCGACGTCGATCGCCATGCCCCAGTGGTGCTTCAGATATTCCTGCGGCGGGTAAAGCGAAGGTGCATTGACAGGCGCCGCTTCTCCCCCTCGTACCAGTGCAGCCAGTGGAATTTCCTGTATGATTTCCCGGTCGAATTCTGATTCCGCTTCCTGCACTGAGGCGAGGGCAATCTTTCCGGGGAGCTTCACAAGCTCTACCTTCGTCCCACACCACAGCACGCCTCCCGATCCATCCGCAGACGGTTTCGGATCCAGCAGCGCGGTGACATTCACCCCTACGCCGTTCGCGTACCTCCCGTAAGAAGTATGTCCCTGTCCGATCGGAATGGCAACGCAACCGACCCTCAACCCGCGCTTGATGTAGGCAGGCAGTTCACAGCGTGCATACGGGGAAGAGACCTGAATCCGATCGCCGTTCGTCACCCCAAGCCGGACAGCGTCATCGGGGCTGAGTTCGATCCAGGAGCCCCAGACAAGCCGTGTGATCGGATCGGGCATCTCCTGCAGCCAGGGCTTATTTGCGCCCCGACCGTCATAGTGAGCAATCGAGGGAGAGGAAAGCAACGTGAAGGTCTTGCCCGAAAGGGGCGGGGCATCCTTCGGTCCGCAAAGGTCGGTTGCCGCAAGAGTTCGCGCAAGCCGCACCTGCTGCGGGGGAAGCGTTTCCCACGCGCCGCCCCGGGCCAGAGATTCCACCCAAAACTCTTCGAACGTTTTCCCTTTCCCACACCGGGCATGAATTGTTTTCCACCGCTCCATGACGTACACGTGGAAATCGGGTGCGGCAAACGAGCCTGCCCGGCCGAGCCGGCGTCCGGTGTGCAGCAGGATATCCCCCAGCATCTTCGTCCCAAAAACCGGCTGCATCGCAGGTTGCATCACGCCATGCACCCCTTCCCGGGGTTCATAGTCGCCCCACGATTCAAGGGGGGTGTGGATCGGCAGGACGAGAGTCGCAAGGGAAGCCGTCTCGTCCATCACGCTGGTACACGCAACGATGAACGGTACCTTCGCCAGAGCCGCCGCGATCCCCGATGATGAGGGGATCGTGAAGACAGGATTCACCTCGGAGAGGAAGAGTGCAGGCACCTGATTCCGTTCCATCTGTCGAAGTAGTCGATCCATGTCGGCATAGGTGTTCAGCGTTCCAGGGCTTTCCGCTCCCTCGAACCGGATCGAGCGGCCGACGTTGCCGCAGACATAGTTCAGAAGATTCACCGCGGCCGCCGTTTGCGCTCCGAACTCCCCTTCGATCACCGCTCCCCCAGCAATGGCGAGGCTGGACGGCGACTTTGCGAACGCCCGTCCGAGTTCCACGATACGGTCAACTGTCAGCCCGGTTGGCCACGACATCTGCTCAGGTCCGAATCCTTCTACCAGAGCACTGATACGTGTCGTCTCGGCGACGGAAAGGCGCGAGAGGCCTTCCCCGACCACGACGGAAACAAAGGCAAGTGCCAGGTTGCCCAGCATATCCGGATGCACATCCACCCACGCATCCGCATTGGCCGCGGTCATGGAAAGCCGCGGGCCGAAATACGCCAGCGTGTTTCGCCTTCCCGATTCTCCGAATCCTCTCTCCCCGGCGAATCCCCGTGCAAAGGCGACGGGAGAGAGCCATGTTTCCAGAAAATCCGTGCCAAACGAGTAGATCGTATCGACGCCTGCAAACTCGTAGACTGGAACAGTGGCGGCACCAAACACCCGCTCGTTCCCTTTCTTCAGCGCCTCGTGCCCGAACGGTTCGTACATCAGGAGATTCTTCGAACCGACGGAGGCAAGCCATTCCCCCAGCAGCGCACGGAGACTCCCTGTCTGAAGTGAACTGATCCATACGACATCCCTCCCCTTCCCCTGACGGAGAGTCTCCTGGAGATGCGACAGCACAACGTCCTCCGCTTTCTCCCATGTCGCCGGTTCCCATCCTCCGGTCGCCGTCCGTAAGAGAGGCGTCTGGATTCTGTCCGGATGGTAGAGCCCCTGCAGTGATGCCTGACCGCGGGCGCACAACGCTCCATGGTTGACGGGGTGCAGAGGATTCCCTTCCGCCTTCGTCGCCCGTCCTTCGCGGACCCGGATGTTCACACCGCAACCCGCGGGACATTCCCTGCATACGCTCGCGTACCACACCGACTTCCCCGGTATGATCTCTTCGTGAGGGATGATATACGGGATCAGGCTCTTCGGCGCCTTCGGTGTGCATCCCGGGAGGGTCGTCGCAACCGTCGTGGCGCCAATGATCTTGAGGAAGTCCCTACGCTTCAGGTCCATCGTTCACGAGCTGTTTGATGTGAGTGGCCAGCCGAGTGTAGTGTCTTGACCGCTGGTGAAAAGAGATCCCGAATGCCACCGTCGCCGTAAGCCATGGAATCAGCACAGCCGCGCTGCGAAGGAACGATCCTCCCGCCACGTGCCCCTTGCCGAGCAGCACGTCGTACAGGAGAAACACGTCGACGAGTCCCAGAGCAGCGAGCGATCCGTACATCGCCTGGCGATAGCGGCGGGCAATGTTCCGGCAATAGGCCGCCTGCCTGGCCGGAGAACTTTCCTGCACGGCCAGCGGCAGATCCCACCGCGAGATATGTCGTCCGGCATCGTGGATGGTGGCGGCCATGATCTCACCGATGGCAAGTGTAACAATCGACCGGGGCGGCATGCTGGCGATGACAGTCAACGCAGAAAGCCATGTCCGCAAGATTGACGGCCGGCCGGACTTCCGCCATGGCCTGGATCTCGCCGTGGCATTTCTGGCAGGGGATCATTTTGGCCACGTGGGGGTAGTGATTAAAGTAGACGAAATCGCCGATCACGTTCACCCGCATCCATGGGATCGGTTGGTTCTTCTGGAAGGCATCACGAAGCCGGATAATCTCGGGCCTGTTCGCTGCAACAAGCTGGTGGCATCCCATGCAAAGGCGTTCCGAGGGAATACCCGCCGCAGTTCCCCTCCGGACGCCGCCGTGGCAATACTGGCATTGGATTTTATTGTCCCCGGCGTGGATCTTGTGGCTGAATGCAATCGGCTGCCGCGCCCCGGTGTCGGGACGGTTGCAGCCATTCATCACCAGCGTGACGGAGAATCCGAAGAACGCGGCAAGAGCGAAGCGAACAACCGAATGGAGCCGCGGCGTCATCATGGCGGTTTCTTTCTGAGCGCTTCCAATTCCGCCGCGCTCCACGGCGCCCGCACGGCATGCTGCTTCCGCACGGAATCGACCTGGGCAGCCGTCACCGCTCCTCCCTTGTTCCCCCACGCCGAACGAACATGGGTAAGAACGGCAGCGATTTCATCGCTCGACAATTTGTCGTGGAACTGGGGCATTTTATTGTCGAACGTCTTTCCCTTCACTCCAATCTCGCCCTGCAATCCGTAGAGAAGTATCCTGATCGGAGTTTCGCCGTCTTGCAGAAGCCATTCCGACGCCACGAGCGGCGGGTATTGACCGGGAATGCCGAGTCCGCTCGCCTGGTGGCACGCCTGGCAGACCCCTGCAAAGACGACATCACCCTTCACCTCCGTCTTCACCGGACCGGAAGCCGCAACACCGGGGTCTTCCACCTCGTGCGCAACGGCGCTGAAACTACCTCCGTATCTCCCAAGATAGAACCCCATGATAAACAGGAGCAATACGCTTGCAGTCCACACCCACCACGGCGTCGGTTCAAACCCCTCTCCCGGTTCCTCCTTTTCCCGTCCGACGACATTCATATGAATGCGCTGAACATCCGTCTCCTCCCCCCTTTCGTCGGTGAAGTCCTTGCCGCGAGGCGGAGTCGGGGGGGGGCTATCTCCTTGTTTTTGCTGTGTCATCGGAAGCGGCACCCTGGCTGACAGGATATGTATGGTTCAGACTCAAGAGATACGCGACGAGTGCCTTCGCTTCTGCCGTGGGCACCACCACTTTCCTCGCGGGCGCGAGCGAATCGGGCAGCACGAGCGCTTCTTCACCCGGACCCGCCGTTGGTTTCTCCTCGAACAGCCACGGATGCGGAGGCATGATGGAGCCCTTTGTCACGAGCCGCGGATTATAGAGGTGCAGCAAATGCCACTCCTCGCTCGTTTGCCTGGCACCGATATTAAAGAGGTCCGGTCCCGTCCGCATCGTTCCGAGCAAATGGGGTTTGTCGTACAGGTAGTCTGCGGGAACCGACGGACGCCCCCAGAAGCGGGCTTGATCCGCGCCGAATCCCTCGGGACGAACCTGCTGGCTGTGGCAGTACAGACATCCCTCCCGCACATAGATGCTGCGGCCATACAGTTGCTCGGCCGTGTAGCGCTTGAGTTCCGGCGGCGCCTCGATCCTGGCGAGCATCATGTCGGGGACGCCGACGATGCCGATCCACCCGAGGGCGAATGCTGCGAGGACTCCGAGGAAGAACACGAAGGAACGGATGAACATCATGGGGCCGCCACCTCCTCCGCCTTCCGGAACCATACAGGCGCGAACCTTTTGGGTCCGGCTCTATGGATCACCAGAAGAAAGTGGTAGGCGAAGACGCAATGACCGATTGTCATCAGGGTTCCTCCGACCGCTCTTCCCCACAAGTACGGCTTCGTGAGATTCACCGTATCGATGAAGGGGATTGAAGGAGTATTCATCGCCAAACCCTGAAGCCATCCCCCCAGCGTCAACGACAGGAAATAGATCGCGATCCCGGCGGCACTCAACCAGAAGTGAACCTTAATCAGATTCGGATACGGCCATTCCCATTTGGCGATACGTGGCATGATGTAATACACCGCGCCAAAGAGGACCATGGTGACGAAGGCGTACATGCCGAGGTGGGCATGGCCCACCGTATAGTGGGTGAAATGGGCCACTTCCTGAACGGAGCGCGTCGCTTCGAGCGATCCCTGAAAACTTGTGGCGGTGTAGGACATTGCACCGAAAACCACAAACCGGAGGGTCGGACTGTACCGTATCATGCTGAGGTGTCCCAGGGCGGTCATGTGATGGTTCACGGCAACCGCAAGCACGGGAACGAACATCATCAAGCTGGCGACGATCGAGACGGAAATCGCCCACGTCGGGAGAGGTCCCCCTACCAGGTGGTGCAATCCGTTCCAATTGTAGAAGAGGGCGAAAGACCAGAACCCGAGCAGGCCGAGGTAATAACTGTAGATCGGTCTTCCGATGACCTTGGGGATGAAGTAGTAGGCGCCCGCAAGACCGATGGGAGTGAACCACACCGTTATGGCGTTGTGCCCGTACCACCAGTTCATTGCCGCCTCCCCCACCCCTTGGTAAAGGCCTGCGTTGGCGATCACGTAGAGAAGCGGGAACCAGGTCAGCGAAGCGAGAATATACCAAAGACTCACATACACGTGTTCCACCTGCCGTGCTGCGAACGTCCTGAACATTGACAGGGCGAAGAGAATAAATGCAAGAGCAATGACGGCGGCGGCGGGAAGAGGGAATTCGAGCCATTCCATTCCCCCGCTGTAACCGAGAATCACAAGGGCGGAGCCGAGGAAAAGACCGATATTCCATAAGATCGCCGATAGGAAGAGAAGCGCCGTCCAGCGTATGTGAGTCCTGCACAGGCGTCCCATCAGCCAGACGATCATCCCGCTCCCGGCAAGGGAGATCCAACCGTATGTCACTGCGTTGAGGTGAACCGGCCGTAGTCGGCCGAAGGTGATGGGTCCCGCTCCTCCAAGCCAATCGGGGAGATCGAGCTTCACCGAGGCAATCAACCCCATGAGGGAACCAATCAGGAGCCAGGCGACGCCAGATGCGAGAAAGAGGACCGTAGGACTTGCGGCCGAATCATCGATGCCAATCCGCGTCAGTTCGTCACTGAGACGTTGGTCCGCTGCGATGGTCCGGGAGACCTGCCTCTCAGCCGGAGGTCTGCTCATCGTTCTGCAACCCTGGTTTCTTGAACAATTGGTCCGTGGGTTTCCCTACATGCTCCACGCTGTCGAAGATGACGGAGGCACCTTCATTCAATTGCTTCACAGAGAATTGTTTCGTGCGAAGAGCCCAGAAAAAAGCGGCAAGGGCAAGAGAAGCACCGACGATGGCAACGATCACGATGACGAGGAGAGCAGGAAGGAGCGTCATGAACGGATCCCAATCATGAGGGGGAAAAAAGAATCGCTCGCCTCCTGTGCGCCGGGTTTGCCACCGGGNNGAGGCCGGCCCCCGAAAGTCTACGAAGCAGCAGTTAATGTTTCTTTGCATTGACGGGGACCGCGCGTACCCAATCGCCAAAGTTGATCAACTCTTCCATGCGGCATGACCACACCAGCTTGTCGTCATACACGGTGATGTCCGGGCAGCCATCGCACATGCTCAGCGCGCCGGTAGGCATGAAGTCGGCCGGCTGGATGATCATGACCGATTGCATGTGGAGCTTTTTGAAGAGAACGTTCGGCGAGGTCAATGCGTCGCGGAAATATGCTTTTGCAGTGTTCGAAAGTCCCTTGTCCAACGGAGCCAGCGCAAGCATGCTCTTGGCACTCCCGAGGACATCGGGATGCGTGTAAGCGAGATATGTTCCCTTCGTCAGGTGGTGAAGGGTCTGAGACAATTCCATGAACTTTGGACCGGTGTAGCCGTAAATCTTCTCCTTTGTTCCGATCCGGAGGGTGAGCAGCCACTTGAAGTGGTCCGGACGCTCTGTTCCGTTCAGATACGCAGAGGGCTGGAAGTCGGGATACTTCGTCCTGATGGAATCCACGATGTCGGTCGACATGATCGAAATCTTCCGGTCCTCATCGATGGCATACGCGATCGGGTCCATATCGATCTCTTTGGCCCCCACCATGTACTTGTACCCCTTCTTGATCGGGGCAGCGCGGTACGCGATAAAGACGAGGATGTGAACAATATCGATATGTGCCTGTGCCCACGCCACGATCTCGGGGACATCTTTCAGCGTGTGCTCGTATACCGTTGCGTTGAACGCGCAGGAGATCCCCCCCACTTCCGCCAGCAACTGGGCATACTTCAATCGGAGTTCGTTCAATTCCAGCTCGGTCTTTCCCTTCATGTGCGGACGGTTTTGACCGCTATCGATGTGGAACGTAAACCCCTGCACCCCTGCATTCTTCAGTGCAACGAGCTTCTCCTTTGTCAGCAACAAGCCGTTCGTGTTGATAATGGGCTTTTGCCCCCCCGCAGCCACCATTTCTACTATCTTTTCGATCTGCGGGTGGGTGAGGGGGTCCCCTCCTGCAATGGACACCCCATCGGTCTTTCGGAGACGTCGGAAGGTGTCGAGTTCCCGCTGGATGAGTTCCAGCGGCTTATGGCTATCCGCGTCGTTCTTCCTGTAACAACCGTCGCAGTACAGGTTGCACATACTGGTCGGCTCAAGCCAGTTTATCGCGTTATCAGGGAGAGTCCACGGGAGCCTGTAAAGATCAGAATGATTGACTGGTCCAGCCATACATATCCTCCTGAAGAGAGAGACAAAAAGCAGCCCGCTTCCACGATCGAATCCGGGAAAACGGGCATTCCAATGAGCGAAGATCTCAAGGGACCGGGTGGTTCTTCCGAATTATGGGGGAAACCGGCCCTTCCTGCATCATAAGATATATAAATCTGTGACGAAAGCAACAACCCGCAGGTCAGTCGGGAAAGAACGCCTCATGCAGGGCCAAAGCCGTGCGTTGAATATCCTTCCCCTCAACGACGAAGGTAACATTGATCTCCGAAGCGCCAAGGGAGATCATGCTGACGGGAATGGCGTGTTCATCGAGGGTCCGGAATACCTTTGCCACGGCGCTGGGCGAGCTCTTCAGCCCTTCTCCCACGACGCAGAAGATCGATTTGTCATGAACGACCTCGATTGCTCCCACCGAGCGAAGTTCTCCAAAAATCGCCTCGAGGTTCTCCTGGGAATCTACGGTGAGGGAGAGACTGACCTCGGAAGTCGCTATGACATCGACACTCTTCCGATGCGCCGCAAAAATCGCGAAGACACGCGCAAGGAATCCGTGCATCATCAGCATCCGTGTGGACGTGATGGTGATGAGCGTAATGTCTTCCTTGTAGGCGATCGATGTGACCCCGCGCCGCGCGCCGAATGATCCTTCGCTGACGATGACCGTGCCTCCGACATCCGGTCTCTTCGAGTTGAGGACCCGTACAGGGATGTTCTTCTCCACCGCAGGCTGAATGGTGGCCGGGTGGAGCACCTTCGCACCGAAGTAGGCAAGTTCAGCCGCTTCGCGGAATGTCATTTCTTCGATCACCTTCGCGTTCGGGATGACGGAGGGGTCTGACGTCATCACCCCATCGACATCCGTCCAGATCTGTATCTCTTCCGCATTGAGCGCCGCACCGAAGAGCGCTGCGGAGTAATCCGAGCCGCCGCGTCCGATCGTCGTCGGCACCCCCGCCTCCGTCGCTCCGAGAAACCCCTGGGTAATGACGATCTGCCCCGCTTCCAACAGGGGAGCAATGATACGAGAGGCCCGTTCATCAATCGCCTCACGGAGGGGAACAGCCCGGGTGTACTCGGCGCTTGTCACGAGGACGTCTCCGGCGCTCACGAGAACGCAATCGGCCCCCTGTTGTTTCATGTGGTGGCACAGGAGGAGGGTCGACAGGCGCTCGCCGAAACCTGCAATCGTATCCAGCGAGCGCTCCGTCAGCTCGCCCAGAATCGCAATGCTTTTGACGAGGTCCCGCAGTTCGTCCATCATCGCGTCGATCTGCGACTGCACGGTAAAGAGCACTTCACCGCTGAAGAGGTCGTGGGCGATCTTCCGGTGACGGACACGAAGCTCCTCCACCTGCGCCAGGGCGTGTTCCCGCCCCGCCTCGGGAGAGCTTCGCGCAAGGGTGAGCAGCGCATTGGTCACCCCGGCGCATGCCGACGCAACGACAAGCGGCCGGCGGACCGCGTTTGTCATCACGATGCCCGCCACGTTCCGCATCGCCTTCGCATCTTCGACGGAGGTGCCTCCGAATTTCATAACAATCATTCGTCAATCCTTTTGAAAAGTTCTTGCAAACGTCCCAAGAACACGCGCTCCCCCTCTGAGGCGCTGCGCAATCCCTCTGCCGTACAGCAAGGGCAGCACCCCCAGGAGTCCGTCATACACCTTCTTCGAGTGGGGATACCACCACATGTTCTTTTGCACGGCTGGAAGAATGTCATCGACGACAACCCTTGGCTGCGTCATTTCCTCCAGTCCCAGACACCCGTGTGTGCGCCCGATCCCCGACTGCTTGAATCCGCCCCACGGAGTTTCGGCAAGACCATGGCTCATCAGGTGATCGTTGACGGTGACGGTCCCCGCTTCGAGACGGGCAGCTATCCGGTGCGCCTTCCTCCTGTTCCGCGTCCATACCGAGGCGGTCAACCCGAGGAAGGAATCGTTCGCACGTGTCACGGCCTCATCGAGATCTGCAACGCACTGTACCGCAACGACGGGTCCGAACGTTTCCCGTTGCATCGTCACCATTGTTTCATTCACGCGTTCGATGACCATCGGAGGAAAGAACTGTCCCTTCGCCGAACCGACGAAGCGCTGAGCCGTCGCCGTAATGACTCCTCCTTTCTCGAGGGCGTCATCGACGTGCTCGGTGACCGTCCTCACCTGCTTCGCCGTTGTCATCGCTCCCACCTGAACAGATGGATCGCTCCCATCCCCGTATGTCAGTTGTTCCACGCGAGCGCGGAGAAGCCGGACGAAGTCCTCATACACCCCCTTCTCCACATAGATACGCTCGACGCCGCCGCACGATTGTCCGGCATTGGAGAAACCGGCCCAGAGCGCCCCGCCTACCGCCCGGAGAAGGTTCGCATCGTTGCATACGATCATCGGGTCGTTCCCCCCCAGTTCCAACGACACGGGGAGCAAGCGCGCTGCGGCTTTCCCCATGAGGGTTTTTCCGACCTCCACGGAACCCGTGAAGAACAATTTATCAATTCCGGCATTGATGAACGCGTCGCCCGCGCGCTCGCCGGGAAGATGAAGCTGGGCAAAGAGGCCCTCGGGAAACCCGCCGGCGGCCATGCATTCCTCCAGCGCCTTCCCCACCTCCTGCGCCTGCGTTGCCATCTTCAGAATCACGCCGTTCCCGGCCATGAGACCCATGATGATCTCGTGAAACGGAATCGAGAAAGGATAGTTCCAGGGGCTGATAATACCGACCACGCCAAAAGGGACCCGGTCGATGTACGAGCGCTTGTTCATAAAGAGAATACTTCCCGGGGAGAGTCTCCTACGCCTGAGCGCGTGACGTGCGGTTCTGCCGTAGTAGTCGGCTGCCATCGCAGCGGGAATCACTTCGGTGGTCAGCGCATCCATGCGCGTCTTTCCGTTCTCCCGCGAGATTGTCTTCGCGATCGAGTCTGCGTGGGCCGTGATGAAATCCCTCACCCTTGTGACATGATTCCTTCGTTCCCGGAAGTCGAGCGCTGCCCACCCCTTCTGCGCCTGGCGGGCGCTTTCCACCGCTCGAACGACATCGTCCGCACCCTGGACGGGCGTCCGACCGATGATTTCTCCGGTCGCTGGATTCCGTGACACCGTTTCGGGCACGGTCATGTTGACCTCCCCTTGAAGGCGTGCATGCTCTTGGGAACCCCGAGCAGAACGAGCACCTTCTGGAAAAGGGGATCCGGAAGCAGTCCTCTCAACCGCGGTGCGAGATTGAGCGTCCGGGGACGCTTCGGCGAATACTTCCCACGTTTCAGCGCTCCCTCCACGATCGCCTTTGCGATCGTGTCGTGTGATCGCACCAGGGGTATCACAATGTTTCCGAGCCAGTTCAACCGGGCACCGCCGAACATTCCCTCTGCGAGATAGCTCGGATGGACCGAGGACCAGCGCACGCCGGGCTTGCCTGCGTTCCAGGCCTCAAATCTCATCGACTCCGTCAGACCGAACACCGCCCACTTTGTCGCCGCATAGACGGAGAGCCCGCCGACCCCGAGCAGTCCCGCGGCGGACGAGACATTCACAATATGTCCGCTGTTCCGTTCATACATCCCGGGAAGGAACGCGCGGATCGTGTAAAGAAGAGCCGTCAGGTTCACCGCGATGGTCTCTTCCCAAACGGCATCGGGCTGGTCCAGAAAACCGCCTTCATGCACAAATCCCGCATTGTTCACAAGAATGTCCACGCGTCCCATCGCTGCAATGGTTTCCTGCGCACACGCATAGACGCGCGGCGCGTCCGTCACATCGCACGTGTATGTCAATACTTCGCCGCCAGCCCTCCGTAATTCCCCTTTCGCCTGTGACAACGCATCGGCACGAATATCCCAGAGGGCCACCCGGCATCCGGCAGATGTCAGACGCTTCACAGTAGCGAGCCCGATTCCCATGGCGCCCCCCGTGACGACTGCATTCTTTCCATGAATGTCCATGTCATCCTTTCGAAAGAGATTCACCTCTTTTAATCTACAAAAACAGATGGGTATTGCAAGAGATCAACTGCGAAGACCGGATGCGTACCCTCCATCGGTCATATCGTTCCTCGAACATGTGGATATTTCTTCAATGAGGGAATAAGCTCCACAGAACGGCCGATACGTTGCTTTTTTTTCTGCTATTCCGGGTGATACCTATCTTCGATCCTTGGCCCCCTTTTTGCTACATAATTCACGATACCGATGCAATGACATCCATGCCTTGCGTCCCTACGTTCATGTTCTTACCCATCAGGAGACTTTATCCATGAGGAATCATTTTTTCATATTGCTCCTTGTCTTCACGGTCGCAGTCCTGCCTCAGTCGTCCTTCGCA
This sequence comes from Ignavibacteriota bacterium, assembly GCA_003162635.1. GTDB lineage: Bacteria > Bacteroidota > Ignavibacteria > UBA10030 > UBA6906 > Fen-1260. The sequence continues at coordinate 62,372 of PMNE01000109.1, forward strand.
GGAAACGCGACTTCTTTCTACGTCGTCTCCGCTTCCATTGCAGAAGGGGCGACCAATGTCCCGGCGTCGACCAGTGTCATCAGTCTGACATTCAGTGTACCGGTGGATACGACATTCTATAATTCGGCTACAGGGATGATGTTTAATTTCACCCTGAACGGCGGCTCATGGAGTCCCGACTGTTTAACGGCGAATATCTCCGTGACCCTTTCGGCGGACCAGTCGTATTTCCTCGCCATGTATGCCTCACGTGCTCAGGGTGGCGCCTCCCTCGCCTCCCCCTTTATTCTCCATTTCACGACGGGGAGCGTGCTTCCCCCGTACAGTGTCAGCGGGACTATCACTTCCAGCGCGGTGGGGGTCAGCCCCGCCGGCGCGTTAGTGATTGCCAGCACAACCCCGATCGGCAACGGCAATGAACATTTTGCTCAGGCCGCCGCGGCGGACGGATCAGGGAACTACACACTTCCGTACCTTGGCAATGATTCGCTGTACATTGTCTCCGCTGTGGACGTGGACAAGGACGGCAATATTGATCCCTCTTCCGGAGATGCGCTGGGCCTTGCCTCCTCTGTCGTCGTGGTGAACGGCGCCAACGTGACGGGGGTGGATATGGTTCTTCACACGTACTTGGGGTTGACATACGCCGATGCGATCGATTCTCTCAATGCGCGCAAATCGAGTTTCTCCCCCTCGGCGGATCTCCGCCAGATTGCAGCTTATAAGCTCGATGCCAGCGGACGCGCAAACGACGAATGGCAATTTCTCTACATCGGACCCGACCAAGCATCGAGTTTTGAATTCGACGCTCAGTCCCAAGGGTCAGTGGTTCGCCAAATGGATCCTAACACCTACCAATGGGTATCACAGTGGGGAGTGATCACTGTCCCGCCAACCGTCGCCGCCGTTGACACGTTTCTTTCCCGGGCTGAACGCCAGGGAGGCGGGTCGTTCCGGCCGGTTCCAACAACATGGAGCGGATTCAATGTGCAAGTCCAGATCGGCACAGTTGGCCAGGGTTGGTTTGGCGGTGTCCTTAACACTGGCCTCTACCTCGGAATCAACTATTTCTATTACTCAGGTTCGAACAATTCAAACCAAACTCCGACGTATCAAAGGCTGTTTCTCGGCGATTTCACAACCGGACAAATCCTCCAGACCTTAGGCGTGAAGGACGGTGCGACAGCGGCGATCCCGAAGACCTTTGCGATCGATCAAAACTATCCGAACCCGTTTAACCCATCGACGACCATTGCCTATGCCTTGCCGGCCCAAAGCCGCGTCACACTGACCGTGTACAATCTTCTCGGCCAGCGGGTGGCAACACTCGTCAACGGGATCGAACAGCCCGGAACTCACCAGGTGGCGTGGCAGCCCGACGTTGCCAGCGGCATCTATTTTTACCGTATCGACGCGGTGGCAACCGACAACCCTGCCCAGAAGTTCATGCAGGTCAGGAAGATGGCTTTGATCAGGTAACCATCACCCGTGCATGAGAGAAAAACCCACTCCCCCGACTTGCAGCAGGCCGGGGGAGTCCTGTTTTTGCTGGCATCTCATTCCCGCTTTTTGGTATATTGTTGAGCACTTTGTCGTTCCTGCCAACAATGCGCGATCATGGCCTCTTCTCCAGATTCCCGCCCCATCCACACGCCCAAATTCCGGCGTCGGCGCGCGCTCAATTGGCTGACGCTCGGCTTCACCTACGCCGCCATGTACATGGGGCGCTACAATCTTTCGCTCGTCAGCAAATCCCTCTCCGATACGTACGGATGGGACAAGACACAGGTCGGGACGATCGTCACTGTTGCACTGATGATCTACGGGTTCTCGGCGCTTTTCAACGGCCCGATCGCTGACAGGATCGGGGGGCGCAAGGCGATGTTGATCGGCGTCTTCGGATCGGTGCTGCTGAACGTGGCCTTCGGCCTGGGCGCCTACGTCGGTCTGTGGCAGACAGGGACGGTCCTCCTGGCGTATTTCGCAACGATCTGGGGGCTCAACGCATACTTCCAGTCGTACAGCGCCCTCGCACTCATCAAAGTGAATTCGGGCTGGTTCCATGTCCGGGAGCGCGGGGTCTTCTCCGCGATATTCGGATCGATGATCCAGAGCGGCCGGTTCCTGATCTTCTTCATCGGGGGGATTGCCGTGACGCTTCTCCCCTGGCAATGGGTCTTCTTCATTCCTGCAGGGATCATGGCGGGGATGGGGATCCTGACGTTCTTGTTCGTCCACGACACTCCCCGCGGAGCGGGACTGGCGGACTTCGATACCGCGGATGCTTCCAGCGGGGACAACACCAAAGCTGACTTCACATACCTCGCAAAGAAGGTTTTCACGAATCCCATCACCGTGACGATCGCCATTTCGGAATTCTGCACCGGTTTCGTCCGGCACGGTTTCGAACAGTGGTTCCCCCGATATATGCAGGAGGCACAGAAACTCGCTCTGGACTCGCCCATCTTCCAACAGGGGGCGCTCAGCGTCGTCGCGGCGGGAATCCTCGGCGCGTTCGCAGCGGGAACGATATCAGATTGGGTGTTCCACTCCCGCCGCCCCCCCGTCGCCTTCATTGGCTATGTCCTGCAGGTATGCTGCCTTGCGATCATTTGGATCTCACCGGGACTTGGATGGATCATCGGAGCATTCATCCTCAATTCCTTCGCTATCAGCATGGTCCACTCCATGCTTTCAGGAACTGCCTCGATGGATTTCGGCGGGAAGAAAGCCGCAGCCACCGCCGCAGGAATGTTTGACGGTATGCAGTACATCGGGGGGACCGCCGTGGGGGTGGGAATGGGCTGGATGCTCGAGACATATGGTTGGGGCGCATGGGGACCGAGCATGATCGGGTTCTCCGTCGTTGGAGCGATCCTCATGCTTCGGATTTGGAACGCCGTGCCATCTCGAGCGGCATCAGGGGCGTAAGAAGCCCCGCTTTCCTCCGTCTCCCTGTGGAACGAAAAACGTCGTCCGGCCCCCTCAGGCCTTCCAGAGCTTGTCGGTCACACGCGCCAGCTCTTCGCCAAGCAGCGTTGGATCGCCGGTCTTCTCGGGCTCGTTCTCAAACACCGCGTAGGGAATCGAGTGGCCCCGGACGGGGATATGTTCCGGGTTTGTTCCCGCAAGAGTTTCCCAATCGTTCGTCCTGTAATAGTATGCCATCTTCTCATCGGGGAGCGAATGATACAGGATGGAGGCCTCCTCCCCCCTGCGTGCGCGCCGACGGTTCCTCCGGAGCGACTCCTCGTACGAGACCTTGATGTACACGATCCGGGCGCGCGCCAGTACTTCCTCATGCAGGAAGCCGAGCGCCTCTTCGATGCCGTGTTCCCCTCCCCTTGCGAACTCCACGAGAACAGTTTTATTCCGGTGGTACGAGGGATCGCGGGCAATGCGCTTGCGATACTCCAGACTGATACGCTCGATGTATAAATTCCAAACGAACGGGTCCCGGAAGAAGTACTTTTCATCCGTCCAGAGTCTCGGCCGACCGTGGCGTGTGAGGATATCGTCGATCTCGAACGTCTCCCAGACGTACAGGAAGTCGTCGAGTTCCTCGAATTCTCCAATGTGAAAACGCGCCAGGCGTTCCGCAGCCGGAATGTTCCTCAGGTAGTCAATCACTTCCGACTTCCCCGCGGCCGGGCGTCCGGTGATGATCAACAGAGGGAAATGATCCATCGTCTCACTTCTCCCTGACTGCGGCTGCACGCTCATCGTTCCCTCTCGATGGTATACTGGACCCGGGGAGTGATGGTCTTCTCATCGCGCACCACCCGTTCGACTGCGGCAAAAACAGTTTGTTGCAGGAAGATCGGCTGCGCGATCTCCAGCCCGAGATAGTGTTTCGCCTCGCCGACGAAATAGTCGCTCGCCGCGCAGACATACATCTTGTCTTCTTCCAGCGGCCTCCCATTCACATCGATCGTCGTAAACTCGACGGAACCGTCCTGCCCCCTCTTCCACTTTCCCGCCATGCCTGCGATCTGGATCGGCGCCTTCTTCTCGACGTAGTATTGCATGATCGAACGAAGCTGCGCGCCGCTCAGTTGGAACGTCACGAGGATATTCTGGAACGGGAGAATTTCGAAGAGTGTCTTCCTCGTCAACGGTCCCGCCGCGACATCCCGGCGAATACCCTGGTTGTTCATGAATCCCACTTCCGCCCCGGCCGCAACGCGCTGTGCCTCGGCAATGTACGTGCCGATCGAGCTCTGTCCGTCCTTCCGCTTCCAGTCGCCTCGCAGCGTTGCAAGGACCTGGTCATACTCCTTGTCGATCTCCGCCTGCATTGAATCCGCAAGCACGGACACGGCGCTTCGTTCCGTCTGATTCCCCGTCCACAGCGGGATCAGCTTGCCGTCGGAGAAGATGACCTTGTGATTCTCGACCGTGACTGTCAACTCGCCCAGGTTTTCGCAATTCGATCCCGTCTGAACGATGAGAACCCCATTCACGCTCAGCGGTTTTTTCAAACGCGTATGGGAATGGCCACCGACGATGATGTTCAGGCCGTGGACTTGCGCGGCAAGCATCGAGTCGTCATCCACTCCTTCGTGCGTCAACGCAATGAGGAGATCGGTTTTGGGCATGAGCTCATCGACGTATTCTTGTACCGTTGCAGAGGGGGAGAGGACCTTGATCCCGACGAGGTTGTTCTGGTTCACGAGGCCGTAGAGTTCCTGCGAGATGATACCGATGATGCCTATGCGCATTCCCCCACGCTCCAGAATGACATAGGGGCGATTCCCCACAGGGAATTCACCCTTCGTATTGACGAGATTTGCGGAGACTGCAGGAAACTGTGCAAGGGAGATAAGACGGCGGAGATTCTCCTGGGACACGTCAAAATCATGGTTCCCCGGACACCACGCGTCATAGCCGATGAAGTTCATCATGGCAAAGAGGGCACCGCCATACGCTCCCTCGTATCGAATCTCCGTGATCGGGTTCCCCGTCATCACATCTCCCGCATCAAGCATGAGGAACGAGGGGACCGCCTTCTTGATGCTGTCGGCAACCTGCCAGAGCCGGGCGAATCCCCCCACCATCGGTTTCGGCGATTCCAGCACCCACTGCGCCTCGTGCGGCATGAAGGAGGCGTGAAGGTCGTTGGTGTGGAGGATGGTGATGGTCCTGGGCTGCGAAAGGACAATTGCCCACTGCGCGAGGAGAGCGAAGACAACCGCAGCAGAGAAGCGAATGACACGTGTTCCCATGGGTACCCCGAGAGAAGAAGAGAATTCACGACCGGAGAATATACGCAAAACCGCAGAGAACGAAAACCGTAAGGGCCCATGCGCCTGATAACCGCCCATTCTGCGGAGACGGGCACGCATTCTTTTCCTTGGATTTCCGTTGGAGGAATGTTATTTTGGAACGCACGCTTTGCTGAGGAGAGAAGATACATGAAAGCACTTGATCATCTCACGCTTCGGGCGCTTCTGAAACAGAGCGCGGAGATGTTTCCCGATCGTGTTGCCCTCGCGTCGGTTGATGGGGAGTCCCTGACGTACGCCGACCTCCGCGACCGCGTTGCCCAGGTCTCCCTTCTGCTTCATGAACGGGGGGTCATCCCGGGGGATCGCGTCGCGATTCTCGGCGAGAACATGCCGACGTGGGGCGTCGCGTTTTTTGCGATCACCGTCATGGGCGCCATTGCCGTCCCGATCCTCCCCGGGTTCCACCCAAGCGAGATTCACCACATTCTTCGCCATTCCGAATCCAAAGCAGTCTTTGTTTCCCGAAAACTGTACGCATCGCTGGAGGAGGGAGAGTTCGTTCATCTCGCCACGATCGTCCTGCTGGAGGACTTCTCCCTCATCCCGCTCCGCACAAAGGGTGACCGTCTCCAGGAATTCATCGATGAGGGGACCAGGAGCTTTGCCCGGTTCAAAGGCGTCGCGCTCCGCTTCTTCGGCCGCATCGCCGACGAGGTGCAGGAAGACGACACGGCCACGATCGTTTACACTTCCGGCACGACCGGTCACTCCAAAGGTGTGATGCTCTCCCACAAGAACATCGTGGCTGATGCCGTCGCGACGACGCAGATCGTCGATATAACGGAAACCGACCGCATGCTCTCCATTCTCCCGCTTTCCCACACCTATGAATGTACCATCGGACTGGTAACGCCGATGATGCGCGGCGCTGCAGTGTACTACCTTGACAAGCCCCCTTCCGCAGGCGTACTCCTCCCGGCCATGGCGAGGGTGCGCCCCACGATCATCCTTTCCGTCCCCCTGGTCATCGAGAAGATCTTCAAGTCAAAAATCCATCCCCAGCTGACGGGGAACTTCGTCATCAGAAGCCTCTGTCGGGTCGCGTTTATTCGAAAGCGTCTTCACCGCATCGCAGGACGGAAACTTCTGGAATCGTTCGGCGGGCAGCTGCGCGTGTTCGCCATCGGCGGCGCGCCGCTGGCGGCCGACGTGGAGTCATTTCTCCGGGAAGCGGGATTCCCCTACGCCATCGGCTACGGACTCACGGAAACGGCTCCCCTGGTGGCCGGCTCCGCGCCGGATCGGACCAAGCTCCGCTCGACGGGGACACCGCTCCCCGGCACCCGGATCACCATTCACGGCCCTGATCCTGTCACGGGGGAAGGGGAAATCCTCGTGAAAGGTCCCACGGTCATGAAGGGATACTACAAAGATCCCAACCGCACCGCGGAAGCGATAACGACAGACGGCTGGTTCAGGACGGGGGATCTCGGTATGATCGACAGGCACGGGTACCTTTTCATCAAGGGAAGGATCAAGAACCTGATCCTCGGCCCCAGCGGCAAGAACATCTATCCGGAGGAGATCGAGTCCACCATCAATGAATTTGACCTCGTTCTCGAGTCGCTTGTCTTCCAACAAGAGAGCAAGCTTGCAGCCCGGGTGCACCTCAATTACGAGGAGCTGGAAAAGATGTTCTCACTGGCTCAGTTCACGGAGTCGCAAATCCGGGAGAAAATGCGCACCTTCCTCGAGGACCTCCGCAAACAGATCAACGAACGACTCGCGTCATTCTCCCGCCTGCACCGGCTGATCGAACAGCGGGAACCGTTCGAAAAGACTCCGACGCAGAAGATCAAACGGCATCTGTACATTTGAGGTAAACTGCGGGTCACTGGGGGGATGTGAGACGGGAAAGAAGCTCGTGGATCTTCTCCAGCCGCGGACGATCGATAGCCGTTTTCACAGGGAGCCGACCCGCCGCTTCCAGCGCCTGCCGTGCCTCTTCCTCCCTCCCCATGTCGATATAGAGAATCCCGAGTTCGTACTGATGTCGCATGATTCCGGGGGCGATTGCAACGGCACGTCGCAATGCGGCTTCCGCCTCCGCGTACCCCCCCTCGGGGATGCTGCCGAGAAACAGCGACGCGACGGACCGCTTGAGCCAGCCCACTCCGCCGAGGGCACGGTAGAATGATCCCAGGATGGAGTACGCCGCGTCCTCGTTCGCGTTCAGCCGGATGGCCTGATTCGCCTCACGGACCAGTTCCTGCGATAGTCGGATCTGTTCGGACGCGCCCTCCTCCAGCGCGCGATACCCCAACACGCCGGCCAGCCAGGTGTGTCCCTCCACCACCGTCGAATCAGCCGCAACGCACTCCCGCGCATACTGCTCGGCCATCGCCAGAAAATGCCTGCGTTCCACCCCCTCGGCCACCTCACCCATGCAGACGTACACCCGGGCAAGGCGCCAGAGCAACGCCGGTTCCCCGGGGTGCTCCCCGAGAGCGGACTCGTACCGGCTGACCGCTTCCGGATAGTTGATGCGCAAGAATGATTCGTCTCCGGGAACAGCCGCTTCGGCAACGCCCGGACCCGACAACGCCATCCAGGCGCAGAAGAGTGCACACATCATCGCCCGGCACCTGCCCCCTCCCGCTCAATCTCCCCCAACGCCCGTTGGGCGCCCGTCAGGAGCGCATCCGCACTCACGGGAGATCCCGTCGCTTTCTTCATCCACAGATCAGGCGCAACGCACCCTGTCTTTGCCATCCGCTCAAATTCCCTTCCCACCGAGCCGGCCTTCTTCATCTGTTCCTCGATCTGGTGCGCGATGATGTGGCCGATCGGATAATCCGGAAGATACATGAACGAATCGATCATATGCGAATAGACCCCGAGGAGAACAACGTCGCGTACGCCGAATACCGGAGCGTAGAATTTGTTCCAGGTTTCCCTGGCGATCCGAAGCACAGCTTCTTTCAACTCTGCGGGCGTTGCGCCGGGATTGTCATACATCCAATGCCATACCGCCATATCGACCAGCGCCACACCGGCGATCTCGTATGCGCTCCAGAAGTCGTTGAGATCCTTCCACGCCTCCTGCCGCGCATCAGGTGTGCTCAGCCCGAGAAGTTCGAGGTCGTGTCCCTGGAACACAAAGGCAAGTGCCTCGGTGAATGCGGTATTGGGAACGCCTCCGAGCAATGTATGATCGATGAGGTTCAACGACGTGACTTGCTCGACGTTATGACCCATCTCGTGCACTGCGATGTTGAAACCCTTGTAGTTCATCCCCGATGCTTCAACCCTGGTCCGCAGGTGTGCATGAGCCGAACGCATGGAGGCTCCCATGGCGTGCCCGGAGCCGCGCGCGGGATCCACGTCGATGTGGGCGGCATAGAATTCCGCTCTTTCCCTCGAGAATCCCAGCACCATGAGCATCCGCGGAATGTCCTGTTTGTACGCCTCCGCCGTAGGGTATTTCCTCCGGACAATCGAATCCAATTCGGCTTCGTTGTGGGCGTTGCGCGGCAGAAATCCGTTATACCACACATCGAACGGTTCCAATTGTCTTCCCAGGCGCTGTTCGATCAACTTCGCAACGCGGGGAACGAGAGGCGAGGAAAGTATCTGCTCCAGCATCGCGCGGACGCGTTCCTCCGGAATTTCCCGGTCGTCGTTAAACCGCCGGGCAATCATCGTCGGCGCATTGGGGCAGAAGGGATCTGCCGTCCTGGCCGCGCGGAATGTGGAGAGGAGAACGCGGTACCGCGTGTCCGGTTCGGGATCGGGAACGACGTGCGAGAGGGGCGGGCGGTCCCCTGCATCATCCCGCACCCCCGCAACAGCAACGGTGTTGGCAAACGGATCCCAGTCAACGCCCGGGTTGTCAACGACGACAGCGGGAATCGTCTGCGTCACGATCCTCTCCATGACCTTCCAGATCATGCGCTGCTTCGCCAGTCCGTCTTTCCCTTCGGCATATTCCGCCTTGATCTGGTCGCGCAGGTTCCAATGCGACAGGAGGCGGAGCCCGGCAGGGAACAGCCTCGCGCCGCGACTGTCCACGCAATGGTGCATCCAGATGTTGTATCCGGCAATGTACTGGGCCGCCTCCGATGCCGCACGGGCGATCTCCAGATCCACCGATGCAGGAATCCTCGCAGCAAAGGGGCGCGTTAACCGCGCTTCGGCCCATTCCCGCCGCGTCCATGCGTCCCCGTTTGCGAGACGCTCCTGCAGCGAAGTCAAGGGGAAATTCACCAGGATGGCGAAGGCGATCTTGTTGTTGAAGAAATCATCGATCACATGCGCGGAGGGGTCATACCCTGCAAGGATTTCGTCGAACGGCATGATCGGCCCCTCGTCGAGATCGCTCTGCGCGCGGAATTCCCTCCCGATCTCGCCCATGTGACCGTTCAACTGCTCGAAGAGAAACTCAAGCCGGTTGAACATCGTGTCCAGGCCCGCGTTCGTGCCGACAAAATGCGTCCGCATGACGTCGGCAAAAGACGCAGTGTCGCCGTCTTCCCCACGCCAGAGGTCTGCTGCCTGACGGAGCCCCCGCTCTATCCTCGGTCGCTGGGTTTCCCCGTACCGGGCCACCAGTTCCTTCGTAAGAGAGGTGACCGCCTCAGGCAGGCCGGGGACGCCCGGAGTTGTTTGTCCCATCATCGGGGAGACTACCATGAGAGATGTGAGCAGGAAGAGGACGGGACGCATCATCATGACTCTTTCGTCAGTGGAAGAAAAAAGCTGCGACAAGAAGGTACTTCTTTCCATCCAGAGACTCAAACATCGCCCTGCCGGCTTTCATTGGCGGGCCTTCAGGAGATCGCGAATCTCTTTCAGGAGGAGTTCCTGCGGTGCGGGCGGCGGTGGAGGGGCAGGCGTTTCCTTCGCCTTTCGCTTCAGGACATTCATCCCCTTCACGACGAGGAACACGGCAAAGGCAATGATGGCAAAGTCGAAGGTCGCCTGTGCGAATGCCCCATACCGCAGGAGGACCGCCGGATTCCCGGCACCCGCAGCCCTGAGGGTAACAGCGAGGTCTGTAAAATTGACGCCGCCGATGGCAATACCAAGGGGAGGCATCAGCACATCGCCGACAAGGGAGGCGACGATCTTGCCGAACGCTCCGCCGATGATAATGCCCACGGCGAGATCGACGACGTTGCCGCGCATGGCAAACTCTTTGAATTCTTTTGCGAGACTCATGGCAAAACCTCCGAGGTTGAAGGATATCGTTGATGGAGAATCATTACAGCAACGTGTAGTTCACTTCCACAGCGAGGGCCTGTTTTATCTGGGTCCGGGGCGTCACGTGGACGTCGTTCAACAGATTCAGCGTGAGAACCGTCGTCAGGTAGTTGTTGATCTTTGCAACGATGGCATCGTCGTTCCTGACAATCACCTTATCCATACTCTCGAACGGATCATACAATTCAAGGCGCATGACGAGCGACACGTTTTCCGCAATGCCGAGGGAAAGCTCCGAGACGGACTCCAATCCTCCCGTCACGCTCACCTTCTTGTCCGAAGTGCTGTTCACATCGTTGGCATAACGCCTGTGCGCCGAGGTAAAGATATCGCGCATCGCAAGTCCAAAACGCGTCGTGAATCCTGCAAGGGGCGCGTATGCGACGCCGGCGCTCTGCGTCACGTATCCCGGATCAAAGAACTTTGAGATTTCCGTCGCACTCCCTCCATCATAAGAGTATCCGGGAGCGAACTGCGTTCGCAGCGTTGCAGCCGCATACGGGTTGATGATGGCGCCCACTTTGTAGATGAGGAATGTCTCTGCATAGATCTCGTCGTCCGTCTTCCGAAGGCCCTGATCCGACAGGCGGCTCTGGCCGAACGCAAGCCGGTAGGAATTGGTCCACAGCGTTTTCTCCTCAACGAGCGCGGAAGAGCCCTGCAGCCAAAGGGAGTACGCGAGTGAATTCTCCCCGCCGCCGCTCCAATCCTTGAACGACACCTCTGAAAGGTTCAGACCGGCTGCAGCGGCATGCTTCCAACCGAGAAACGTGCTCGTGTCCTTGTTGGCCTTCGCTGCCTCCTCCTGAAATCGCTTTTCGCGATCCAGCTCCTCCTTCGATTTCTGCTGTGCAATCCCGCAAAACACGGGAATGAGCAACAGCATCCACAGTAGATGCGTTTTCATGTCTCTTCGGTGATGTGATTGAGTGGGTATGTATGGAAACAAACCTGTGACAAGGACGGCTTGCAGTAATGTTCCCTGAAGAAGAAACCCGGGAATGTCTTCCTAATAGCAGATTATTGATAAGACAAATTACCGTAAAAATCAACGGTAGACGTCGTTGATCTGTCTTGTGACCTCTTCCGTGGCGGCCTGTGCCCGGAGGCGCTCTTCGAGGTGACGGTAATGACGCTCCCGTTCAGCCACCTGCCGGAGCAGGAATGCCTGCAGTTCCGGATCATCCGTCGCTGCGGCCTTCCTGCGATAGGCGCCGAGTATCCGTTCCTCGGCAAGAAGCAACTCATCGACGACTCTCAACGCGCACACGATGCCTCCCTTGCTGGATGGGGAACTCCCCGTCAGTCCTTCTTCCAATTCTCAGGCCGGAGCGCACGTACTGCGGCCCCCGCCTGCCACATTTCCGATTCCTTCCACTCGTTCAATTCCTTCTCGAGCCGCTCCCGGTAGTCGGGTGCACCGCATGTCTCAAGGACGCGCCGGGTCTCCACGCCCTGCTGGACATCCCGGTAGAGAAGCTCGAAAAGTGGTCGTGCCGCGACCTCAAACCTCTTTGCCCAATCCAGCGCCCCCCGCTGAGCCGTCGTGCTGCATGATGCAAACATCCAGTCCATCCCGTTCCTGCCGATAAGCGGGTACAGGCTCTGCGTCGCCTCCTCCACCGTCTCGTTGAACGCCTCACTGGGGGAATGCCCATGCTCCCGCAACGTGTCATACTGCGCTTTCATCACTCCGGCGATGGCGCCCATAAGCGCTCCGCGTTCACCCGTCAGGTCACTGTACACTTCCTTCTCGAATGTCGTCGGGAAGAGGTACCCGGAGCCGACAGCGATCCCCAAGGCTATGACCCGCTCGCGCGCCTTTCCCGTCGCATCCTGGAAGACCGCGAAGCTTGAATTGATCCCGCTCCCGGCCAGGAAATTCGAGCGGACGGTCCTCCCCGCCCCCTTCGGCGCCACAAGAATGACGTCAACGTCCAGCGGTGGTACGATATGCGTCTGCTCCTTGAACACAACCGAGAATCCATGGGAGAAGCAGAGCGCTTGTCCCTTGCGGAGGTTCGCCTTGATTTCGCTCCAGTGCTCCTTCTGGCCCGCATCCGAGAGGAGGTACTCGACAACCGTTCCCCGCCTCACCGCCTCTCCCAGGTCGCTGAAAAGTGATACCCCCTCGACCCAGCCGTCATCGACAGCGTCCTTCCATCCGCGTCCTCCTTTCCTCTGCCCGACGATCACCTTCACGCCATTGTCCTTCAGATTGAGGGATTGTCCCTGCCCTTGCGGTCCATATCCGAGGACGGCGACGGTCTCGCTGCTCAGGGTCTTCACGGCGGCGGCAAGGGGATATTCCGCACGGGTGACCACTTCTTCCTTTACACCTCCAAAATCGATGACGGCCATTAGTCTGCACTCCTGTTGGTTTTTCGGTGTCTTCCGTTCGTCGTCCCGACGTGAATCTCGCGGTGTTGGGCATCCCGTCCCCGCGGAGGACTCCATTCGCCGTTGACGCCGCATCCGAAGAGCTCGTTGCCGGTGTAATGCGGATCTCGCAGGAGGTGTTCTTCTTCGCCGGCACCATCCCCTGCGACGCTACGATCGCCGCCCGGCTGTTTATCGCTCCTGCGAAAAAACCGCAGCACAATGTTCATGCGTGATCCTCCTTGTCGTGGTGAACCAACGAAGTAATACGTGTCGTCACATCCTTCAGACTGTCATGCCCGCCCAGGTCGGCGGTCCTCATGCCTTCCGTGATGGCATCGTCGACCGCAGATTCGATAGCTTCCGCTTCTGCATCAAGGTGGAGAGAATAGCGCAGCATCATGGCGGCGCTGAGAATTGTCCCGATGGGATTGGCAATCCCCTTTCCCGCAATATCCGGCGCGGAGCCATGGATGGGTTCGTAGAGTCCGGGCCCCGGGCCGCCCAGCGATGCAGAAGGGAGCATCCCCATGGAACCCGCAAGCACGGAGGCCTCATCGGTCAGGATGTCGCCGAACATATTTTCCGTCACCAGGACATCGAACGCGGACGGCGAGGAGACCAGGCGCATCGCTGCCGTGTCAACGAGCATGTGTTCCAGCGTCACATCCGGATTCGCGGCTCCGATCGACTGCGCCGTCTGTCGCCAGAGCCGCGAGGTCTCCAGGACATTGGCCTTGTCGACCGACGTAACCTTTTTCCGCCGATCGCGGGCCAACCGGAACGCAAGCTCCACGACCCGGCGTATTTCGTGCTCCTCATAGACCATGCTGTCCACCGCCCTGATCTCTCCCCCCACTGATTCCCGCCCGCGCGGCATGCCGAAGTAAAGACCTCCCGTGAGTTCGCGAATGACCATGAGATCGACGCCGACCAGCCGCTCCGCCCGGATCGGGGAGGCCGACAACAGCGCCGGGTGGGGCTTGACCGGCCGCAGGTTCGCAAAGAGTCCAAGCTCCTTCCTGATCTTCAGAAGTCCTTGCTCCGGGCGAATGGCAGCCGTGGGATCATCCCATTTCGGCCCGCCGACCGCACCAAGCAACACAGCATCGGATGACTTGCACGCTTCCAGCGTTCCCTGCGGCAACGGCGTTCCCTCCGCGTCGATCGCGCATCCGCCGATACGATGGTGGATGAAGGTAAACGTGTGCCTCCCTCTGGCGGCAACAGCCATCAACACTTCCACCGCCGATTCCGTCACCTCGGGACCTACGCCGTCGCCGGCGAGGACCGCAATTCGTGCCTTCATGCCATCAGCCCTCGCGGTTCCGCAACGTGAGTCCATACTCAATGCTGTCGGCAAGCGCGCGCCAGCTTGCCTCGATGATATTGGGACTTGCGCCGACCGTGCTCCAACTGCTCGTCCCGTTCCTGGTTTCGATCAGGACGCGTGTCGTCGCCGCCGTTCCTTTGTCACCATCAAGAATGCGCACCTTATAGTCGGCCAGGTGGAAGGATGCGAGCGCCGGATAGACCGGCGTCAGCGCCTTCCGTATCGCTGTGTCAAGCGCGTTCACAGGCCCGATCCCCTCGGCCACGGTATGGATGACCTCGTCGCCCACCTGGAGCTTCACCGTCGCTTCCGCAAAGATCCCCCTCCCCGTCCTGTGTTCGACGTTCACCGTCAGATCGATGAGTGCGAACGGAGAAGCATACTCCGCCTGGCGTCGGTGCATCATCAATGCAACGGAAGCATCCGCCGCTTCGAACGAAAAGCCCTTCGCTTCCAGCACCTTGATCTCATCGAGCACGTGCTCCACATGCTTCGTGTCGGAAAGCGAGACGCCGAACTCCTCGGACTTTGAAAGAAGGTTGCCGCGTCCGGAGAGTTCCGAGACGACGACGCGCATCCCGTTCCCCACGGCGGCCGGGTCGACATGTTGGTACGATGCCGGATTTCTCCGGATCGCGGCCACATGGATCCCCCCTTTGTGTGCGAACGCCGACCGACCCACGTACGCCGCATGATTGTCCGGAGAGAGGTTGGCAATTTCCGCCACGTAATGGGAGACTTCCATGAGCGATGGGAGCGCAGGGACGGCAAGGCATCCGCAGTTCATCTTCAGCGCCAGATCCGCGATGATAGCAACGAGATTGGCATTCCCGCACCTTTCTCCATATCCGTTGATCGTTCCCTGAACCTGGGTGCATCCTTCGCGGACCGCCGCAAGAGAGTTGGCGACCGCGCATTCCGCATCGTTGTGCGTATGGATCCCGAGGGGGATATCCATTTTTTCCCTGATATCGCGGACGATCTCTGCAACCTCCCACGGCATGGTTCCCCCGTTCGTGTCGCACAACACGACGATCTCGGCGCGCCCCTGCCCGGCGGCGGCGAGCGTCGCCCGCGCATACTCAGGGTCGGCCTTGTAGCCATCGAAGAAGTGCTCGGCGTCATAGAACACTCTTCGTCCCTGTTCAACGAGAAAAGCGGTGCTCTCTTTGATAATGCGCAGATTCTCCTCCGCTGTGGTTCGGAGAACCTCGCGTACGTGGAACATTGATGTCTTCCCCACCAGGGTGCAC
This sequence comes from Ignavibacteriota bacterium, assembly GCA_003162635.1. Classification (GTDB taxonomy): domain Bacteria; phylum Bacteroidota; class Ignavibacteria; order UBA10030; family UBA6906; genus Fen-1260. The sequence goes on from PMNE01000109.1 coordinate 77,827, forward strand.
ACCGCCGTCCCCGAGTCCAGAAGCGCGCTGATGTTCGCATCGTGTTCCGGCGCCCCCCCGATTCGGCACGTCGAGCCGAACGACGTCACAACGGCATTCGCCAGGCGGGTCGATTTCATCCGTTCGAAGAACTCGGCGTCCTTCGGGTTGGAGCCCGGCCATCCTCCTTCAACATAGGCAATGCCGAGGCCGTCCAGTTTCCGGGCAATTTTCACCTTGTCTTCGCAGGAAAGGGAGATTCCCTCCCTCTGCGTCCCATCACGCAGCGTCGTATCGTAGATCTCGATCTTCACGCCGTTCTCCTTCACGCTGAATGTTCGTATGCCGCAATCCGATCGGCAAACCCAAGAAGGTATCCAAGTTCGTCGACGCCGTTCAAAAGACATTCTTTCGCAAAGCTGTCAATCGGAAAACTCACCTTTTCACCCCCCGGGAGGAGCAGTGTTTGCTCCGCCAGGTCTATCGTCAATTCCGCCGCAGGGTTCTCTGCTATGAGATCGAAGATTCTTTGGTGCACGCGGGGGGGGACCTGCACCGGGAGCAGACCGTTCTTCAGAGCGTTGTTCGAGAAAATGTCGGCAAACGATGTGCTGATGATTGCGCGAAATCCAAATGCCGTCAGGGCCCACGGTGCGTGTTCGCGCGACGATCCGCACCCGAAGTTATCGCCCGCGCAGAGAATACGCGCGCCTTGGTGCTCGGGGCGATGCAGCACAAAATCAGGCCTCACCGCCCCGTTGGCATCGTACCGCCAGTCGGCGAACAGGTTCTCCCCCAGTCCGGTCTTGTCGGTTACTTTCAGGAACCGGGCCGGGATGATCTGGTCCGTGTCGATGTCGTTCACCGGCATCGGTACCGCCCGTGACGTCAATGTGGTGAATTGTGCCATCGCCTCTCGTCTCCTCTCAGTGGACCAGTGTTCGAACGTCGGTAATCGTGCCGGTGACCGCACTCGCGGCCGCCGTCAGCGGCGACGCAAGGAACGTGCGTCCTCCCTTTCCTTGTCTCCCCTCGAAATTCCGATTGCTCGTGCTGACCGCATACTCCCCCGGGGCCAGCTGGTCGCCGTTCATCGCGATGCACATGGAACAACCTGCCTCCCGCCACTCGGCCCCTGCATCCTTGAAGATACGGTCGAGCCCTTCCGACTCCGCCTGCTGCTTCACCTGCTGCGACCCGGGAACGACGAGCACGCGGACACGTCCGGACACTTTCCTGTCCCGCAGGATGGACGCTGCAAGCCGCAGGTCACTGATCCTCGAATTCGTGCAACTGCCGATGAAGACCACGTCGATCGGTCTGCCGACGAGTTGTTCACCCGGCCGGAGTCCCATATAGGCAAGGGCCTTCGCCAGCGCGGCCCTCTTGTCCGGATCGCCTGCCGCGTCAGGAGAAGGGACGCTGGCCGTAATCGGCAGTCCCATCCCCGGATTGGTCCCGAAAGTGATCATCGGCGCAAGCGACGAAGCATCCAATGTCACCGACGCGTCGTACTCGGCCCCCTCATCCGAACGGAGCTCCTTCCACCGCCCGACCGCCTTGTCCCATTCGGCGCCGGCCGGCGCATACGGCCGTCCGGCGAGATACGAAAAGGTGGTTTCATCGGGAGCAATCATCCCCGCCCGGGCTCCCCCCTCGATCGACATATTACAGATCGTCATCCGTTCTTCCATCGACATCGACCGGATGGCCGGGCCCATGTATTCAAGCACATGTCCCGTTCCTCCTCCCACACCGATCTTCGCGAGCAACGCGAGGATGATATCCTTGGCCGTCACGCCCCTTGCCAGTGTCCCTTCGACGTGCACCGCGAATGTCTTTGGCCTCTTCTGAAGCAGGCATTGGGTCGCAAGGACATGCTCGACCTCGCTTGTGCCGATGCCGAAGGCCAGCGCCCCGAAGGCGCCGTGGGTCGCCGTATGGCTATCGCCGCAGACAATGGTCATTCCCGGTTGCGTGTACCCCATCTCCGGACCGATGACGTGAACGATGCCGCGGCGGGGACTCTTCATGCCGAAGAGGGTGATCCCTCCCCATCGCGCATTTTCTTCCATGGTCCGGATTTGCTTCGCCGCAAGCTCATCGGTGATCGGGAGCGATGGATCGAGTGTCGGAATACTGTGGTCCATGGTGGCCACCGTCCGCTCCGGTCGTCTCACCCTGAGGCCTCGCGCGCGCAAGCCGTCGAACGCCTGTGGTGATGTCACTTCATGCACCAGGTGGAGATCAATGTACAGGACGGCGGGACATGCGGGATCCTGCGCAACGATGTGGGCATCCCATACCTTGTCGAACAGCGTTCTCGGTTTCCTGGAAGTTCCCGCTGCTCCGCTTGCCGGTCTCGTCACATTCATGAGGACCTCACCTCCTCTGCCGGTGCTGCTGCATGCACTGCATTTTCACGTTCATCCTTCCGCCTCCGCGATCGGACAGCCCGGTTCATCGCCTCGAGATAGGCCTTGACGCTTCCCGCAATCACATCGGTGCTGACGGCTCTGCCATTGTACTGGATGCCGTCGAACACCACACGAACAAACGCCTCCCCCACCGCGTCCACCCCCGAACTCACCGCCTTCAGGGAGTACTCGGTGAGCTCCCCCGACATCCCGGTGATGCGCTCAATCGCCTTGCAGGCGGCATCGACGGGTCCGTCACCGGTCGCCGAATCAACAAACTTCCGGCCGCCTTTCTGCAGTTCGATGGTGGCTGTGGGGCGGATGCTGGTCCCGGTGCTGACGTGGAGACCGAGGAGATGATAGTCCTCAGCGTTTGCTTCCACCCCCACATCGAGGAGAGCGATCAGTTCTTCGTCCACGATTTCCTTCTTCTGGTCCGCGAGATGTGTGAATTCCGCGTACGCGCGGTCCAGCTCCTCCTTTGTCAACGCGTATCCCAGTTCGGCATAGCGCTGTTTCAACGCGTGCCGGCCGGAATGTTTCCCGAGAACCAGTGTGCTATGTTTGATCCCCACCGACTGCGGCGTCATGATTTCGTAGGTGATGGCGCTCTTCAGGATGCCGTCCTGGTGGATTCCCGCCTCATGGGCAAACGCGTTGGCGCCCACGACAGCCTTGTTGCGCTGGACGGCCATTCCCGTCAGCGTTGAAAGGAGTCGGCTCGAACGATAGATTTCTTCCGTGTTGACGGCGCAGAAGACCCCCAGGCGCTCCCTGCGGGTTCTGATCGCAACGGCGATCTCTTCCAGGGCCGCGTTTCCCGCCCGCTCCCCGATGCCGTTGACCGTGCATTCGACCTGGCGCACCCCGTTCGCCACGGCAGCGAGTGTGTTTGCAACTGCGAGTCCGAGATCGTTATGGCAGTGGGCGCTGAGCACCGCCTTTCCGAGAGCCGGCACCCGCGCGCGCACTTCCCTGAACATCGCGCCATATTCCTCCGGGACGGCATACCCGACCGTGTCAGGCAGGTTGATGACGGTTGCGCCCGCTCCGAGGGCGGCTTCAATGACTTCGCAGAGGTAGGCGATGTCGGTCCGTGAGGCATCCTCGCAGGAGAATTCCACGTCCCGGCAGAGTGATCGCGCGTGCGCGACAGCGGTGATGGTGTCGTGCAGCACTTCCGCCCGCGTTCTCTTCAGCTTGTGGACAAGATGAATATCGGACGTGGCGATAAACACATGGATGCGGGGGTGTTTTGCATCGCGGATCGCTTCCCATCCCCTGTCGATGTCCTGTGCCACGGCACGGCACAGCGCCGCAACCGTCACTCGCTCGACGGTTCCCGCGATCCGTTTCACCGCTTCGAAATCCCCCTGTGAGGCCACAGGAAACCCTGCTTCCATCACATCCACCTCGAGCCGTTCGAGCTGGCGGGCCATCCGGAGTTTTTCCTCGACGTTCATGCTGCATCCAGGAGATTGTTCCCCATCCCGGAGCGTTGTGTCAAAGATCATGACGCGGTCGGCCATGTCGTTTGTCTCCTTCAAAGGGATCTTCCTTCCAGTTGTACGAGTTTTCGCACCCAGGCCATAAGTTCGATGAACTGTCCCGGCTCGAGCGATTGCGCGCCGTCGGAGAAGGCCTCCTCCGGCTTTGGATGCACTTCGACAATCAGCCCGTCCGCCCCCGCAGCGACCGCCGCCTTTGCAATCGGAATGACGAGACTCCTCACACCCGTTCCGTGGCTCGGGTCGACAATGACGGGCAGGTGGCTAAGCTCGTGAAGAGCCGGGACGGCGGAGATGTCACACGTGTTGCGGGTGTAGTCCTCGAATGTCCTGATCCCCCGTTCGCAGAGAATGACATCGTAGTTCCCCTGTGACATAATGTACTCCGCCGAGAGAAGAAGATCCTTCAACGTGCTGGCCATTCCCCTCTTGAGAAGGATCGGTTTGTGGACCTTCCCCACCTCCTTCAAGAGAGCAAAGTTCTGCATATTGCGTGCGCCGATCTGCACCACGTCGGCCCACTTGGCGGCTAAATCCAAACTTTCGTTGTCGAGAGCCTCGGTGACGATGCGCAGGCCAAAGCGCTCGCGGATCTCGGCCATGATGACCAGCGCCTCGACGCCCAGGCCTTGAAATGCATAAGGGGATGTGCGCGGCTTGAAGGCGCCGCCGCGNNCAGGGACCCGCCATCACGACGAACGATCCTGCACCGATGACCAGGGGAGGATCCCCCGGTTTCAATTCCTTCAGCGTAATGGTCGTCGGTTCTCTCTTCCAATCCGTTCCCGCCAGCTTGTACGGTTTCAGAATCGGGACCACGCTTTCGACGCCGTCAATCATCTCAAGGGCCTGAAGCCGCGACTTGCCGCGCTCGTCGCCGACGCAGGCAANNATGGCGTCCACTTTCTGCTGGCTTCCTGTCGCCTCAAGCGTGAGCGTCTTCTGGCTGATGTCCACGACCTTCGCCCGGAATATGTCGGCAATCTGCATGATCTCGCGACGGGTCTCCTGCGTTGTCTGGACNNACGCTCAGGCTGTCGATGTTGTATCCCTTGGCGGCAAACATGCCTGCGATCCTGTTGAATGCGCCGAATTTGTCTTCGACGAGGATCGAGATTGTGTGGCACTTGGACGACTCACCCTCCGTGCGGAGCGCCTTGGCGTTATTCATTGATTTTGATCCTTCCCGGCACCCGTTCTTTTTTTGGCGACTCAGGGGAGACACCCTTTGCCAGCACAGCGATATCCTTTCCACTCCCATTGCCGTCCACAGGGTCCGGCGTGTCGATCATTTCGTGGAAGGACTGCCCGGCCGGAATCATCGGGTAGACGTTATCTTCCTTCGCAACGACGAACTCGACGAAGTAGGGGCCGTCTTTGTGTGCGAGTGCCGTGCGAATGACCTCCTCAACTTCCGCTGTCCGTTCGGCTTTCGCTGCAGGGCATCCGAAGGCGCGCGCAAGCGCGACAAAATCCGGATTCGCGAGCGCCACCTGTGAGTACCTTTTCCTCCAGAAGAGCTCCTGCCATTGGCGGACCATCCCGAGAAAGCCGTTATTGATCACAAACACCTTGATCGGAAGCCGGTGCTCCACAATGGTCGCCATTTCCTGAAGGTTCATCTGGAAGCCGCCGTCACCGCTGATCGAAATCACGGGAACGTCCGACCGCCCGAAAGCGGCCCCCATCGCCGCCGGCAGCGAGAAGCCCATGGTCCCGAGACCCCCTGAGGTGATGTGGGAACGCGGTGTCGAGTAGTTCAAAAACTGCGCGCACCACATCTGGTGCTGGCCGACGTCGGTGACGACGACAGCATTCCCTCCCGTGAGCTCGCCGAGCTTCTGGATCACGTACTGCGCCCGGATCTCTTCCCCGTTCTCATAGCGGAGCGGATGTTCCTCCTTCCATGCGGCAATCATCGTCAGCCAGTCTTTCGTGTCGATCGTTCCCACTTCCTGAAGCAAACGGTGGAGGACCCTCTTCACATCGCCGACGATAGGNNGCAAACCTCTCCACATCCCCCGTCACGCGATCGTCGAACCTGGCTCCCACCGCAAGAAGGAGGTCGCAGTAGTTCACTGCCGCGTTCGCGTACCACGTCCCGTGCATGCCCAGCATGCCGAGGGCAAGGTGATGGCGTTCGGGAAAGGCACCCAGCCCGTGAAGCGTCGTCGTGACCGGACAATGAAGCTTCTCGGCGAGGGCCATCAGCTCCTCCGACGCGTTCGAGAGGATGGTGCCTCCCCCGACGTAGAGCACGGGACGCCTCGCTGCGGCAATCAACTCCGCCGCTTTCTTGATCTGCCGCATGTTGCCGTCGACAACCGGCTTGTAACTTCTCATCTGCACGGAGTCGGGATACGCGAAATGCGCCTTCTGGGCCATGACGTCCTTCGGAAGATCGATAAGGACGGGACCGGGACGCCCCGACTGGGCGATATAGAAGGCTTCTTTGATGATCCCCGCGAGCTCATCAACCCGCCGGACGAGGTAGCTGTGCTTCGTCACCGGCCTCGTGATGCCGACGATATCCGCTTCCTGGAACGCATCGTTGCCGATAAGAGGAAGGGAAACCTGTCCCGTAAAAACCACAATGGGGATCGAATCCATGTAGGCATCGGCGATCCCTGTCACGGTGTTGGTCGCGCCTGGACCCGAGGTGACGAGCACAACACCCGGCTTGCCCGTTGCCTTCGCATACCCTTCCGCGGCATGGGTCGCCCCCTGCTCGTGCCGCGTGAGCACGTGCTTGATGTCCGAGATGTCGTGCAGGGCATCGTAGACGCCGATCGTCGCCCCTCCCGGATATCCGAACAGCACCTCGACCTTTTCAGCCACAAGGCTTCGGGCGAAGATCTCTGCGCCGGTCATCAACTTGCCGGGCGTCCCTTCCGCCGTGCTTCCGTCTCCCGCATGTCCTAATGGTGATTTCATGCACCTCCCGGTTGTTGTAAGACATTCCATTGTTGCATCAATCAGTCACCGCTCCAACGCTGCTGCTGGAAACGAGCCTGGCATATTTTGCAAGAACACCGTACCGAAAGCGCGGCGTGGGGGGAACCCAAGCGGCTTTCCGCGCCGCAAGTTCCTCGTCCGTGATGTGCAGGTGCAGCGACCGCTTCTCCGCATCGATCGTGATCGTATCCCCTTCCCTGACGAGGGCAATCGCCCCTCCGACGGCAGCTTCGGGCGCAACATGCCCCACCACCATCCCATACGTCCCACCCGAGAACCTCCCATCAGTGATCAAACCGACCGCATCGCCGAGGCCTGCACCGATAATGGCCGATGTGGGGGCAAGCATCTCCCGCATCCCCGGTCCCCCTTTTGGTCCCTCGTACCGGATCACCACAACATCCCCTTTCACGATCCGGCCGGCGAGGATCTCACGAAGACATTCTTCTTCCGAATCGAACACGCGGGCAGGTCCCGTGATCGACGTGTGTTTGATGCCGGTGATCTTGGCGACGGCCCCTTCGGTGGCCAGGTTCCCTTTCAGAATTGCAAGATGCCCCTGCGGATACAACGGCGAAGACCATGGGCGGATCACATCCTGTCCCTTCGGCGGTTGATCGGGGACGTTCGCGAGGAGCTCCCGGATCGTCTGCCCGGTGATGGTGAGTGCATCCCCATGGAGCACCCCGTGTGCAAGGAGCATTTTCATCACCAGGGGAATTCCCCCCGCACGGTGGAGATCGGTGGCCACATAGCGTCCCGATGGTTTGAGATCGCAAAGGACAGGAACGCGCGCGCGAATCCCTTCGAAGTCGTCGATGGAGAGAGGGACATGCGCCGAGTGCGCGATCGCAAGCAGGTGAAGGACGGCGTTCGTCGAACCGCCGATGGCCATCACCACGGCGATCGCGTTCTCAAATGCTTTTCGTGTGAGGATATCGAGAGGGAGGATTCGGCGGCGGACGGCGTTGGCGAGGACATCGGCGGATTGGGCGGCACTATCGGCCTTTTCCCCGTCCTCCGCGGCCATCGTCGACGACTGGAGCATGCTCATCCCCATCGCTTCGACGGCGGAGGACATCGTATTGGCCGTGTACATGCCTCCGCATGAGCCGGCGCCGGGACATGCATTTCGTTCAACCGCGAGGAGTTCTTCCGCCGAGATGTTGTGCGCGCTGTACTGTCCCACTGCTTCGAACGCGCTCACAATCGTAAGATCCTTCCCGTTCAGGTGTCCCGGCTTGGTGGTGCCGCCGTACACGAAGACCGCGGGGATATTCATGCGGGCGATGGCAATCATCGCCCCCGGTATATTCTTGTCGCACCCTCCCACCACGAGAACGCCGTCCATCCTCTGGGCGTTGCATGCGGTTTCGATCGAATCGGCGATCACCTCGCGAGACACCAGGGAATACTTCATCCCTTGGGTCCCCATGGATATCCCGTCGCTCACGGTGATCGTGCCGAAGATCTGCGGCATCATGCCGGCGGCCCGGAGCTGCACCACCGCCCGCTCCGCAAGCCCGTTCAGTCCGATGTTGCACGGCGTGATCGTACTGTAGGCATTGGCGACGCCGATAATCGGTTTCTGAAAATCGCCGTCCTCAAAACCCACGGCGCGGAGCATTGCCCTGTTGGGAGTTCTCTGGACGCCCTCGGTGACCTCGCGGCTGCGGAAGTTTGAGCTCTGTGCGTCGGACATTGCGTTTCAATCCTCGTCGTGGACAAATGAATCCATTCGCTCGCCAGAGGTGAACCGCGCTTTACCGGGGATTGACTGAGAAGGTGTGTGCTTGGTTAGCCTCTGGCGTTCGGGTCAGGCAAGAATTAGCTGACCCAGAATAACCAGGCTAATCAGAATAATGCTCAAGAGGGACGCAGGCAGAGCACGCCGGGCGCTCCCGGGGAGGGAGACGATACTGACGGCGTGCGCGCTATGGAAGTTCTGTCCCATGGGGGTTGATGACTTGCACATTCAATATAGAAAATGCAGAGAGCTTGTCAAGGGAAATCTTCACTGCCCCGGGCGGACCGCCCAGGATTTCGCACCCTGCAAGGAGCGGGCCTTTTCTGAGCTCTCTTCCGGTCCCACTCCGCGACGAAAGGAGGTTCGAGAAAGAGCCCTGTCAAAAGCAGCGGAGAGCTGAACTCTGACTTAATAGGCCCCAAGATACTTCTTGAGTTCCCACGGCGTGACTTCCAGGCGATAGTCATCCCACTCGAGGCGCTTTGCTTTGATGAAACGTTCGCAGATGTGCGCACCCAGAGCATCACGAATGACCGAGTCTTTCTCCAGTTCCTCGATAGCTTCGTCGAGAGATCCGGGAAGGACGTTCAGAGGATCCCGCCGTTCCGCTTCGGGCGGCGTATACGCATCTTCCTCCGAAGCGTGTGGCAAAGGAAGTTCGCGCCTGATTCCATCGAGCCCTGCAGCGAGCATGACCGCAAATGCCAGGTAGGGATTGCAGCTTGGGTCGGGACAACGCAATTCAATTCTGGTGGAATCGTGGGTGTGCGCGCGCGGGATCCTGATCAGCGCCGATCGGTTGATCCTCCCCCAGCTTATGTGGACGGGAGCCTCGTAGCCACCCAACCTTTTGTAAGAATTCACCAGAGGTGCAAGAACGGCGCACATCCCCCGTGCATGGGCAAGTTGGCCGGCGATGAACCGTCTGGCGATCATCGAGAGCCCGTGAGGATCTCCGGGATCGGTAAAAGCATTTGTCCCTGCTTCCTTGAATGAAAGACTCTGATGCACGTGCAACCCGCTGCCGGCAATACCCCGAATCGGCTTCGGCATGAATGTGGCGTACATGCCCTTTTGTTGCGCAAGGATCTTCAGGACAACCCTGAAGGTGACCACATTGTCTGCCGTCTTCAGCGCCTGAGAATACCGGAAATCGATTTCATGCTGCCCGGTGGCAATCTCATGATGCATCGTTTCGGCTTCGATGCCAAACGTCATCAACGTCTCTGTCATCTGTCGCCACAAGCCCGTGGCGACCATGTCGGTAGGTTGATCGAAATAACTCGCGCTGTCCTGCGGGTTCGGCGGGATGATGCCGCCTTCAGAATCCGGCTTGAGGAGAAAGAACTCCACTTCGGGGCCGGCGGTATAGATGAAACCCATCTCTTCCGCCTGCTTCAACGCCTTGGAAAGGACTGCGCGCGGATCCCCGAGGAAGGGTTGCCCATCCGGGGTGAACACATTGCATATGAGCCTCGCCGTCGCATCGTCTCCCGAAAGCCAAGGGAGCACCGCAAATGTGGAGATGTCAGGGACCAGATACATATCGCTCTCTGCGATTCGGGCAAATCCTTCGATGGAAGAACCGTCAAACCAGATCCCGTGATTCAGTGTCGCAGCCAGTTCCTGTCGGGGGATGGTGACGTTCTTGACAGCGCCCCCCACGTCGGTAAACTGAAGATCGATGAACTTGATGTGACGATCTTCGACTATCGCCAGAAGCTCTTCCGGCGACGCAGCGGATAGGTTATTTTTCATTTGTGTAATGTCTGAAGACCGAATGCCAGGAGGATCATTGCCAGCAGGAGCAGCACTGCGAAGCCAATCGGCAAAACAAACGGAAAACGGCGCCAAAACGGAGCTGCACTCGCGGGACCCGTGGCGTGTTCAAGAATTGATTCATCCACTTCGTCCAGGTGATCGAGATCGTGGACCAGCGTCTGCATGTCCGGATATCGGTCGTCCGGATCGCGTTGGAGAGAACGCGCAACCACAGCGGCAAGCTTGGACGAGATGCCCGGCTGTTCCCGATCCAGGCGTGGGACGAGTCCTTTCAGGTGCTGCGCCATGATCGCCAGCGTATTGTCACCGGAAAACGGTGTTCGTCCGGTGAGCAACTCATAAAACATCGTCCCCAGAGCATAGAGATCAGTCCGCTTGTCACCCCGCTGCCCCTCGATTTGTTCCGGCGCCATATAGTCCGGCGTACCGGCCGCCCCGCTCAGGTTCGCGTACGTGACCCGATGGGCATGCTTGGTCAAGGCAAGGCCGAAGTCCAGAATCACCGGTTGCCCGTCACTCGTGATGAGGATGTTTTCCGGCTTGAGATCACGGTGAACAATTCCGTGATCATGGCAATGCGCAAGTCCTTCGGCGATCTTGCGGATAAGGGCGGCCGCGGTTTCCGGCGATACCGGGGCTGCGCGCCTCATGTAGTCCCGCATCGACTCGCCGTCGATGAGTTCCGTCACCAGATAGGGAGTGTTGTTAAACCGTCCCGAGCCAAGTCCGCGTTGAATAGCAGGGTGGCTGAGCGTATGCATGACCTCGAGCTCGCGCTGGAAGCGTTCGTATTGTGCCGGATCGCCTATGGTCATTTTGTCAGGGACCTTCAGGACGATCTCCTTGCCGCTAAGCAGGTCGTAGGCACGATAAATATCGCTCATCCCCCCCTGAGCAATGTGCTGACGGATCTGGAAATGGTCAAATTGGTCACCAATCTGGAGCATTTGGCCTTCCTGTTTGGTTCACATGCCGCTCAGCATGGTTAGCTTGCGGGAAGATAGCAATGTTTCCACTGAAAAGCGAGGGTCTGCAACTGATGATCTGGGCGGTGTTGAAGCCATCAAAGGCCACTCCTCCCGAAACGCAGCCGCTGCATCACGCGATTCCAACGGGATCCCTCATCGTGGTGCTGGGAGGGGACCAGCCGGCGAAGGAAGAGCGCAACGACAGAAAGGTTGTCGTCGCTCTGACGACTCATCGCAAGATCGATAATCCTCTGGCTGACCGATTCTGCATCCTTTTCTTCGGCAACGATGCCGGCAAACTCGGCATCCTCAATGACAGACCAGACACCGTCCGTACAGAGGATGATCGCGTCCCCGTTTTGTATTGTCACCTGGGAAATGTCGGGCTGGACGAAGAGCTCCACCCCGAGACACTTCTCGAGGACGGATCGCTGGTTGTGCGCACGCACTTTATCAGGCGAGAGCAGCTTCATCCTCACCATCTCACCGACACGCGTATGATCATTCGTAAGGCATGAAGCTTTGCCATGGCGAACCAGATATGCGCGGCTGTCTCCGACATGGACAATATTCAGCGAGTGGCCCATGACGTCCACTGCCGTCAATGTGGTCCCCATGCGGGCAACGCCGAGTTGCCTGGCTTTTTGGAAGACGCCGAGATTTGCCACCTGGACACCTTCACGGAGCTTTTTTGGGATGGAAGATCCATCTGTCTTGTAGAAGGTGTTGAAAAAGGTCTCCAGTGCCAGGGCGCTCGCGATTCCCCCGTGCTCAAGCCCACCCATGCCGTCAGCAACAGCATAGAGATAGCCGTGACGCGCCGTGAGGTGCTCGTCGGGGGAACAGAATCGGATGGCATCCTGATTGTCCTCGCGCACGTTCCCCACATGCGTGAGGCCATGCATCACTATCTCAGGCACCTCATTCGCCGTCATTGACATCCCATAAAGTAGCACCGCGGGTGGAGGCAATGATCGACCTCCACCCGCATTCATGAACGACGTGGGCTTCCACCGAACTAGACGCCCACAGAAGGAATGATAGACTTCTGTTGCACCCGACTGTTCCAGACCAAATATACCACACTCACAACCCCCCATCCCCCGGTGATCCAGAGAGCCATCTGGGTTGCATCCGAAGACACGCCGGGTGTCGTCAGCCCGATAAACACGACGCCAACAAGCAGCCCGATGTTGCCAAGGAGGCCCAGCAAGGGAATCGCGGCATGCTTGACGCTATGAAACTCACTGCGTCCGACAAAAGTCACAAACGTCAACCCGCAGATCAACCCGTACAGAACGAAGGTCCCGATATTCGACGCGAGCGTGATGCCGGTAAGAGCAGTAACGTTGATAACTCCTATGGACCCCAGTATTGCCGAAACGGCGACGAGAATCCATACGCCGATGTGGGGCGTCGCGTGCTTTCCGTGCAATGCGCCCAGCATACTGGGCATTTCCTTGTCCTGGGCCATCGCAAAGCTGACGCGGACGGCGGTATTCATCGCAGCGAGTGTTGTCCCGAGAACCGCAAGCGCGACCGTAAACGCGATGACAATCATGAACACAAAACCGTTGCCGCCGAACATTGCGTCGCCTATGAGCCTCGTCAGGTCACCGATGGGGGCTCCCGATGCGGCAGCCGCATCCATGCCGGTGAGTTTGCTCCCATCGGCCGCAACATACACGAGCTTTTCACACACAGCATAATTGGCTGCGAAGTATTCAATAAGATATGCAAAGAGTCCCTGAATCACGAGGGAAAGAATGACCCCCCGCGGGATGTCGCGTTTTGGATTTTTTGCCTCCCCCGCCAGCGACGTGGAGGATTCGAAACCGACGAGGATCAGGATGGCGATCGTCGATTGGAACAGCATCGCTGTCAGGCTGTGCGGAAACACGATGGACGTTCCCACCGGGTGGGCCCATTGCGTGGCGTGGAGCGGGTTCTGCATGCGGAACATGACCGCCATGACGCTGAACCCTATGAGGGAGACCAATTGAATTACATTAATGACAATCGCCACATTGGTCGATCCGGTTATTCCCCGCACAGCAATGAAACCCACCAGGACGGAGAAAACAACGGCGATAAGAATTTGATAGTAGATGGAAAGGTTCACGTCAAACTGGCCGAGGATATACGTCACCAATGTGGCCATCATCGCAACCATGACGCCGGGATACACCCAATAGAACAGATGCGCTGCCCAGCCGGTAAGAAACTTCGCGATGCGCGCGAAACGTTGATGCCTGGGTTCGTCGCGGTCGAGAAATGCTTTTTCAGCAAAGTAGTACGATCCCCCCGCTCCTGCTTCCGGGTATCGGCGCGCCAGTTCCGAGAACGCGATTGCTGTCAGGAATGCCACGACCAGGGCCGCCACAATCCCGGTCCACATATCTGTTGCACCGCCATTGTTTGCAGCCTGAATCTGGAATGTGATCCAGAGAAAGGCGCCGGGCGCGATCAACGCCATCGCGTTGACCGTTACTCCGGTAAGGCCCAGGGTCTTCTTCATCCCAGAAGGAGACGTCGTCTCTTTCGCCATACTACCTCCATGCAATGAATGAACGAGATCAGGAATTACTGGTTGTCGACACTTGTACGTCAGAACACGACGATGGCTCCCACTCCAAGGGTCGCCTGGTTGCTCCTCGTCAGCGGCCCGCTATCGCCATCGAAGCTTTTGACGACGCCTGCGGCATTTGACCAGTCGTATCGATATTCTCCGCGGAGGATCAGGCTGGAGGCAACCTTGTACTCGTAGGTAAGGGTAACCTCTCTGAGTTCCTGAATGGTTGAGGTCGTGGCCCCCTCAGGATCGCTGTAGATCTCCCCCCGGAGTGTCACTACGGAAGGATCGCAGAGCGCATAGCGGATGTAGGCAGCCGCCCCCTTCCAGAGGTTGACCCCGCCGGTCTCTCGGTTATCCTGGCCGTACACCGCGTCGATGGAAAGACCGAGTTTCTCCGTTGCTTGATACATGATCATGACGTTCGCCACATTGCGGAATTTCTTGCTCACCGAATCCGGGAGGTTCGGCCCGCCGATGTAGTTCGCAGTGAGCGAGAGAGCGCTCGTCGGAGTGAAGACGGCCTGAAATCCAAAAGTCTTCCCGTTGTTGACAGCGGGTCCGTTGTAATTGTTCAGAATGTGAACACACAGCGTAAAGGTTGAACTGACCGGATAGGAAGCTCTCACGCCATAATGGTAATACGGAATTGAATAGGCGAAGAGGAAGGAACGGCTGTAGTTGTAATCGTCCTTGGCCTTGATAACTTCCATCCCCATATGCGTGACGAACTTCCCCGCGTCGAGGGTCAATCCCGAGCCGACGGGAGCCACGTACGTGACATAGGCCTGGCCGACATTCGCGAGAGAGCCGCCGTCGCCGGTCTGGACAAGATCGTTGGTCGGACCGAAATCGAGATCCGCCCGGAATCCGACGGGGGCCGCGGCCTTCGTAATGGACACCTCCGCATTCGCGACTTTGAACTGATTTTCCGTCACGTCGAAATTCCGGAGTTGATTCGTATGGCTGGTCGGACGGTCGAAGTTATAGCTGAAGTAGGTATCGACGAATCCCCCGACCACAACGGGCGAAGGAGCCGCCGCCGAATCCGGAGTCTGGCTGAAGGCAACGCTGCATGCAACTATTGCGGAGAGGAACATCATACCGATTGCATTGAACACGCGACGCATTTTCACTTGCTGCATATCTCCTCCGATGATGGAATTGTTCGAGTTGGCTGGCATCCTCGCCGGGATCCCCCTTCCCGGCATTGTGAATCGACCGTGCATCATCTGAACCCTGGACATTCGTCGCTTGCGCGCTTGAAAGGAAACACCCTCTGAAACCTTGTTTATTTAGGTAAGAGATGTACTTCGCCTAATAAGATAAACCTTTTGAGGTGTTTGTCAAGTCTTTTCTTAGGAAAAATGATGTCGACACCGAAGAACTGAAGGCTGGGAGTGGGGACGCGGGGAGGGAGGAAGATCTTGTGCCCCGGTTCAGGATGGTGCGTGGGAAGGAGTTCACGGGCGGAGTCTATCGCGGGGACCCCGGAGGCCGAATCGCGACGCCGCAAAATTGGAAAGCGGGGTACGTGATCGGAGCAGAAGTGTTCAGCCGACCAACGGCGAGATCAGAAGTCCGATGAGGTATGTCACCGCCGCCTCTCCGACACCCACAAGTGTCATTTCCATGCCGCTCTTCGCCCACGATCTTCCGGTGACCATGACTTTGGACGCCCCCACGGCAAAATGCGCCATGGTGCTCACCACGAAAGACGCGATGAGAGCCGTCGATCCGCTGGCGAAGAAGAACGGAAGCACGGGGATGAACGCTCCCAATGCCGTGCTGATCGTGGCACTGGAGGCGGCCGTCCATGGGTTGGGGAATGTTTGCTCGGAGAGCCCGAGCTCTTCGTGGGCAAGCGTCTTCAGGAGTTGATCGGGCTTCTCGGCAATCCGGGAGGCCATGCCCCTCGCCTCATCAGGGGTGAACCCCTTCAATTGATAGAAGAGCTCAAGCTCCTCCTGTTCTTCCGCGGGATTATGCTCGATCTCGCTCTTTTCCTTCTCCATCTCCGCCTCATACACTTCGCGCTGAGACTTCATCGCAAGATACGCACCGCTCCCCATAGAGAGCGCGGATGCGATCGCCGTGGCAAGGCCCCCCAGGAGAACGAATTCGCTGTTTGCGTGGGTGGCTCCTGCAACGCCGCTCACAACACCAAAGGCCGCACCCAGACCGTCATTGACCCCGTAAATCGCCTGGCCGATCCAGCCCCCCCCGCGAACGTGCCAGCGTTCCCGCCCAAGCATCCGGTCCAGCCGGCTCTCCACGTTTGGTTGATCGCCAAATTCCCCCAGAGCCCGCGCGTGCGCCCGCTCCTCCACCTCGGCAGATCGGATCTCGGCGACATCCTTCGGCGATGGCGACACCTTCGCCAGAGCGTCATACAATCCGTCGGCATCCCTTTCCCCCGATTCGAGCATCCGGACCGCCGCCACCGTATCGCTCCGGAGCAGCATCCACCGCCGAAGCTTCTCAACCACACTCTCTTGATAGGGAGCGGGTTCCGCCCCCAGCTCTTTCAAGCGGCGGCGCCAGCTCTCCGCATGACGCTCCTCTGCTTCTGCCATCCTCTCAAGAATTGATTTCTTCTCGGGGTTGGGTTCCTTCTCCGCAAGGGCCCGATAGTTCCGCGCGCTTCGTTCTTCATCCCTCCACGCCTGTTGCAGGCCGCTGATGAATGCTCGCTGTGGATCAGCCATGCGGTTCCTTTCCTTTCTCACTCGGTCATGACGAGGGAGACTTCCGCCAATGTCGGCGGGATTTCCCCGTCAAGGAAAATGCACTGGAGCAGATCGCGATAAAATCCATACAATGGGAACCGCTCCGCCACCTGGCGGCGAAGCGCGTCGCGCACCAGTTTGAACGAATTGTGGGAAGGCCCCGCCATATGGTCGAGCTCCAGGTAGTAATTATCCAGCGGTTGCACCTGGATCTCGAGGAGTTCCCCGTTCCACCGCACGACGCTCTTCAACGCTTTCCAACCCGTCTTCTTCATGCGGGACGCATCACAGGTAAGATAATCCTTTGTCTCAATGAATTCCAGCAGCGGCCTGTCGTTGCCACCCCGCACCGGATCGAACGCAGGAATGTCGAAACGTTCCAGCACGCTCCAATCGCATTCCCCCGCCGTCAGCCGCTGGAGGTGTTCATGGACCAGCATACACGCCTTCTCGTTTTCACAAACGATCTTTATCCCGAACACGTCCTTGATGAACTTGCTGAATTGGTGGAGGTGCTTGTCACGCAGGAGAAGTTCATCGACGTTGAAGAGCTCGTCGGTCACCTTGTTCCAGACTTCTTCCTCCGCCTTCACCCTGCTGGTAATCCTGTTGACTCCCGTTTCCACGTACCCGGGGGGAAGGTATTCGACGAAATTCGCCGCGAGCGACAGGGGAGCCCAACCCTCGGACGCCTGATAACGGAATTTCCCCACCATGAGGTTTCCAAGATCAAG
The DNA here is from genome assembly GCA_003162635.1 of Ignavibacteriota bacterium. Classification (GTDB taxonomy): domain Bacteria; phylum Bacteroidota; class Ignavibacteria; order UBA10030; family UBA6906; genus Fen-1260. The sequence continues at coordinate 95,218 of PMNE01000109.1, forward strand.
GTCGGTCTGTGAGAAGAGGATTTCCCTCGTGATCCGCTCCCTGATGAGGAACGGTCTGCTCTCCGCTCCCGGAAGCATGCCGATGACATTGCTGTGAAGCTCGCAGTCGTGCCCCAGGAAATGCGACGCAAGGACGTTGGACGCAAGATGAAGGTTCAACTCCCCCCGCAGGATCCGCAACCGGAACGTTTCCTTCACCCTGGCGATCAACGAACGTGACAGCTCAATCCGGATCGGCCTCCCGGGTGCCTCCTCCTGCTTTCTCTTCCCCGCCGCCAACAAGGAAATGAGTTGGTGAATGACCGGATCATTCGTTATCATAAAGAGGGGCGAATGGGAGGGTTGGAATCCCGCCCCCTCTGCGCGACCCTGTCCAACGGCCGCCTTCTTACGAATATAAGTCGCCATCGCTGTTTGGCCTTATAAACTTAGGACTCATGCATCATTTCCCTAATTTACTAAGACTTTCCTGAGAGAAGCAAGTGGCCCTTCCCCCACCCGCAGGCCGCCTGATGCGCATCCTCTTCATCACGTCCATCTCCTCCTGGGGAGGGGGGGAAGTGTGGCTGATGGACATGCTCCACGGACTCCGCGCGCGCGGTCACGCCGTCTTCCTTCTCTGCCGCGGGGGAAGTCCCGTCGCAGATCGCGCCCAGGCAGGAGGGTTCGCAGTGTTCCCGATCCGCATCGGCGGCGATCTCGACCCGCTTGTGATCGCGCGCTCGCGCCGCCTCATGATCGCCAACCGCATCGAAGTCGTGTGCACGAACACCGACAAGGACCTGCGGTTCGGCGGCCTCGCGGCACGGCTCGCCGGGATCCGCGCGGTGGTAGCATCACGCGAAGTCGACTTCCCGCTGAAGGACTCCTGGCCCTACCGCTTTGCGTACAATTCCCTCGCCTCCGCCATCGCGGTGAATTCGCGCGCAACGAGAGACACCCTCCTCAGCAGCGCCCCATGGCTCGATCCCTCCCGCCTCCGTGTTGTCTACAAAGGAGTCGACGCCACTCCGCACACCGCAGCGACCTTGTCGTTCCTCACGGAATGGGGAATCCCCGAAGGGGACCCGACGGTCTGCTTTGTTGGCCGCCTGGACGAACAGAAGGGGCTGATCTATCTCCTGGAAGCCTGGAAGCTCCTCCACGCGATCATCCCCCATGCCCGGCTCCTTCTCGTTGGCGAGGGAAAGCTCCGCCCCTTCATCGAGGAATTTGTCGCACACCATGGCTTGCAGAAGAACATTATACTTGCCGGGTTCCGGAACGATGTCCGTCTTCTGCTCTCCTCCTGCGCCGTCCTGGTCCTTCCCTCGCTCTGGGAAGGATTCGGCTATGCCGCCGTCGAGGCGATGGCAGAAGGAGTTCCTGTTGTCGCAAGCGCAGCCAGCAGTCTCCCGGAAGTCGTCGAGGACGGGAAGACAGGGCTCCTCTTCCCCCCCCGTGATAGTGCCGCGCTGGCGGACGCGCTCGTGCGTCTCCTGCGCGACCCCGGACTTGCCCGCCGGATGGGACATGAGGGAGCGCTGCGCGTCCGAAAACTTTTCACGATCGAGACGATGCTCGATGGCTTCGAGGCCCTCTTCGCGGAACAGCTCGCTCCCTCCCGAACATAGAAACGCCGCTGGTCCGTTCCCATTCCCGTCCCAACGGCGCATCATCGCCACACGGACTCCTCTGTCAATCCCTCCGGGCTCCGCCCCGAGCGCGTTCCATCCGTGCCTTCTTCATCGCCTCGTACTTTACTTTCTGGTCAGCAGTCAAAACAGAGTCGATCCTCGTGTCCGTCGAGTCCATGAGACTCCTCATCGATGCCATCCGCGCCTGACGGTCCCCTGATTCGGAAGCGAAGAGATCGTGACGCCGCTGATCCGTGCCCTGGTAGATACTGAGCACCCTGGCGAACTGGTCGGCGGACAACGAAAGAGAGTCCTTCAATCGCTCTGCGCGCTGCTCGGGAGTTGCTTGCATCATCCCCCCCTGCGCCAGCAACGATGTCGTTCCCCCTCCGATTGCCGCCATGATCCACAAGCCCATCAGAAATTTCCTCATAACACCTCTCCTTTCATGAATTGTTTGCCTCCCATACCCTCCGGGGGTCCATTTGTCTTTGGACCACCCCCGGGGGGAAAGGTTTAAGGCAGGTGCCGGCAACCCCGTGCCGGACTAAACTTCCACCGTCTCCGTGTGTCTAAGACGAAAGGATTCACACATCCCTCCGGACCCGGATTCATGAGAGTTCCGCTCTTCCTGGCGCTCGCCGTCGCCTCTGCCACTTGTGCCCTGGCACAATCCTTCTCCATCACGGGCAGGATTGTCGATTCGCAGACAAAGGCCCCGTTGCCAGACGTTCATATCCACCTCACCGAGACAAACGGCAGCAGAGATTCGTCGTTGGAAACTTCCGACGGATACGGGGCTTTTCTTCTCCAGAATCTCCGTCCGGGAACGTACCGTTTCACCGCCACGCTCGTGGGGTACGACCACCTGACGCGAATCCTGCGGCTCGAGAAGAGCGATCTCTCCCTGGGAGAGCTTCCCTTGAAGCAGGGAATCATCCCCCTCTCCGAGATCGTCATTCAGGGAAGACTGCCGACCGCCTTGCAGCGGGCAGACACGACCGAATTCAATGCGCGGGCATTCCAAACGCATCCCGATGCCGACGCGGAAGAACTCCTCGCCAAGATGCCCGGGATCACCGTCGACAACGGGAACGTCAAGGCACAAGGCGAGGATGTGCAGCAGATCCTCGTTGACGGGAAGCCGTTCTTTGGGAGCGATCCGACGATGGCGATCCGGAATCTGCCGGCCGACGCCATCGAGAAGATACAGGTGTTCGACAAAATGAGCGACCAGGCGGAATTCACCGGCTTCGACGACGGCCAGTCCGTCAAGACCATCAATATCATCACGCGGCGAGAACGCCGCAACCGGGCGTTCGGCAAGCTCTACGGCGGATACGGAAATGATACGCGGTACTCGACGGGGGGCAACTACAATATTTTCCAGGACCAGATGCGCCTTTCCCTTCTTGGGATGGCGAACAATGTCAACCAGCAGAACTTTTCCCCGGAAGACATTCTTGGCGTGATGGGAGGGGGAAATCAGCAGGGGGGCTTCGCCGGCGGCGGCGGCGGTGGCGGGTTTGTGAGACGCGGGGCGGGGGGAGGAGCGGGCCCCGGCGGCGGACCCGGCGGCCCTCCGGGCGGAGGGCTGTCCAATTTCCTCACAACCCAGCAGGGAGGGATATCGACGACAGGTTCCGTCGGCGGAAATTATTCGGACACGTGGGGCGAGAAGCTCGTTGTGAACGGAAGCTACTTCTACAACGCAACGAGGAACCAGAATGTCCAGCGCCTCAATCGTCAATATTATGCCCTCAATGACACGAGCACGCTCTACGGCGAGAACACTGATATTGACAGCCGGAACTTCAACCATCGGATCGACATGCGTCTGGAAGAGACGATCGATTCCTCGAACTCCATTATCGCAACACCCCGCATCTCGTTCCAAAACAACTCTGCAGGGGGAGATCAGGCCGGAACAACGTCGCTGGGTCCCGACCTCCTGCTGGAGCAGGTGAAAAACGTCAGTGCCTCCTCGACAACCGGATATACGATCGGTACCCACGTGGTGGCGCGCCACAAGTTCGACCTGCCGGGCAGAACACTTTCTGTTGATGTGGGTGTCACTGCAACGAGAAAAAAAGGCTCCACGGTCCAACAATCCTTTTCCGCCTACGAGGACGTCACCCCCGTCGTTTTCGATACGCTCGACCAGACGGCCTCGCTGCTCACGAAGGGAACGACGGTGTCAACCCGGCTCGCGTATACCGAGCCGATCAGCGTGGATGAACTTGTCCAGATCACCTATAATCCCTCCTGGTCGCATTCCTCGTCGGACAATCTCAAATACAAACTCAATACACTCACAGGACTGTATTCCGATCTGGAGCCAGATCTCTCCAACACCTATGCGGACGACTATACTACGCAGAACGCGGGGCTGGGATACCGCTATCGGGCCGGCACCGTCAACGCGATGGTCAATGTTTCTTATCAGATCGCATCTCTCCGCGGCGACCAGATCTACCCTTCCGTGTCCAATGTCTCCCGACAATTCACCGATTTCCTTCCCGGAGGGATGTTGAACGTGACAATCTCCAACAGGTCAAACCTGCGGATCTTCTATAGAACAGCAACGAAGGCGCCGGACGTGACGCAGCTTCAGGAGGTTATCGACAATTCCAATGCGCTGCTGCTTACGACGGGGAACCCCGCACTCAAACAGACATACAGCCACACGTTCGTCACGCGCTACTCGCTGACGAGTCCGGAAAAGGCACAGAGCATCCTCGCGTTCTTCTCCGTGGGATACACGGCAGACTACATTGCCAACTCCACGTTCACCGCTCTCCGCGATACGGTGGTAGAGCGCAACATCGCATTGAGCAAGGGGACGCAGCTCACGACGCCGGTCAATCTCAACGGCTACTGGAACATCCGGTCGTTTTTCACCTACGGCCTGCCGGTGGATCTCATCAGCAGCAATCTCAACCTGACAAGCGGCTTTACCTATACGCGGACGCCGGGACGTATCAACAGCACATCGAGCGTCACCAATGCGTGCGCGATCACTGGAGGCGCCGTGGTCGGAAGCAATATCAGTCCCGATGTCGACTTCACACTCTCGTACAACGGAACCTACACGATCTCCCGCAACTCGCTCCAGACGACATCCAACGGCGACTACTACACGCACACGGCCGGTGTCAAGATCAATCTGACTTTCCTGGGGGGCATGGTGCTTCGCAATGAAGTCAACAACTCACTTTCCACGGGACTCGCTCAGGGATACAACAAGAACACGATTCTTTGGAATATTGCCCTCGGAAGGAAGTTCCTCGACGACGACCGCGGTGACATCCGTTTTGCCGTCACGGATCTTCTGGATCAGAACAGGAATGTGACCCGCACGGTAACCGAGACATACACGGCGGATACCGAGACACAGGCGCTGGGCAGATATTTCATGGCTATGCTGACATACACGTTCCGTTAAGCACATCGCCGGGTCTTCCGCCCCTCCCTCCCCCCCATCCAACTCCCGGCGCGGTCCCGCACATGCAAAACCATGTCTTCAGCCAAAAGATGAATGACGTGCTTCACGGCAATATCGGTCCTTTCCCAAAAAGAGAGAGGATGCACAATGTTTCCCCGTCCTTCCCCCGCGAAGATTTTTTGCCGTATCGCTTGTTGTATTCCATAAAATTTCGTCCCATTTTATAGACAACTCGTTTTCCCCCAGGGCGCGTCGTAGGTTAAACGTGCCCGGGGAATCGGGCACCATACATCTTCTGACGGAGGGCTTTGCTGATGCGATTCACGTTGGTATCGATTCTTCTCCTGATCCCTGCGATCATGACGGCCACGATCCCCCCATCGCACAATCGGGTGATCCCTGACAATCTCAAAGCACAGATCGCTTCCATCCGCAAGGAGTATCGACAGGGCTATTGGGCAACCCGGCTGGACCAACGGAGAGCCCTCCGCGCGCAAATGACGACCCGCGCAGAACTCACCGCGTCCGCTCCCCTCGGCGTTGACACCGTCGAGATTCCCGTGTTGCTTGGCCGTTATGCCGACGCGACGGAGGAACATGCCCCTCTCGAATTTCAGCAGCTCTTGTTCGACGGACCGAATCCTTCCGGCACCGTCACTCAATTCTACACCGACAACTCGTACGGACAGATCTATGTAACGGGGGAAGCACTTGGTTGGTATCAGGCACCTCGTGGATTCAACTACTACGTCCATGACGGCGGCCCAAGTAATGCCGGCCTGGTCTATGGAGGACGGGACTTCACCATCGATATCATGGTGGCATCTGATTCGACCGTGGATTACTCAAAGTACGTCAAGTACACCGACGGCCAGGGTCGCGGGCACGTTCCGCAGCTCGGCGTTGTCCATACCGGTGCCGACGCGGCCGCGGGAGCCGACAACATCTGGTCGCATCGTTGGAACATCCGGGGAGAACTTCTCACAAGGAAAGCGGCCGGCTCCGATCCTTATTTTGACGTCAACCGCGTTACACCGGAGGGATGGTACATCACGAATGATCTGACCGCCGATGGCAAGGCGGTTCTCATTGACGGCGATTACGCCATCGAGCCTGAGATGCAGGGGAACAAGAACACCGGCGGGAAGCTCGTCCAGATCGGCGTCTTTGCGCATGAATTCGGACATATCTTCGGTCTTCCGGATCTCTATGACACCGACAATTCCTCGGAGGGACTCGGACAATGGTGCCTCATGGCATCGGGGTCGTGGGGCGGAGACGGAGCGCATGCAAATTATCCTTCCGACATGAGCGCGTGGTGCAAGGAGCAACTCGGATGGATCACCCCTGTGGTGGTCACGTCCTATCTCAAAGGGCAGACCATACGGGATGAGGAGGACTACCCCGAAGTTTACAAACTCTGGACGAATGGAACTCCCGGGAGCCAGTACTTCCTCGTAGAAAACCGCCAGAAGGTGAAATCCGACATTTATCTTCTCAATTCCGGGCTCCTCATCTTCCATGTCGACAACAGTCAGTCGGGGAATACAAACGAGAATCACTACCAGGTGGACCTCGAGCAGGCGGACGGACTGCGTGACCTGAATCGTAACGTAAACCGCGGCGATGCCGGCGACCCGTTCCCGGGCTCGACGAACAACGATGCATTCAATGGCTACACCAATCCAAACAGCATGGACTACCTTGGACATCAGACGTATGTCAGCGTGACCAACATCAGCAACAGCGCACCGACCATGACGGCCGACCTTGATGTTGGAACACGGCCTGTTATCAACCTCGGCAAGGCCGTGTTCCTCGCGGGGGACGGATCGGATGTCAAAAGCCGTCTCGAACCGGGAGGAGACGGGAGCGTGAGCCTCCAGTTGGCCAATCTCGGTCCCGTGGCTGGCACCGGATTTCACCTCCGGCTTCAGGCCGCGACGGCGGGACTGACCTTCGACACGACGCTCACGCTCTCACTCGCGGGCCTCACATCGGAAACGTTGACGCTTTCTGATTTCATCCATGTTGATCCCGCTTTCGTGCCCCGCGAGGTTCTCATCACTCTCCTTGCCACGACGGCACAGGACTCATTCCAGGTGGTCGACACTGCCGTTGTCGGTTATCCGTCGATTCTCCTCGTGGATTGTGATTCGACGAGCGAGAATATTGCCCGCTTTTATCACAGCGCACTCGATGCGGCAGGAAAGTACTACGAAACCTTTCACCAGCCGGGCGTGTCAGTCCCCCCTCCTGCCCTCGACAAGAGGGGCCTCGTGATCGTCTACACCGGTCGGACGACCACCGGAACCCTTACGGACTCGACACAGCAGGCGTTGACAAACTATGCGGCCAACGGGGGCCGGCTCTTTGTGAGCGGACAGAACGTTGCCGAGGATCTCCATGGCACCCCCTTCCTCTCCCAGGTTCTTCACGCCCGTTGGTCGAAGAACATCGGATTGACAAGGACGGTCTTCGGCGTTCCCTCTGACGTCTTCGGGGCGCAGATTTCAAAACTTGTTCTTTCCGGCGCCAACGGCGCTTCCAATCAGACGACTCCCGACGTGCTCCTTCCTGACAGCCTCGCACACGGAGCGCTCGCGTATGGGGGCGCCTCCGGAACATCAGAGGCAGGGATTTGGTGCGTTGATCCGGCGACGAACGCCAGGGTTCTCTTCTTCGGTTTTGGATTCGAGGCCATTAATGACTCTTCCACGGGAATCACGCGGCAACAGACCATGGCGGCCATCCTGAATTGGTTTGGTTCGACCTCGTCTGTTGCGGAGAGCGGCACGGCCACTGTCCCGCTCGTGTACTCCCTGTCCCAGAATTATCCGAACCCGTTCAATCCCTCGACGCGCATCGAGTTTGCAATTCCGCGCCAGGCGCTCGTCGAGCTGAAGGTCTATACCATTCTCGGTCAGGAGGTTGCAACACTCGTGAACCAGATCCTTCCGGCCGGCCG
>PMNE01000105.1:0-5052 GCA_003162635.1 Ignavibacteriota bacterium
TTCAACCACTCGGCCACCTCTCCCAAGAAAGGATTAAACACAAAATACGAAAACAAATTCCCAGCTTCAAGCCACCGTTTTTTGCTCCCTCGTCGTTGCCGACAGCGCGAGGAGAAGCAAACCGAGCAACGCATACGCCCCGCCAAACTGATACGGGATCTGCAGCGATGCTCCCGTCAGCGTCCACGGCAGATACATCAGACCGTCGGGTGATGCCGAATGGGTGATCCCGAAGAATGTGAGGAGCGCGAGTATGAAAAGGTACACCGCCGACCTCTTGAGCCGCCTGTCGATGAGCTCCGCAAGAAATCCGCCCCAAAGCATCGCCGTAAGAATAAACCCGTTGCCGAGCGCGATCGTGACGAGGAGTTCCGAAATCCCCTTTCCCTGTACTTCGAGTAGATGGGCAAAGTTTGCCGCGGGAACGAGGTCCGTGTTCGCAAACTTGATCGAAAGGAGACGGGCAATGGTCGGGAAGAAGGCGAACGCCACTGCCGCGGCATGCCGCTTCGGGGTTGCCTGGAATGATTGGACGATGATTTCGAGCGCGACGAATACTAGGATCGGACCGAGGACCGCACGGGGGATGAGCTCGATGGTAAAAGAAACAAGCCCCAGCATCCCGCCGATCCCGATGAACAATCCGGTCAAGAGCGTGTAGCCCGCCCGCGATCCCATCCGCTTGTACGCCGGCTGTCCGATGTAGGGGGTTGTCTGCGCCACGCCACCCGTGACGCCGGCAATAAGGGTTGCCACCGCCTCCGTCAGGAGGATATCACGGGTCCTGTAGTCGTCCCCCGCCACACGCGCGCTTTCCGTCGTATTGATTCCCCCCACCACCGTCAGCAAGGCGAATGGGATCGCGATCGGAAGATATGTGAGAGCGGGAACCAGTCCGTGCAGGAAATCAAGCGTCGGGATAGGAAGTCCGAAGTGCACCTGGAGTGACGGCAAACCGCTGTACCCGGTGATCAGTCCGAGGGGGCCGATAATGTAGTAGAGAACTGTTCCCACACAGACCGCGGCGAGGACGCCGGGAATGTTCTTGGGAAGAGGGATCTCGGCGACAAGCGTATAGAGAATGAGGCCAAGAGCGATCAAGCCGACGATCGGCATTCCGAAGACATCGACCAGCGGGACGAACCCGATGAGGGCAAGTCCGATCCCCGCGAGAGATCCCAGGAGCCCGGCCTGGGGGACTATCCGCTGGACCCACCCGCCCACAAAGGAAAGTCCGACCTTCAGAAGCCCGATCATCACCATCGTTGCCATCCCCACATACCAGGTCATTATCGCCGCTTCACGCTCGCCAAGACCCTTGGCCTTCATGGCGAGAAAACAGGGACCGAGAACGACGAGCGCGATGCCGATGGTGGAGGGGGTGTCGAGCCCCAACGGCATTGCCGTCACGGTGGGATTTCCCGTTCTTTTTGCCAGCCGGAATGCCATCCACGTGTAGACCAGATCCCCGATGAGGACGCCGAAGGCGGTGCCGGGGATCATCCTGCCGAAGATGATGTCGGGGGGAAACCCGAAGACGACGATCAGGATGCCCGAGAGGAAGGAAAGAACGGTAATGTTGTCGAACATCAGGCCGAAGAAGCCGTTCAGGTCGCCCGCGGCGAACCATTGGTATCGGGGAGATGACGTTGTCATGGGAATGAAAGAGTCTGGAAAGTCCGGGAACAGAGGAATGCAGGGAACGGCAGGTAACGTAAGGAGAAATCCGGACATTGTCACGGGAAAATGAGTGAAGGAAGAAAAGGGGGAATGCCTCCCATTCTTAACTTTCACTTGCGTATTCCCTCTGTTTTTTGTACTCATACGTATGCCCCCTTTACATAGGGAAAGCCACGGAAACCCCGGGACCCGGCGGAAGGAACAGCGGAAGTGGATGAGAACAAGGACATAGCGGTATCCCCTTTTGACAGGGAGGAGCGCTCGAGCTGCGGCGTCGGCTTTGTCGCGGCCCGTACGGGTGTGTACAGCCACGCGATCCTGCAGGAAGCACTTCATGCCCTGCGGTGCGTTGAACACCGCGGTGCATGCGGGGCGGACCAGGTCACAGGCGACGGCGCAGGGGTGATGACCGACATCCCGTTCTCGCTGCTCGGATACCAGCGGGGGGAGGTGGCCGTCGCCACACTCTTCATGCCTCGCGACCCCGTCCGGATGGCGCTTTCCAAACGGGTTTTTGAAGAGACGTTCCGGTTTTATGGGCTCGAGGTCGCGGCCTACCGCGAGATTCCTACCAACCCCGCGGTTCTGGGTGCGGACGCCGCCCGCTCCATGCCTGCCATGGCACATGCCATCATCCGCCGGCCGTCGCACTGCAGAACGGATGCGTCGTTCGATCAGCTTCTCTATACGGCGAAACAGGCTGTCCGCACGCAAGAGGCGGACCGGGGGATCAACAACGAGTTCTTCTTCACGTCCCTTTCAGCGACGACGATCGTGTACAAGGCATTGACCCGTGCGGAGGCGCTGGAGAGGTTCTACCTCGATCTCGGCAATCCGGCATTTGTGACCCGGTTCGCCTTCTTCCACAGGCGGTTCAGCACGAACACGGCGACAACATGGGACAAGGCGCAACCATTCCGGATCATTGCGCACAACGGGGAGATCAATACGATCGCGGGGAACCGCTCACGCGCCTTCTCGCGGGAGAAGTCGCTGGGCCTCAAAGACAACCAGCTCGTGACGCACGGGAACATCAGCGATTCGGGGAGTCTCAACGAAATGGTGGAGGCCCTTCTCTACCGGAGCAGCATCCCGCAGATCGAGGATATTCTTGCGATCATGATGCCTCCGGCACACGGCCAGAACGCCTTCTACAAGTACTGGAGCCGGGCCATGGAGCCATGGGACGGCCCTGCGGTGATCATGTATGCCGATGGGAAGAACATCGGCGCGCGGCTCGACCGGAACGGCTTCCGTCCCTCCCGGTGGACGTTGACGGAAGACGCATTCTATCTTTCCTCCGAAGCCGGATCGTTCGCGCTGGATGAATCACTCATCCAGCGGAAGGGAATCCTACATGCGGGGACCGGCGTGAAAGTGGATCTGACGAACGGGCGGGTGCATTTCCGCGACCCGAGTCTCTCGCGGGAAAACCGCGATGCGAAGTTCGATCCCCGCACCATCCCTGTCGGCTCGGTGGCCGCGGAGGACGCCGGTACGCCCGTGAGCGTTTTCCGCAAGAACCTCTTCACCTGCACGGAAGAGGAGATCGACCGTATCCTCTACCCCATGATCGCGACGGGAAAGGAACCGATCGGGTCGATGGGCGATACCGCCCGGCCGAATGTCTTTTCGTCCGAGCCAAGGCCGTTCTTCGATTATTTTTACCAGAACTTCGCCCAGGTGACAAACCCTCCCCTTGACTACATCCGGGAGAAGAACATCACCGACCTGCGGGTTTTCCTCGGGCGCCGGCCGAACATTTTCTTTGCGAAGGATCTCGTGCCGCTGGGTGAGGCGGTGGAGCTGCCCGGTCCCGTATTGAGCCTGGGACAGATGCGCTTCCTCCAGGGATTGACGACGAAGCGCCCATCCGAATCCCACATTATCCCAAAAGTGTTCGCGATGCTCTTTTCTCGGGGCGACGGGATCGCAGGGTTCAAGCCGGCGGTGGACGCCCTTGCCGCCGCCGTCTTGCAAGCGGCGAAAAGCGGGTCCAGCGTCATCGTCCTCAGCGATGCGGACGCAACCGTTGAACGTCCTCCGATCCCCAGTCTGATCGCCCTCAGAGCGGTTGTCCGCGTCTTGAACGTCCACGGTGTCAGGCTCCAGACAACGATTATGGTCCATTCCGGCGAGGCCCGGACACCGCACCATATCGCTTCGCTCATTGCCTTCGGCGCTGCCGCCGTCTGTCCGTACCTTGCCCTTGAGATCGCGCGCAATGACGACGATGCGTCGTTCCGCCATCTCGTGCCGGATATCCGGGAGAGGAACTACATCGAGGCATTGGAATCAGGGCTGCTGAAAATCATGTCGAAGAGCGGCATCTCCGTTGTCCAGAGCTACATGAGCGCGAAGCTCTTTACGGCGATCGGACTCGGACCCGAGTTGATGGAGAATTTCTTCCCGGGAAATCCCACGCCGCTCGGCGGCATCGGATATGACGAGCTGGCACAGGATATCCTCTGGAAGACGGGCCTTGCCGCGCAACCGGAATACAGCGGGAAACTGCTTCAGACGTATCAATTCCGCGAAAACGTCCGCGGGGGTGTGGGTGAGAAGCATTCGATGACCGCCGCCCGTGCGAAGCTTGTGCATAGGCTTGTGCGGGGGGATCTCCCCCCGGCGGAAGAGCGGCAGGTGTACGAGGAATACCTCCAGCTCGGACGGGATGCGGAACCGATCAGCGTCCGCCATCTTTTTGACCTCGCCAAAGCGGACAGGCCGCTCCCTCCCGATCGTGTGCAGTCGCGGGAGGAGATCCTCCGCACGTTTGGTTCCGGCGCAATGTCGTTCGGCGCCGTCAACGCAGAGAGCCAACGAGACGTCATCCATGCGATGAAGGAACTCGGCGGAAGGAGCAACAGCGGCGAGGGAGGGGAAAACCCTTACTACCTCAAGGATGGGACTTCTGCCTCCACGAAGCAGGTTGCATCGGCCCGGTTCGGCGTGACCGCGGAATATCTCCTGGCGGGGAGCGAGCTCCAGATCAAAATCGCGCAGGGAGCAAAGCCGGGCGAGGGGGGACAACTGATGAGCGTGAAGGTGGACGCGGACATTGCCCGGGCGCGACATTCGTTTCCGCACGTGGACTTGATTTCTCCGCCTCCGCTGCACGACGTGTACAGCATCGAGGATCTGAAAGAGCTGATCTACGAATTGAGGCAGGTGAACCCGTCGGCGAAGATCAGCGTGAAGCTCGTCTCCGGCTCCGGGATCGGGACGATCACCGTCGGCGTGACGAAGGCAGGGGCCGACATCATCTACATTGCCGGCGGGGATGGGGGGACCGGGGCTGCGACCCTCGGTTCGATGAAGCATGCCGGTCTCCCGTGGGAATTCGGCCTGATGGAGGCGCACAAGGCCCTC
>PMNE01000105.1:5120-5764 GCA_003162635.1 Ignavibacteriota bacterium
GGCATTCTTGCAGGCATGGGAGTCGGTTCCCTGAAGGAGCTTGTCGGACGGACCGATCTTCTGCACATCGCGGCGGGACACGAAAAGTTCGTCCGCGAGAGGAAGCTGAGTCTCCAATTCTTCCTCGCCGGCCCCCGTGCCGACGATGGCGCATCGGTCCCCATGGACAAGGAAGGGCTTGGCGATCTCAACGTAACGATTGTCCGCGATGCGCTTCCGGCGCTTGATGAGGGCAAACCTGTCAACCTCTCGTATGCAGTGAAAACGTCCGACCGCGCGATCACGGCGACGCTTTCGGGGGAGATTGCCCGCCGGATACATGAGAGGCGGTTGCGGGGCGAACCTGTGGAGGGGTGGAAGGGAAATGGGAATATCTGCTTGTCCTTCACCGGGAGCGCGGGACAGGGATTCGGCGTGTTCTTGGTGGACCCTCTTCAGGTTGTTCTGCACGGTGAGGCAAATGATTCCGTCTGCAAATCAATGTCGGGCGGATCGGTTATTATCAAGCCCTTCCCGGAGGCCACCTATCCCCCCGAAGAGAATGCGATCATCGGGCATTGCGCGCTCTATGGCGCCACCGGAGGCCGGCTGTACGTCTATGGGCTTGCCGGCGATCGTTTCGGTGTGCGGAACAGCGGCGCCAT
>PMNE01000028.1 GCA_003162635.1 Ignavibacteriota bacterium
AGGGTGCGCCAGTACTTTCAGAAGTCACGCTCGCTCGGCCCCCGGATCGAGCAGATGCTGACGAAGGCGACCGATCTTGAGATCATCGTCACCGACTCCGAAGTCGAGGCGTTGATTCTCGAGGCCAACATCATCAAGAAGCTCAAACCCCGCTATAACGTCAGCCTGAAGGACGATAAGAGCTATCCCTACATCGTCATCACGAACGAGCCGTTCCCTCGCGCCTTCATTACACGTCAGGTCCGCCGCGATGGGTCGCGCTATTTTGGTCCCTACACCGATGTCAAAAACGTCCGGGCTGCGCTGAAAGCGATTCGCGATATTTTTATGATCCGGAGCTGCAACTTCCTCATCACGGAGGAAACGGTCGCAAAGAAGAAGCACAAGGTCTGCCTCGATTATCACATCAAGAAGTGCGAAGGACCGTGTGAGGGACTCGTATCGCGCGAGCGCTATGGGGCGATGATCGGCCAGGTCGCATCCCTGCTGGAGGGAAAGACCGGCGCGTTGGTTCGATCACTGCGGCAAGAGATGGCGCAGCTCTCCGGCGCGCAGCGGTATGAAGAAGCCGCGCTTCTCCGCGACAGGGTCAAGGGGCTTGAAGCATACGGCGAGAAGCAAAAGGTGGTGGACCTCGATGCGGTCGAACGCGACATCATTGCGTGCGTGGCGGAGGGGGACGATGCGTGCGGCGTTATTTTTAAGCTGCGGGAAGGAAAGGTCGTCGGACGACAGCATTATTATCTCGGCAATGTCGAAGGGCGGACAGAGGGGGAGATCCTCGGTGTCGTGATCCAGCAGTACTATCTCGACGCCGGTTTCGTGCCGAAGGAGGTTGTGGTTTCCTCGCCGGTCAATGACGAAGAGGCCTTCACGGAATGGTTGAGCGGGCAGAAAGGGGAGAAGGTCGACCTCCTCGTGCCTGCCGAGGGTGAGGTGGCGAAGCTCGTCCGGCTGACACGGAGCAATGCGAAGTTTCTCCTCGATGAGTTGAAGATTCAGAAGATGAAACGGGCCGACACGATTCCTCATCCTGTGATTGCCCTCCAGCGGGACCTTCGCCTCGTGAAACCGCCGCGGCGGATCGAATGCTTCGATAATTCCAACACCCAGGGGAGCGACCCCGTCGCATCGATGGTGGTCTTTGTCGACGGCAAGCCGCGAAGGAGCGAGTACCGGAAATTCAAGATTGAAACGGTGACGGGTCCCGATGATTTTGCGAGCATGCGCGAAGTGGTGCGCCGCCGGTACGCCCGGGTCCTGGAGGAGCAGGGGGAATTGCCGGACCTGATCGTGATTGACGGGGGAAAGGGACAGCTGTCCAGCGCAATGGAAAGTCTAACGGTGTTGGGGCTTGCGGGGCGACCGATGATCGGACTGGCGAAACGTCTGGAGGATGTCTTCCTGCCGGGGAAAAGTGATCCGGAGTCAATTCCGAAAACGTCGTCCGGACTGCGCCTCCTCCAACAAGTGAGAGACGAGGCCCATCGGTTCGCAATAACGTTCCACCGAACACTTCGGTCAAAACGAACACTTCGCACGGAACTCGATCTCATTGACGGCGTGGGGAAGGCCAGGGCGAAAGAGTTGCTTGAGGCATTTGGCTCGGTTCAGGGAGTGCGCTTTGCAACAGTAGAACAATTGCGGGAGATTGTCGGGGAGAAGACAGCAGGAAAGATCCGAAGCTACTTTGACGTTGCCGAATGAATATGGCATTTTTTTGAGTATAAATACGACCAAAATAGTCCTATATATAATCGCCACCGATTCCAGAATGTTCCAGAGTTGACTTTCTCGATTCAAATCGTTACTGTAACGACGGTTTATTTCAAGCGTAGTATCAGTACCTGCCCCTAAGTTTCTATTTTCACAGGTGGCTCTCAATCCCCCTCATTAGGACAAAGGGAGAAGAAATGAAGATACGACAGGTGAAGGGAATAGGAGTTCTGGAGGAGCTCTCCCGCAAGCGCCTGGAGACATCAACGTTCCCGAGTCTGGAGCATGCACGACAGGAGATCCAGCAGCTCTTTCCAAACCACCGCGTCTTCAAGGAGAACGGAGTGATTTCTGTCGAGGTGAGGGACCGCTCATTTCGGGTGGCGGTTTTTCAGGAGGAGACGCGCGAGCTGCTTCATGTGCCTATGCATCGGTGACGTGCGAAGAAGTCTCCCCCACGCCCTGGATGGCGGCAGCGATTTGCCGAAATCCGGGGCGGTTTGTTTTCGTAATGTTGAGTATCTTTAGACAAGATATGATTCCCGCTCCAGATCCACATACCAGATCGGAAGCTCCTCTCATGAAACGATCATCGCTTTTGCTGGTGCTGGCGGCACTCGCTGCGGCCCGGCTTGCCGCACAAACAGACGCGCGCGACTCTGTCGTCTTCGAGGTTTCCAAAAACGAGTTCATGGACAAGATCAAGGCGGATTCCGAGAAATTCCGGACCCATGCCAAGGAACCCAAGAAGTCGATGCGCGTTGACTTCCGCCGCATCAGCGCTCCTGCCGACGTGAAAGACTTCACCGCCGTCTGGCACACGCCCCCGGTCTCACAAGGGAACTCCGGCATGTGCTGGTGCTTCTCGACGACGTCGTTCTTCGAGTCGGAGGTTCATCGCCTGACGGGGCGCGAGGTGAAGCTGTCGGAGCTGTACACCGTCTATTGGGAGTATGTCGAGAAGGCGCGACGGTACATCCGCGAACGGGGCGACTCGGAATTCGGCGAGGGCTCCGAGGCGAATGC
>PMNE01000046.1:0-3932 GCA_003162635.1 Ignavibacteriota bacterium
AGGGGGAGTGAGGGGGAGAGTTGGGATAATGAGAATCAACGACCTTGCAACAACGAGTTATCCAGGGACAGATCCGGTGCCATCCGTCCCTACCAGAAATCAAATGTGAATCCTACCCCCCATTGGCTGCTCCTGACTGAGTAGAACTGGGAGAAGGAATCCAGCCCGGTCGAGTAGTTCACGTAAAGCCGAAACCCCTGGCCTTCCCACGTGCCGCATTTCACGCCGAACTCGAGGTTGTTCGATCCGTAGTACGTCGGAACGCCGGCAAACGTCAGATGATCCGCAGCGAAGAGATGGATCGGCTTGTCAAGGATGTGTCCGCACGGCGCCGTGGAGTGCACTTCGACCCCGTGGAGAGTACTCCAGCGGGCCAGGTCGGAGGGGCGCACCAGCGTGGAATAGCTGACGCCGGAATACGCCATCACGACGCCCGGACCGCAGTTCCAGGAAGCGGATGCGGTCAGTTCCCCGAAATTTCTCGTGTAGGGGACCGGGCCGCTGGGTTGCATCCATGACATCGTCGCCGTGTCCCAGTCGCCGTCGACAAGATGTCCGCTCTGGTGCACGATGCGGAGCCGGAAAGCGACAAAAGGAGAACCGGTCCGGCAGGTGTAGGAAATGTGCCCCCCGAAATACCCGTCGACGGCAATGACCTGCAGGCGCTGGTGGACCACCGAACTTGTCAGTGCGTAGGTGAAGAATTCCGCCCCCAGGCGAAGACGGGATGTCGTATCGGGACGGAACTCGAGGAAGTCGATGCTGCTGCCTATGTCAAGCTTGAGCTTTGACGCGCCCATCTCCTTGCGGAGGCCGACCTTCGGTTCCTGATCGTTTGCCGTAAGGGGGAGGAAGGCAAGGTTTCCAGGGAACAGGGACCATCCTGCGGCGGAGGAGTCGGACGGCGTCAGGGCGTGCGCAGGGGAGAGTCCGCTCGCAAGGAGAAAGAGCAGGAGCGCGGTCGTGCGTGCAGCGGGAATGTGGGGGCGGCGGAGCATGGAAGAAGAAAGAAAACAAAGGGTGAAAATGCAAGGTCTCCCTCGCGAAGAAGCAGCGGGGCCGGCTCGTTGTATATGACCGCGCTCTTCTTTACATTGCAAGCCACAAACACCCTATCGGAGCGCTTCATGAAAAGACGTTCAATTGTCGCGATGCTGGTCGTGTGCTGCGTTTCGTTCGGCCTTGCACAAGATGAGGTGATTCCGCCGAAACGTGCACGCGCGGCCAAGGTCGGGCTCTTTGTCGGTTTCACGCCGGGTGTGATATTCCCGAAGCTGGGCTCCATCAACTCTTTTCTGAAGGCGGGTCATGCTGCCCCCCTGTCAGAGAACGGGATGTTCCTCTACGGCGGTGGCGGCGCCATTTATATCATGGTCCTTCCCAACGTGCGTATCGGCGGCGTGGGGATGAGCGGCTCACTGAGCAGCACAGCGCTCGATGCCAACAACATCCGGCGCGACACGCAGCTCAAACTCGGTTACGGGGGCGTGACGATTGAATATGTGGTCCCTGTCTTCGAACGCATGGTTGTTGCGGTGGGAGGGATGCTTGGCGGCGGAGGGATCGACATCACACTGCGGCAATCGAACGGCCTCTCGAACACATGGCAGGGAGAACAGGATTATCTCGGGGGTGGTCTGGGAGCGCCGCAGGCAAACGTGACGCGTGTTCTCACGGGGTCATTCTTTGTCTTTGTCCCTTCGCTCAATGTGGAGTACACCGTGCTTCCCTGGATGGCGGTGCGCACCGGGGTGAGCTACGCGGTGATGGCTTCTCCGACCTGGAAAGTTGACGGAAATTACGATCTGCTGGGGGTTCCCAGTGATGTCAGCGGCAGAGGAGCGCAGATCAATCTGGCACTTCTTGTCGGCCTGTTCTGACGAAACGGTTTCTCCGGCCTTTGCGCCGCGCCCCGCTGCCGCAACGGTGACGGGGCGTTTCTATGCCTGCTCGGAAAACCGGGTCGCTTTCCATCGGGCGAAAAGAGACGCGCACTCCTGCCGCCGGTACTTTCCCGCCGGGGTGACAGGGATCGATGTCTGCAGGACGACGGCCTTTGGCCGCATGGCGAAGGGGAGGTGCTTCCGGCAGAATGCCAGCACGGCATCCTCCGTAACGATCGCGCCGTCTTTCACCTTCACCACCGCGCCCACCTCCCGGCCGCAGGCATCATTGTCAAAGCCCACGGCGATGCCGAGCTCGATTCCGGGGATGTGCGCCAGTACCTCATCGACCTCCATCGGCGGGATCGCCGAACCGCCCCGCATGATCATTTCCCGCATCCTCCCGGTGATGAAGTAAAACTTCCTCCCCTCCTCATCGTAATGGAAGAAGCCCTCGTCGCCCGTGCGCAGCCAGCCGTGCGCGAAAGCCGCTTCCGTGGCGACCGCGTCGTCGTCATACCCGGCCATCACATTGGGCCCGCGGACGACGATCTCGCCGCGTTCTTTTTCCCCCATCTCATTCCCCTCTCCATCGTGGATGTTCATCTCGCACAAAGGGAGCGGTGTGCCTATGGAGGGGAAGCCATGTTTGGTCAACCACGCCTTGTGCTCCTGTGCCGGGAGTTCGGCGGGAAGGGAGGAGCAGAGTGACGAGGTCTCCGTCAGCCCGTAGCAATGGACGAGGGGAATGCGGAAGGTCTGTTCGAACTTCTGCGCCAGTTCCACCGTCAACGGTCCGTTGCTGCATAGCACGCAGCGGAACTGCGCGAGCTTGTAGGCCTCCATGTCGAGCTTTGCGCGGATGAGGGAGCGGAGGAGGGCGGGGACGAGCCCGACCATTGTGACCCGCTCAATGCTGATACGCTCAAAAAACCTCTCGCTCTGAAATCTCTGGTTCAAGACCACGCCTCCGCCTGCCAGAAACGGCGTCATCAGTGTCGTCAGCAGCCCGTTTGCATGATAGACGGGAAGAACGCACATCAGCTTCTGGTCGTCCGAGATCTTGAGCGTTTCGGCGATGCTGAGCGTTTCCGCCAAAACGTTCTCGTGCGTGAGGGTGACCCACGCCGTGGCTCCTTCGATCCCGGAGGCGGCAATCACCATGGCAGCCGCATCGGAGGCAACCGCATCGCGCACGATGAAACGGGGCAATTGCGTCTGGAGAAGCGTTTGCCAATGGGGGAGATCCGTGTGAAGATGCGAACCGACCTCCACGATCGTTGTGAGGGAGGGAGGGCGGAGTTTGATGATGGTATCGACGAGCCGGTCGCGGACAAGGGCGACTGATGCCCCGGCGTGCCGCAGGGTCTTCGCAATCTGTTCTTCGTCCGCAAGAGGATCGACCGTGACGATCACGGCCCCCAGCAGAAACGCCGCGAAGTAGTGGGTGACGAGATCGGGATGATTGAAAGAGATCGTTGCCACGCGGCTTCCGCGCCCGATTCCCAGGGTCCGGAGCGCGTTGGCCGACTTGCAGACCTCTTCATGGAACTCCCGGTACGAGATCTCGCTTCGCTGTCCCTCTTCGGAGTAGAACACCAGGAAGGGCTTCTGCTCGTACACGTCGGCATGATGCTCCAGCACGTCCCCGATGTTCCGGTAAGGGAGAGCGGGCGGCGCGTCCTGATCCGTGTCCCGGGAATGCGCGGCGCGAACCCGTTCCGGCAGGGGTGATGAATTGTCGGGCATGTGAATTCCTTGTCTGGTCTTTCCTGGGAGAATGGGAGGATGGTGGCCGGATTCGGGCGCTTGGGAGGTCAATGGTGAAGAAAGACACGGGGACGTGCGGCGAGGATGCTCCCCAACGCCGTGATCAGGATGCGGTTCTGCACCTCCGTGCCGATGGTCATCCTGAGGCAGAGGGGAAGTCCGAATGCCTCGAGCGGCCTGACGATGACTCCGCGGTGCAATAAACCCTGGTACACCTCATGGACCGTTGCCACAGTGTCGAAGGGAATACAGAAGAAGTTTGCTTCGGTCGGTATGGGC
>PMNE01000046.1:4007-15059 GCA_003162635.1 Ignavibacteriota bacterium
TTGTGCTGCGCGTATTCGAAATACGCTTCATCGAGGATGATGAGGACGCGCGGGGGAACCTTCCCGATGAAGGCGTCGAACTCCGCCGTCGTAAAAATGGTCCCGGTCGGATTGTTGGGATTGGCCAGGTAGATGATCTTCGTGTGCTCGTTGATGCGGGAGGCGAGAGCATCGAGGTCGAAATGGTAGTTGCGCAGGGGAACCGTGACGAGCTTCGTGCCGCGCGAACGGGCAAGGACGTAGAAGCCGATAAACGTCCCGTCCGATGTGAGCACCTCGTCATCGTCGCAGAGAAAGGTGCGGATGATGTTCGACATGATCCCTTCCGATCCGCTGCCGGCGATCACGTTGCCGACTTTGAGATGAAACCGCTCCGCCAGGACCTCGCGCAGTTCGAGTCCGCCGTTGGGATAGAAATGGAGATCGGCGGTATGGCTGCGGATGGCTTCGACGGCGAGGGGAGAGGGACCGAGGGGATTCTCATTGGAAGCCAGTTTTGTCACGTCGACGATACCGAACTCTTTTCGCAATTCGGCAATCGACTTCCCCGGCTTGTAGGGCTCGAGCGACTCTATATATGGAGGGACAAGACGCACAACAATGTGAACGTTGAGCAATCCGTTGGCAACACGACGAAAAGATAGCAAAGGAAGGAGGGAAATGCAAGACAGGCGCATGCAAAGGAGGCGCGTATGCTTGACATTCCGGGCTCAAATGGTTACTATCTCAACCAACGCATGAACGTCCTTCCCATTCCCGGTCCGCTTCATGATTCCCATCCGCGATACCGTCAAATCCAGGACGGTGCCGTTTGTCAATTATGCCCTCATCGCGGCCTGCGGGGCTGTGTTTCTGTATGAGCTTTCCCTGGGGGGGAGAAGGCTGGATCACTTCCTCCGTGTCATGGCAGTTACCCCGACGGCCATCGCTGCGACGGTATTTCACGGATACTTCGCGTTCCACCCCGTATGGACACTGGTGGCGTCAATGTTCCTCCATGCGGGATGGATGCATCTGCTCGGGAACATGCTCTATCTCTATATTTTCGGGAATAGCGTCGAAGGCCGCCTGGGACACGCGGGCTATCTCGTCTTCTACCTCCTGGCGGGAGTGGGCGCGGCATTGGTGGAAGTGTACTTTGATCGTGAATCGTCCGTCCCGTTGCTCGGCGCAAGCGGCGCGATTGCCGGCGTCCTGGGGGCGTATTTCATCCTTTTCCCCCGGGCACGGGTGCTGACCGCGATTCCTTTGTTCGTCTTCTTTCCCGTGGTGGAAGTGCCGGCTTTTCTGTTCCTCGGTTTCTGGTTCCTCATGCAATTCCTTCAGGGGACCTTCAGCCAGGTCGGCTCCGCTGCGGGGGGAGGAGTTGCGTGGTGGGCACATGCAGGAGGGTTCGTGATCGGCGCGGTCCTCCTCCCGTTCTTCCTGTTGGCCCGCCGTCGGCGCACTTTGGCTGCCTGAGGTTTTCCCGATCGCTCGCGAATCCCACGAAAGGAAAGCCATCGTTGGAGAAACAGAAGATCGTCGTGATCATCGGCGCAGGCCCCGCAGGTCTGACCGCTGCGTATGAACTGGTCACGCGGACGGACCTCCACCCCATCGTTCTCGAAGCGGGGGATGTTGTCGGAGGACTTGCACGCACGGTCAGTCATCACGGAAACCGGACGGATGTGGGCCCGCACAGATTCTTTTCCAAATCCGGCCGGGTCGTTTCCTGGTGGTTCTCCATGCTTCCCCTCCAAAAGATGGATGACCTGGTGGCAGCGCCGACCAGGGAGGGGATCCTTCGGGCTATCCCCGAAGCTGCGGCCCATGCCGGCGGCCCCGATCCCGGGACGACAGACGACGTCATGCTCGTCCTCACACGGCTGACGCGCATCCTCTTCCGCCGAAAGTTCTTCGACTATCCGCTCTCGCCGACGTTCGCCACGCTTCGTAACCTCGGACCAGCGACTCTCTTCCGATTCGCAATGAGCTATGGCTATGCCCGCCTCTTTCCCCTGAAAGAGGTAAATTCCCTTGAGGATTTCTTCATCAACAGGTTTGGAAGGGAACTGTACAGAACGTTCTTCAAGGACTATACCGAAAAGGTCTGGGGCGTCCCATGCAGTCAGATCCAGCCGGCATGGGGAGCGCAGAGGATCAAAGGACTCTCCATCGGGAAAGCAGTGGTCGATGCCCTGAGGCAGTTCCTGCCCGGTGGGCGCGGCCGACAGGGGAAAAAGGCGGAAACGAGCCTGATCTCCTCCTTTCTCTATCCAAAGCGCGGCGCGGGACAGATGTGGGAAACCGCGGCTTCGAGGATCGGTGCGTTGGGCGGGGAAATCCGACTGAACCACTGTGTGGTGGGCATCGACCGGGATGGGGCGAGAGTCACCGGCGTCCGCGTGAAGGATGCGGCGACGGGAGGAGCCGCGACCATCCATGCTGACTATGTCTTCTCCACGATGCCCATCCGCGATCTTGTGCTCGCCATGGGAGAAGCCGTCCCCCCCGAGGTGAAGGAGACGGCGGAGGATCTCCGCTACCGCGACCTCGTGACAGTTGATCTTCTTTTCCGTACGCTGAAGACGAAGCACGGAAGACTCCCCGACAATTGGATTTATGTGCAGGAGGCGGATGTGCAGGTCGGTCGGATCCAGGTCTTCAACAACTGGAGTCCTTCGCTTGTCAGTGATCCCACATGCACCCTGCTCGGACTTGAATACTTCTGTCAGGATACGGATGCACTCTGGAGCATGAGCGACCAGGATCTCATCGCCCTGGGGATCCGCGAACTGGGGAAGCTGGAGCTCGCCGACCCGGACGCGTTTCTTGACGGGAACGTCATCCGTTCGCCCAAGGCATACCCCGCATACTTCGGCGGCTACGAGCGGTTCCCTCTCATCAGGGAGTATCTCGACCGGATCGACAATTTATTCCTCATCGGCAGGAATGGCATGCACCGCTACAACAACATGGATCATTCCATGCTGACGGCAATGACTGCCGTCGATAACATCATCAACGGGGTCGCGACCAGGGAGAACATCTGGCAGGTCAACACCGAAGAAGAATACCACGAAGAAAAAAATGGTTCGTGAAGGGGAAAAGAGAGAAGGGGTCTGGGGTCCCGCAGCCGCCGGGCTCATCCTTCTTCTTCTCTATGCCGTTGTTGCCGCCTCGCGGGATGATTTTGTCATCTCCGATTTCGTCTATGCCCGGGACAGCACCGTTCTCACGCGCTTCTTCCCGAACCAGGAGCTGCTCTCCATGCTCTGGAAGTTCGTGTTCCTTCTCCCTGCGGCAATCCTTTTTGCCACGGCATGCACGCGCGCCGGTCTCCGCCTGCGTTTTGTCCCCCGGGGGCGGGAGACGACGGCGCTGTGGGTGCTTCTGATCGGCGCGGCCCTTGTCCTGGTTGTCTCAACACAAGCGCTCTTCCACGAAACCGAGGTGACCGACGACGAGAACACGTACGACTTCCAGGCCAAGACCCTTCTCCTCGGGAGGGTTGTCAACCCTCCTGCTCCCGTTCCGGAGAGCTTCAACAACGCGTTCATCATCAACACGATGTCCCAACGGACGGGGAAATACACGCTTGGCCATCCTGCCGTCATCGCCCTGGGGCTCGCTCTCGGCAACAGGTACGTCGGCATCATTGCGCTGAGCGTCCTCAGCATCCTGCTGCTGTCTCGCATCACATTCGAACTCTACGGCGATCGGCGGCTGGCGATTCTCGCGGCAATCCTTGCCTGCAGCTCGCCGTTCTTCTATCTCGTCTCATCGTCGCGCCTCAGCCACACCACGTCGGCGTTCTTCCTCGCCCTCTTCATGTATCTGTTTCTGTGCTCACGCCGCGACCGTCCTTCCGTCTCCGGAACCATCCTCGCGTTCCTGGCAGGTCTCGCTCTCGGCTATGCGTTTAATACAAGGTCGTTGACGGCAATCGGGTTTGCCGCGCCCTTCGGCGCTCTCATAGGCGCCGATCTTTGGCGGAGGCGCAAGGGAATCTGGTCCCGGACACTCGCTCTCGTTGCGGGATTTGGGGTCGTTCTTCTCGTCACGCTCCGCCTCAACCGGATCGTGACCGGAGATGCTCTCATGTTCCCATTCCTCTTGTACGACCCGGGAGAGCAAATGGGGTTCGGGACCGCGGGGCATACGCTGTGGGGAGGGTTCCGCAACCTTTCCGTCAGCACGGTTCGCATGAATGTATTCCTCTTTGGCCTACCCGCAAGTCTGATCTTCCTCCTTCCCATCGTGATCGGGAAGAAGAATGTTGCCGACCGCCTCCTGCTGGGGATCATCGCGTGTTTTTGCGTTGCCTATTTCTTTTACTATTCTCCCGGCGTGGCAGACCTCGGACCGGTGTACTATTACGAGCTGATCATCCCGCTCGTCATTCTTTCCGCCCGAGGCATCGTCGCCGCCCATGGCTTTGTCGTGAAGAAGGGGTTGGCAGGAGACTGGTGGATGCCGGCGTTTGTCGTGATTTCGTTCATCCTTGCGCTGGCGACGTTCTTTCCGGAAAGGGCGATGCATGTCTCCCGGCTGACCAGGCATATTCGCGAGCCCTACGAATCGGTGCAGGCCGCGGGGATCCACCATGCCCTCGTGATGATCGTTTCCCCGCCGCACCAGGGCTGGGTTTTCGGCTACCGGAGCGGGTCTCCGCTCTTCGATGACGACGTGGTGTACTGCAAGTACGCTGATCGTGCTTCGAACGTGGCGATTGCCGATTTCTTCAAAGGAAGGGACTTGTATCTTCTCGGCTTTGCGGAGAAGACAGACAGTACCGTCATCGGAAAGGTGCAGCGGAAAGACATCCTGGAGCTGCCCGGCCTGCCGCCTTCCCATCCGGCACCGTGAAGGGGAGGAGGATCTGTAACTTTCTTCTTGTTGTGATTCTCCGTATCTTCGCGATGAACCCAACTGCACCAGTCCGTTCCCATGCCATCGCTTTGTCGTATGTTCATGCGGTATCTCATCGTCTTCTTCCTCCTGACCTCCTGCCGGGCTGTTGCCCAGTTTGAAGGTATTGTCGAAAGTCGCAACGTCACGATCGACCAGACCGGGTCGCGGCAGGAGTACGTCACATCCATCTGGGTCAAGAACGGCATGGCCCGCATCGTCAATTCCGCAAGCGGGTCGGTGCCCGCTGTCATCATGATCTACCGGTCGGACCTGAAACTGGTGTGGATGATCAACGATGATGACAAGACGTATGTCGAAATCCCGCACGCCGACCAGCCACACAAGCAAGGTGCGCAGAGGGGAAAGGGGACGGTCAAGAAGTCGGGGCAGGGCACGACGGTGTTGGGGTATCCGTGCGACCATTATGTCCTGAAATCGGGCGAAGCGACGACGGAAGTGTGGGGAACAAAGCGCCTGGCCGGGCTTGCGGCGACGCTCGCAGCCATTCTCGGTATAGGGGAGGAAGATGAGGAATCGCCTCAGGTGGATGAGCTGACCGCCCTGGGCGTTTTCCCGCTCCGCACGGTCACGAAGATCGGGGGGAACGTCATTGATTCCCAGGACGTCACACGGATCGAAAAGAAATCCCTTGCCGACGACATCTTTTCCCTGCCCTCCGGCTATACCCGGCAAAGCGCCGGCGGCATGTTGAAATAACTCAGGCCACCACGATGAACGCAACGATCACCACGCTGATGCACTTCGGCAAGCGGGACAAGAAGCCCCGTTTTCGCGACACGCTCCGCTCCATCCCCATCTTCGCGGATCTGACGAGGCGGGAGCTTGCCGCCATCGAACGGATACTGCACAAGAGGGAATACGAGCCGGGGGAGAGGATCTTCCATCAGGACGACCCGGGGCTCGGCATGTACATTATCGAGTCGGGGAGGATCGGGATCGAGACGGACGATGCCCCGGACAACGTAGGGGATTTGGGGGATGGCGAGTTCTTTGGCGAGCTTCCGCTCCTGGACGGGGGACCGCGCTCGGCCACTGCCATGGCGAAAACCCCGTGCAGGATCTATGGATTTTTTCAGCCGGACCTTTTCAGTCTCATTGAACGGAATCCGCATCTCGGCGTGAAGATCGTGTTGAGCCTGGCAAGCATCATCAGCTCGCGCCTCCGCGCGGCCAACGAGAGGGTGGAGGAAATGCGGCGCCTGCTCGAGGCGTCGAAGAAGCCCGCGCCCCCCGTACGAAAGAAGAGGACGTCCCGACGATGAATAATCCGCAGACCGCCAGGTTGAACCGGTGGCTCGTCATCTCGGGATTCGGGTTCTTCGCCCTCCTCATGTTTACCGCTCCCGGAGTGGTGAAGATGGTGGTTCTTTCCGCCCTTCTCGCATATATCTTCGATCCGTTGGTGACCGCCATCGAACTCCGCGGCCTGGGGCGCACTGCGAGCACCTGCATCTTCTTCCTTTTCGTGACGTCCGCCTGCTGGATACTATTCCTCCTCGTCTCACCCCTTGTCATGGCGCAGTTGGAAGCGCTGCGCACCGGCGTGAGCACGGAACAGACGGCCGGGTTCATCCTGCGTCTGCAGGCGGTGGTCCGGAAGAACTTCGCGTTTCTCGGACTCGGCAACGTGGACCTGGCGGAGCGGATACAGGAAATCGGCATTTCTGCAAGCGGGAAGATCATCGACTTCATTGTCGAGGAAGGGCCCACGCTGGTCGTCTACGCCGTTGCGGTCCCCTTCATGATCTTCTTCCTGCTCAAGGATGGGCGGGAAATCAAGAAGGCGCTGATCAGCGTCGTGCCGAACAAGTATTTCGAGTTCTCGCTCGATCTCGCATACAAGATGGATGTCCAGCTCGGCAACTACCTCCGGAGCCAGTTCCTCGACGCGGTGACGTTTGGCGTCCTTTCCACGATTGCTCTCTGGATCCTCGGCGTCAAGTATTTTCTGGTGATCGGACTCTTTGCAGGACTCGCGAACCTGATACCGTATGTCGGTCCGGTGGCGGGGGCTCTTCCCGCCATTGCCGTGTGCCTCTTCGACACGGGGGATATCACCAAGGTGTTCCAGGTCGTCCTCGCATTCGTCGCGCTCAAACTCCTCGATGATTCCGTCATCCAGCCGACGCTCGTTGCCAAGGGGGTGAACCTGCATCCGTTGCTCGTGCTGCTCGCCATCATCATCGGCGGCGAGATGTTCGGAATTCTGGGCATGATCCTCGCCGTCCCTGCAACCGGATTTGTCAAGGTGGTGTTCCAGGAGAGTCTGGTGACGCTCAAGAAATACGGGTTCCGCGAAGATTGAGGCGATGAAGGGGGACAACTGCGGGGGAGAAGAAGAACATAGCCGGTCGGGCGGGATGTCGCTGCCTCTTGTGTACCAAAGGAGGGACTCGAACCCTCACCCGGTGTGAGCCGGACTGGATTTTGAGTCCAGCGCGTCTACCAATTCCGCCACTTTGGCCAGCGTCATACTGCAATATACGCAACACGCTCGGCAAAAACAATCGGGAGATGAACGAACCCGTCCCTTGTTCCTCTTTTGTTCCCCGCATGCTCGCTTTCCAAGCTGGGTCCTGGACACGCTCCATGGTGGAGCGCGTGCTATGACCGGGAGATGCAGCCGGGATTCGGACTGAAGGATTTTATCCGCCGGGGCTTGTGACCATGGAGAGGACGGGTCGGTTCGTCCGTACGATCTGCTGCGCGTTGCGGCTCGCCGTCCTGTGGCTCTCCCNNCCCGCCCTCCGCGACTCGCTCATTCGCCTCCCGCATCAGTTTATCGCGGCGGAATCGGAAACCCTGTCGGTCGATTCCCTCTTGGTTCTCCGGCGCGGCATCGACTACACGATCGTCTATCGGTACGGAACGCTCCGGCTGGACACGGCCGCCGTTGCCGCACTCCTCGCCCGAATGCCTCAGGCCCGCCGTACGCTCTCCCTCCGGTACTCCTATTTCCCGTTCCATTTTCAGGACACGTACAGCAAGCGGACCCTGACCACCCTTCCCGGCGGTTCGGGGAAGGACTCCCTCAGAGTAGCCAAACCGCGCGGCTCATTCAATGTGGACGACATCTTCGGCCCCAATCTCCAGAAGAGCGGGAGTATCGTCCGTGGATTTACGATCGGATCCAACAGGGACCTTTCCCTCAACTCCGGCTTCCGTATGCAGCTTGCGGGAAAGATCGGCTCTGATATCGACATCTCCGCCGCCCTCACCGATGAGAATACGCCGATCCAGCCGGAGGGAACGACCCAGACACTCCAGGAATTCGACAAGGTGTACGTGGAGATCCGGAGCAGCTCGGTGAGCGCCACGTTGGGCGATTTCGTGCTCGACCTCAACGGACAGGAGTTCTCCCGCCTCAGCCGGAAGCTGCAAGGGGCGGAGGCGACGGGTGCGCTCACCGCCGGCAGCATGGACGGATCCGTTCTTGTCGCCGGTGCGGTGACGCGGGGAAAGTTCAACACCATGCAGTTCAACGGGCTCGACGCCGTTCAGGGACCCTACCGGCTGACGGGCCGCAACGGGGAACGGTCCATTATCGTCATCGCCGGAACCGAGCGGGTCTATGTCAACGGCGATGCGATGACGCGGGGGGAAACGAACGACTACACCATCGACTACTCAACGGGGGAGATCACGTTCACCGCGCGGCGCCTGATCACGGCCGCCTCCCGGATCACCATCGACTACGAGTACACCGATCGCCAGTATTCCCGGTCCCTCTTCGGGAGCAAGGTCGCTACGGGCCTCTTCGACGGGAAGGCGCGGCTCACGTTCACGTATCTCCGGGAGGCGGATGACCCCGACGCGCCGATCGATTTTTCGGTGACCGACAGCGCCCGTGCCATCCTCGCTGCTGCAGGATCTGACCGGAGCAAGGCCGTGACCAGCGGCATTACCGCGGTCGATTCCGGTGGAGTGTACAAGGCCGTGGATACGGTTCTTACGGGGGGGGCCGCCGTACGATTCTACCGCTATGCCCCGGGCGATCCCCTGGCAAAATATACAGTCACGTTCTCGTTCGTCGGAACCGGGCAGGGGGAGTACACACGGCAGCAGGCGGGGGTGTTCGTCTGGAATGGACCCGGCGGGGGCGATTACATGCCGATCGTCCAGCTTCCGTTCCCGCAATCGACCCAGATCATGGACATGTCCATCGATACGAAGCCGCTCCCGGACCTGACGCTCACGGGCGAGTATGCGAGGAGCACGTTCAACGCAAACAGGTTCTCTTCTCTCCCCGGCGTGGCGGCCTCGGACGGGGCGATGAAACTCTCAGCCGCCTATTCACCCCGGAAGATCATCATGGGTGGAATGGATTTCGGCGGACTCGATCTCACGCTCTTCGAACGAAAGGTGGGAAGTCTCTTCACGCCCATCGACCGGACCAACGACATCGAGTTCACGCGAAAATGGGGGGTTGACACACTTGCGACGGGGGATGAGGAGATCAGGGAAGGGACCCTGCGGTACATGCCGGTCGACGGCGTGACCGTGGGAGGAGAGTACGGCAGAATCACACGGGGGGATGCGCAGAGCTCGGTCCGGAAGGCGGGTTCGTTCTCGCTGAAGGGACCGGGGCTTCCCCTTGTCTCGTACTCGCTGGAGGATGTCCATGCGACAGACAGGGAGGCGGACAATGCCAGCGCATGGCTGCGGCAGAAAGGGTCCGCCGCCTACGCGCTCGGTTGGTTCACTCCCACTTTTGTGTACGAAGGAGAACGGCGGGAAATCACGCCGATCGAGGGGTCGACATACAGGGATGGGACATTCAGCTACGACATGTACGGACCGAAACTGGGGGTGAAGGACCTGGGACCCATGACCCTCTCCGCCGAGTATGTCTGGAGGGACGACAATCTTGCCAATGGCGGGGTGCTCCTGCGCCAATCCAACTCCTTCACCCAGACTTATGCCGGCCGTCTTGCAGAACGGGGGAGCTTCGCCAGTTCGCTTGACGTCACGCTCCGGGAGCGGCGGTTCACGCCGGAGTTCCGGCTGCTGGGAAACAGCGACGTCCAGACCGTCCTCGTCCGGAGCCAGTCCCGTTACAGCCCCCTGAACCGGGGGATCGATCTCGACCTCTATTATGAGACGGAAACACAGCGGACATCCAAACTGGAAAGGGTGTTCGTCCGGGTTCCCGTGGGAACGGGGAACTACAAATACCTGGGGGACTTGAACGCCAACGGCATCGCGGACGACAATGAATTTGTTGAGACGAGATTTGACGGCGACTTCATCGCCATCACCGTACCGACCGATGCCCTGTTTCCCATCATCGACCTGAACAGCAGCGTTCGCGCGCGAATCACGCCGTCCCGTTTCATCGAACGGGGGGGAGGGTTCTGGAGCAAGGCGTTGAATGTGCTGACCACCGAGACCTATGCGCGGGTGGAAGAGAAGAGCAGTGAGCCCGATCTCAAACAGATTTATCTGCTCCACCTGAAGAAGTTTCTCAACGACTCGACCACCATTGCAGGATCGCAGCTCTTCACACAGGACGTTCTTCTGTGGGACGGACAACCGGATTTCTCCTCCCGTGTCCGTTTTTCCGAACGCCACGGCCTGATCAATTACAGCGGCGGCATCGAACGGTCGTACGTCCGGGAGCGCTCGCTCCGGCTGCGGTGGCAGCTCGTCCCCGAAATTTCGAATCAGTTTGATTTTGTGAACAAGATCGACCGGCTCTCGTCGCAGGAGTCTTCCTCACGGGTGCATGACGTCCTGTCGAATTCCTTTGCGTTCGATTTTTCCTATCGCCCGGAACAGAACCTGGAACTGGGAATGAAATTCGAGCTTGCGAATTCGACGGATCGTTTCCAGATACCTGCAGTGAATGCGGCATTGAACACGCAATCCGTCCGCTGCGTGTATGCATTTCAGGGGGCCGGGCAGGCGCGCGTGGAGGCATCGAGGGAGGAGGACCACCTCGATCGCTCCCTCGACAGCTACCCCTATGAATTGACGGGGGGAAGAGTGCCGGGAATAACGTGGATTTGGCGGGCGGCATTCGACTACCGGGTGACGCAATTTGTGCAGGCCTCGCTCGCATACGATGGCCGTGCGGAGGGCGGGCTTCCGCCTGTCCACACCGCGCGGGCCGAGGTGCGGGCTTTCTTCTGATTT